>CALUKL010000151.1 GCA_944321195.1 uncultured Alistipes sp.
TGAAACTCGAATCGAAACTCCGGGCGCGGCAGCTCCGGGCCGCCCGCAAGGGCAAAAAACGCCCGATCGATCCGGCCGAACTGGCGGCGCTGCGCGAGATCGATTCGTTGATCGACCGCAGTGTCCGGGAGCAGGATTCGCTGATGATGCTGATGGCCGATTCGCTGGCGGCAGCGGATTCCGCGGCACGGATGATTCCGGCCGACACGGCCGATTCGCTGGCCGTACCGGCCGACTCGATCTACCGGCTGATGAAGGGTTTTCGTAATGTGAGGATCTACCGTTCTGACTTCCAGGCCGCCTGCGATTCGATGACCTCGATCAGCACCGACTCCACGATTCATCTCTACATTGATCCCGTGCTGTGGAACCAGGCGAACCAGATCACCTCGGATGTGATGGACATCTATACGGCGAACCAGCAGATTACCCATGCGGAGTTTGTGGGGAGCCCGATGATGGTTGCGCAGATCGATACGGCCCACTACAATCAGGTGGCGGGCAAGCAGATGACGGCGTGGTTCCGCGACAACGAGATCTACCGCGACGACGTGAACGGTAATGCCCAGACGATCTACTACATGCAGGATGGCGAACCTCCGCAGATTACGGGCGTAGGGGTGATCGAGAGCGGCGATGCGTCGTTCTATATCGAGCAGAAGCAGATCGTGACGATCACCTACCGCAAGGATCCGGTCTGGAACATCTACCCGATGGAGAAGATCCCGGCCGATCTGGATCTCTTCCTGAAGGGCTTCAAGTGGGAGGGGGCCCGGCGGCCGACTCAGGCGGATGTCTTCGACCGGACGATCCGACCCTCGCTACGGCAGGAGAAGTCGCAGCTTCCCCATCCGAGATTCCCGTTGCAGCAGGCCCTGGAGGAGCGCAAGAAGCGCTACATTGAGGAGCTCCGCTGGACGGACCGCAACGATCTGGTCGATCCGGCCACGGTGGAGTGGATGCACGCATTGGGCTTCGAGGTGGGACAGCCCCGCGAGTCGGGTCCGGAGCTCTGATCGGGACGGCCTGAACGTGCAGGCTCCGAGGAAGTGAAAAAAAGAGGGAAGAGGGAGACGGGTTCCCTCTTTTTTCGTTACTTTTGCGGCCGGTTAATGAGACAATATTCATGAAAAAAAGCCTGATAGCGCTGGCTTTCGGTACGCTGGCGCTTGGTATGTCGGAATTCGTGATGATGGGGATTCTTCCCTATATCGCGCGCAGCCTCGGCATCTCGATCCCCGAAGCCGGGCATCTGATTTCGGCCTATGCGCTGGGCGTCTGCTTCGGAGCGCCGCTTATGGTTCTGGTAGCCCGCAAACGCCCTCTGAAGCGGATCCTGCTGGCGCTGACGGCCTTGATTATCTTCGGGAATTTATGCGCGGCGCTGGCTCCGAACTATTGGACGCTGTTGCTTATGCGCTTTGTGTCGGGACTTCCTCATGGGGCCTTCTTCGGTGTGGGATCGATCGTGGCCGAACGGGTGGCCGACGAAGGGCATCGTGCCGAAGCCGTTTCGATCATGGTGGTGGGCATGACCATTGCCAACCTCTTCGGGGTGCCGCTCGGGACCTTTATCAGCGGAGCCGTGACCTGGCGGGCCACCTTCGCAATCGTTGCCGCATGGGGCGCCGTGGCCACGCTGCTCATCCGGCTTTGGGTCCCGGCTCTTCCGCCATTGCCCGATACGGGGCTCAAGGGACAGTTCCGGTTTCTGAAACAGACCGGACCGTGGTTGGTCCTTGCGGCGGTGATGCTCGGTAACGGAGGTATTTTCTGTTGGTACAGTTACGTGAGTCCGTTGCTGATTCATACCTCCGGCTTTCAGCCCGATCGGTTGACCTTGCTGATCATGCTGGCAGGGTTCGGCATGTTTGCCGGCAATCTGATCGGCGGCCATTATGCCGACCGTTATTCGCCCGAGAAGGTTGTGCGCAGTACGCAGGCCGTGGCGGTATTGGCTTTGTGCGGGGTCTTTTTCGGGGCGCATATTCCGTCGCTCTCCGTGGCGCTGATGTGTCTGACGACCGGATCTCTTTTCTGCGTATCGTCGCCCCAGCAGCTGCTGATTCTCGAAAACTCCCGTGGTGGCGAGATGCTCGGGGCAGCCCTTGTCCAAGTGGCTTTCAATCTCGGAAACGCTTTGGGGGCCTATGTCGGAGGACTCCCGATCGACCGCGGACTGGGATATGAATACACGGCACTGCCGGGTGCGCTCTTCGTACTGCTCGGCATGGTCGCCACCATGATCTATATCCATAAATACCCTCGTCATGCAGAACGATAATCAAGCGGAGATCTTCCCGGTGGTCGATCTTTCGGGACGGGTCGTCGGACGGGCCACGCGCGGCGAATGCCACAGCGGCTCGATGCTGCTGCACCCGGTGGTGCACCTCCATGTCTTCAATTCGCGCGGGGAACTCTACCTGCAGCGCCGCCCCTTGTGGAAGGATATTCAGCCCGGACGCTGGGATACGGCCGTCGGCGGGCATGTCGATTACGGCGAGTCGATCGAGGAGGCCCTGCGGCGCGAGGTGCGCGAGGAGCTGGGTATCGTCGATTTCAAGCCCGAAGCCGTGGCGGTTTATCCCTTCCGTTCGGAGCGCGAATACGAACTGGTCCACGTCTACCGCACGCTCTATGACGGGGCGATACGTCCGAGCGACGAGCTCGACGGCGGGCGTTTCTGGACGCCGCGCGAAATCCGGGAAAATTTCGGGAAAGGTGTTTTCACTCCCAATTTCGAGGGTGAGGTCTTCCGAATTCTGAATTAGTTCTTCACATCCGGTCCGGAGAAATTGCGTGCGTAGGGAATATGTTGAGGCGTTTTCGGAGCCGTTTTTTGACTCCAAGGCTTACAACGTAAGCATCAGCAGCACCTGGATGATAATCACGCGCAGGAACATACAGACGGGATAGACCGTGGCGTAGGAGACCGAGGGGTTGTCGCCCTCGATGGTGTCGTTGGCGTAGTTGAGGGCCATGGGGTTGGCCATGCTGCCGCAGAGCAGCCCCGAGACGGAGCCGAAGTCGACCTTCAGCACCCGCAGGGCGAAGAGCCCGACCAGCACCACCGGAACGAAGGTCAGGACGAATCCGGCCCCGAGCCAGAGGAGCCCTTCGGGCCGCATGACCGTCTCGAAGAAGTGCTGCCCGGCGTCGAGCCCCAGGCAGGCGAGGTACATCGAGAGCCCCAGTGCGCGCAGCATGAGGTTGGCGCTCTGGGTGGTGTAGGTGATCATGTGTAGCCGGGGCCCGAAGGTGCCGATCAGAATCCCGACGATGATCGGACCTCCGGCGAGCCCGAGTTTGACGGGTATCGAGATGCCGGGGACCGACACCGGGATGCTTCCGAGCGTGAGCCCGAGGATCAACCCGATGAAGACCGCGATGAGGTTGGGTTCGTTGAGGCTCTTCACGGCGTTGCCGAGGATCTTCTCCACGTTGCGGATCGCTTGGGCTTCGCCCACGACCGTGAGGCGGTCGCCCAACTGCAGCCGCAGGTCGGGCGTGGCCAGCAGCTGCACGCCCGAACGGTAGACGCGGCTGATGTTGATGCCGTAGTTGTTGCGCAGGCGCAGTTGCGCGAGTTTCTTGCCGTTGATTTCGGGCCGCGTGACGAGGATGCGTTGCGAGATGAGCTGGCTGTCGACGGCATTCCAGTCGATATTCTCCTTGTTCCAGTCCTTCTGCTCCTGTTCTCCGAAGATCATCCGCAGGGCTTCGGCCTCTCCGGGGGTGGTGATGACCAGGATCACGTCATCCTGCTGCAGGGTTTTGTCCGAGGTGGGGATCGAGACCTGCCCGTTCCGCCAGAGGCGTGAGATCACGAAGTGGTGGTGGCTCTGGACGGCGATGTCGTGGACGCTTCGGCCGAAGAGCGCGGGGTTGGTGATGTGGTAGCTGGCGATGAAGACGTTCTTGCGGTGCTCGGCATCGGGCCCGGGAAGGTCCGAGGGGCGGACGAAGAGCTTGCGCAGCAGGGCGATGGCCAGGATTACGCCGACGACGCCCAGGGGATAGGTCACGGCGCAACTCAGCGCTGCGCCGCTGTCGTCCATGCCCAGCTGCTTGAGAACCTGCTGGGCGGCACCCAGGGCCGGGGTGTTGGTCGTGGCGCCGCACAGGATGCCCGACATGTCGGGCATGGCGATGTCGAACGTATAGCTCATGACGGCGGCGAGGAGCGTGCCGAGGATGATGAGCCCGATGGCCGGGGAGAGCAGGCGCAGTCCGTCGGCGCGCATCGAGCTGAAGAATCCGGGACCGACCTGCAATCCTAAGGCATAGACGAAGATGATGAGTCCGAAGCTCTCGGCATAGGTCAGCATTGCGGGGTCGAGCCGCAGCCCGAGGTGTCCGGCGAGGATGCCGGTGAAGAAGATGAAGGCCGTGCCGAGCGAGATGCCGAAGAAGCGGATCTTGCCCAGCCCGATCCCGACCGAGGAGATCAGCGAAATCACCACGACGGCCTGCAGGGCCGAGGGTTCGAGAATCAGGTCTTTAAGCCATTCCATCTGTTGGGCGGTTGAAACTGTTGCAAAAGTAGGTCAAATTTTCCGGATTGCCGCCGTTTTCGGGCTGAAAAGTGCGGTGCCGGACGGATTCAGAGCAACAGCCGCCGCAGGGCCCCGACATCCGCGGCGAAATGGCCGGGGCGTGCGGCCTCCAGTTCCCCGGGTGCGGCGTATCCCCAGCCTACGGCTACGGAGTCGAGGCCTGCGGCGGCGGCACCCTCGATGTCGTAGCGGCGGTCGCCGATCATGACGGCCTCCTCCGGGGCGATTCGCAACTGCGCGAGGGCGTGGCGGATCACCTCGGCCTTCGAGGTGCGCGAACCGTCGAGGTCGCTTCCGGCGATGAGGCGGAAGTGGCGGGCGATGTCGAAATGTTCGGCGATCCGCCGGGCGAAGGGTTCGGGTTTCGACGTCGCCATGACGTTGACGCATCCGGCCGCTGCCGTGTCGGCCAGCAACTCCGGGATCCCCGGGTAGAGTTCATTTTCGAAGATCCCCTTCGGGGCGAAGTATTCGCGCATCTTGGCGATGGCCGCGGCGGTCTCGGCCTCGTTCATGCCGTAGCGTTCGCGGAACGAGTCGGCCAGCGGCGGCCCGATGAAGGGGCAGAGTTCGCGGCGGTCCGCCACCTCGATGCCGAAGTGGCGCAGGGCGTACTCCACCGAGCGGGTGATCCCCTCCATGGGGTCGGTCAGCGTGCCGTCGAGGTCGAAGAAGAGGTATTTGCGGAGCATGATTGGAAACAGGTCGGGTTTGATGGGGCAAAGATACGCAAAAAGCCCGATTCCCGTTGTGGAGACCGGGCTTTTCGTGGATGTGAATGGCGGTTGGGGCTGGTTGCGGACGCCGAAGAGGCCCTGAAGCGGCTTTTGGGTCGCCTGCCGCCCCCCCCCTCTTCCCGGATCATCCCTTCATGCGCAGGAACGAGTAACCGTAGCGTTCGGCGGCGGCGCGTTCCAGCTCTTCGCGGACCGACGGGTGGGCGATCGAGATCAGCGCCCGGGCCCGTTCGGCGAGGTTCTTGCCCCGGAGGTGTGCCACGCCGTACTCCGTGACGACGTGCTGGATCATGTGGCGTGTCGTCACCACCCCGGCTCCGGGGGTCAGCAGCGCCTTGATTTTCGACTCACCCTTCGGGGTCATCGACGGCATGGCGATGAAGGTCTTGCCACCCTCGGAGAGCGCGCCTCCGTACATGAAGTCGTGCTGGCCGCCGACGCCCGAGATGATGCGCTCGCCGACCGAATCGGCGCACACCTGTCCCGTGAGATCGACCTCCACGGCCGAGTTGACGGCCATGACCTTCGGGTTCCGGCGGATGCGGAACGGGTCGTTGGTCCACGCCACATCTTTCATCACAAGGTCCTTGCGGTAGTCCATGTAGTCGTACAGGCGGCGCGACCCGAGGGCCAGCGAGGCCACCGAAATGCCGGGCATGACAACCTTCTGCGAGTTGTCGATCACGCCGCTCTCCAGCAGCGGAAGCACACCGTCGGTCATCGCTTCGGTGTGCAGCCCGAGATGTTTATGGCCTTTCAGCGCCCCCAGTACGGCGTTCGGGATGCCGCCGACACCGATCTGCAGCGTGGCGCCGTCGGGAATCAGCTCGGCGATGGCCTGTCCGATACGCAGCTCGGTTTCGGTCGGCACGGCCGTCGGGACCTCCACCAGCGGCGAATCGACCTCCACGGCCGCCGCAAACCGCGACGAATGGATGACGGCATCGCCGTAGGAGAAGGGCATGGCACGGTTGACCTGAGCGATGACGGTCCGGGCGCACTCCACGGCCGAAACCGCCAGGTCGGCCGAGACGCCGAACGAACAGTAACCGTCGGCATCCGGGGGCGAGACGTTGATCAGCGCCACGTCCAATGGAATCGTGCCGTCGCGGAACAGCCCCGGGATTTCGCCCAGGAAGGCCGGAATCGACTGCCCGTATCCGTCGGCGAGCCAGCGGCGGATGTTGTTGGCCACGAAGAGGCTGTTCACGAGGAACGATTCGCGGAATTCGGGTCGGCAGTAGGGTGCCTCGTGGGCTCCTACGGCGAAGGCCGAGTAGAGCTTCACGCCGTGCAGCTCCCCGCCCCGCTCGGCCAGCGCGGCGACCAGCACCTCGGGAATCGACGTGCTGCCCTGGATGTAGACGCTCTGGCCCGATTGGATGAGTTTTACCGCCTCCGCGGCTGTCGTGTATGGCATGGCAGATCTGGTTTTTCTTACAACGGGTGGTTCTCGGCAAAGAGAGCGAGACGGTGGTCAAGCAGTCCGAACTGTTCGGGGCGGTTCATCTGCGAGACGCAGACCCGGATGCCGTGCTGGCGGCTCCCGGTCGAGGAGAGCGAAATGGCGCAGACGCCGCACAGCAGCAGTTCGCTCAGCAACTCGGCACTGGTCATCGTCCCGTAGCCGATCGTGTAGAAGAATCCGTCACCGATCTTTTCGTGGCGGTCCTTGTCGTAGACGATGCGGAACCCGTGGCGGAGGAAGATCTCCTTCGTCAGTCGGGCCCGGCGGCCGTACTCCGCGATCTCGCCCACGAAATCCAACGCTCCGTCGGCCGCGGCCCGGAACATCGCCGCCAGGGCGTGCTGGGCCGAGTGGCTCGTCCCCGAGGAGGAGGCGTAGAGGAACGTCAGAACATAGGCGTCGCCCAGGCGCCCGATGCCGTAGCGTTCGCGCAGCGCCGGGTATTCGCGCCGGAACAGTGTGTCGGAGAAGGCCGCCACGGCAATCCGCTGCCCGGCATAGCTGAAGATCTTCGAACCGGAGATCAGCAGGATCCAGTTCTTCGTATAGCGGGCCACGGTGGCCTGGTACGGCGCCTCGAAGGGGCGGCCGAGCGGCTTGCGGAAGTCCATGCAGAGGTAGGCCAGGTCCTCGATGACGATGGCGTCGTAGCGCGTGGCCAGTTCGCCGATCGTGCGCAGCTCCTCTTCGGTGAGGCAGACCCACGACGGGTTGTTCGGATTCGAATAGACGATGGCCGCCACGTCGCCCCGGGCGAGATAGCTTTCGAGTTTCGGACCCAACCTTTCACCGCGGAAGTCGTAGATGTCGAACGAGTCGTTCGGGATGCCGAGGATGCGCACCTGGCTCCGCTGTACGGGGAAGCCGGGGTCGATGAAGAGGATCTTCCGCCTGGCGGGATCGAGCTGCGAGCAGAGCAGGAAGGTCGTGAAACTCCCCTGCATCGAGCCGACCGTCGGGATGCAGCCCCGGGGGTCGATCTTCACGTCGAGGTAGGCACGGATGAAGCGTGCGGCCTGCTCTTTCAACTCCGGAATGCCGTACATGTTGGGGTACTGCGAGGCGACTCCGTCGGCCAGCGCCCGGCGTTCGGCCTCGACGCCCACCCGTTCGGGCGGCAGCCCCGGAACGCCCATCTCCAGGTGTAGGAACTCTTCGCCTGTCGTGCGTTCCATGATGCGGGCGATGTCGCCCGACTGGCGGATCGTCGCCCGGGCGATATCCGCGATGTCCAGCTGTTTGAGCGCCTCCTGCAGGAAGCGGCGGTCGAAAGGTGCGTTCATCGTCCGGTCTGTTTTTGAGCGGTTTCATAGCCTGCGCGGAAAGCTGCGAGGTTTGCCCCGACGACGGCCTCGCCCTTGCGGGCGAAGATGGCGCGGATGCCGGCTTCGAGTTGCCCGGCCTCGATGCCCAGGAGCGGGGCCGTGGCGCCCAGCAGGGCCATGTTGGCCGAACGCGGCGATCCCGCTTCGCGGGCCAGCGCTTCGGCGTCGAGCAGGATGACATGCGGCAGGCCCTGCAGCTCCCGTTTCAGGTCCGCTTCGTCGGGGTAGTTCGGGATGTTGACTACCGGTGTCGTGCCGGTCACCACCCACCCCTCGGCCGCGAGCCACGGCAGATAACGCAGCGCCTCCATGGGCTCGAGCGAAACGATCAGATCGGCACCGCCGCGCGGAATGAGGTCCGAACGGATCTCCCGGGAGGAGATCCTCAGGTGTGACTGCACGTCACCGCCGCGCTGGCTCATGCCGTGGACCTCGGCCTGCTTGAGCTGCAGCCCCTCGGCCAGGGCGGCGTGTCCGATCACGGTGGCGATGGAGAGGATCCCCTGTCCTCCCACGCCCGAGAGTATGATGTCTTTTTTCATGGCGTTTGCGGATTTACTTGTTTTTGGCGGCGGCGAGGCGTTTGGCGGTCTGGATGCACTCGCGGCGCGGGATGATCACCGAAACGCCCTTGTAGGCGATCTCTTCGCGGAGGATTTGCTTCATCTCCTCGCGGTTCTTCGGCAGCGGAACCACCACGCGGATGTGGGCCGGGTCGACGCCGATCCCGGCGCAGATCTGCTCCAGGCGTCCCGTACCGGCGGAATCCTGACCGCCGGTCATGCCCGTGGTGAGGTTGTCGGAGATCACCACCGTGATGTCGGCCCCTTCGTTGACGGCATCCAGCAGGCCCGTCATGCCCGAATGGGTGAAGGTCGAGTCGCCGATGACGGCTATGGTGGGGTGCTGCCCCGCGTGTGCGGCGCCGATGGCCATGGTGATCGAGGCGCCCATGTCGACGCAGGTGTCGATGGCGTGGAACGGCGCCAGCCACCCTAAGGTGTAGCAGCCGATGTCGCTGAAGACCTTCCCGTCGGGGAATTCGCGCACGACTTCCGTCAGCGCGGTGTACATGTCGCGGTGTCCGCATCCCTGGCAGAGGGCGGGCGGACGCGGCACGACGATCTCACTGGCGGCATGGGCGCGGTGCGGGGCGAGTCCCAGTGCGGCGCGCACGCTGTCGGGGGTGAGCTCTCCGGTGCGGGGGAGTTCGCCGGTCAGACGCCCGCGGATCTTCAGCGGTGCGGGCAGCACGCCCCGCACGGCCTGTTCGACGAGCGGCTGCCCCTCCTCGATGATCAGCAGCTCCTGGCACTCCGCCGCCAGCCGCCGCACGAGTTCCTGCGGCAACGGGTACTGCGCGATCTCCAGCACCGGATGGGGGCATCCCTCCGGATAGTTCTCCATCAGGTAGTTGCGGGCAATTCCGAAGGCGATGATACCGAGGTGGCGGTCCGGCCCTTCGGTGTAGCGGTTGAAGGGGCTTCGGACGGCTTCGTTTTCCAGCCGGGCGCAGTCGTCGATCAGCGCCTTGTAGCGCAGGCGGGAGTTCCCGGGCATGAGAACCCACTGGCGTGGCTGTTCCGGATAGCTCAGGGGGTTCGTGTCTCGCGGCTCTGCAACCTCGACCACGGCCCGGGAGTGGGCCATGCGGGTCGTCAGGCGCATCAGCACGGGAATCTGGAAGCGTTCGGAGAGGTCGAAAGCTGCCCGGGCCATGTCGTAGGCCTCCTGTTGGGAGGCGGGTTCGAGGATCGGGATCAGGGCGAACTGCCCGTAGAAGCGTGAGTCCTGTTCGTTTTGTGAGGAGTGCATCGAGGGATCGTCGGCCACGACGACGACCAGGCCTCCGTGGGCGCCGGTCATTGCGGAGTTGACGAAGGCGTCGGCGGCGACATTCAGCCCGACGTGTTTCATGCAGACCATGGCGCGTTTGCCGACGAACGACATGCCAAGGGCCTCCTCCATGGCAGTCTTTTCATTGGCCGACCAGGTGCGGTGCACGCCGCGTTCGGCAGCCAGCGGGTGACCCTGGATGTATTCGGTGATTTCGGTGGACGGGGTGCCCGGGTAGGCGAAGACGCCCGACAGCCCTGCGTGGAGTGCTCCCAGCGCGAGGGCCTCGTCTCCGAGCAAAAGTTCTCGTTTAGGCATAAGCAGCGGTTGGTTTATCCTTCGGTTCCCTACAAAATTACGAATTTTTTGTAAAAAGGCAACTTTTTGTACCTGTTTATTATTAATAAGGTCTAAATTCTCGAAAATCATACTTCGAATTGTCGGTTTCGTGTAAAAGTGTTAATTTTAAACGGTTGCCGGACCGGAAATTTCGTATTCCGAGGTTGTCGGAGTCTTTCCGGACACTGTTCGACCTCCGTCGGAATGTGTCGGGAATCGTTCCGAGGAAATCCGGACTCTTTTCCCGACTTTTTCAGCAGTCTGACTCTTACCTTCTTTCCGCGGATATGTATGCTTGTTCCGGCTCGCGGGATGAAAAGCGGAAAAAATGACTTCGAAAGGCAAAAAAATCTTGCGGAAACTTGCGCGTATTCTCTTTTTTTCTATATCTTTGTGCACGGTTCAAAATTGGTCTACCAGTTTGGATTACCAGTTTGGTCTACCAAATAGCCGGTTTTGGACGCATGCAATAGCCATATAATCAATAACTAACCTGTAACTTAAAACTGCATGATGGCTAAAAATTACCTGTCAAGGTCACTGCTGTTGCTCGCGGCGTTGCTGCTCGGCACGGTGACCGCCTATGCACAAAAGATCACGATCCGTGGTGTGGTCTCCGATGAGCAGGGACCGCTGATTGGAGTCTCCGTAGTGGTCAAAAATCCCCCCCCCGCAACCGGAACCGCGACCGGTATCGACGGCTCCTATTCGTTGGCCGTTCCGGGCGAGGATGCCGTGATCGAGTTCTCCTATGTCGGCTATAAAAAAGTCGAGATCAAAGTCGGCAAGCAGACGGAGATCAATGTCAAGATGGAACCCGAAGCCGCCGCGCTCGATGAAGTCGTCGTTGTCGGTTACGGCGTGCAGAAAAAGTCGCACCTTACCGGCTCGATCGCCAAGATCGACGGCGACGTGCTCGCCGACCGCCCTGTCTCCGACGTCACAACCGCACTCCAGGGCCAGATCCCGGGTCTGACGATCAACAACACGACCTCCGAAGTGGGTGTCACGCCCTCGATCCGCGTGCGCGGTACGGGCTCGATCTCGGCCGACAGCTCGCCGCTCGTCATCATCGACGGCTATCCCGTTCCCGACGGTTTGTCGACGCTCAACCCCTCGGATATTCAGTCCATTGAAGTCCTGAAGGATGCCGCTTCGGCCGCCATTTACGGTTCGCGCGCCGCAAACGGCGTCATCATGATCACGACCAAGAGCGGTTCGTCGGAAAAACCCCGCTACTCGGTCAAACTCTATCAGGGTGTCAAGTGGGCCTATCAGCTCCACGACCTGCTTACCGCTACGGAGTACCTCCAGTGGCAGGAGAAAGAGGCCGCCTGGGGTGGCCCGGCCGTGAAGACCCAGGACAAACTCGCGGCCTGGATCGAACAGAACATCGGCTCGACGGACTGGCAGCGCGAAGGTCTGCGCGACGTGGCCAGCGTGACCAACGCCCAGTTCTCCGTTCAGGGCGGCAAGCGCGACATCCGTTACTATTCGTCGGCGGCCTGGACCCGTGATCAGGGCATCATGCTCCAGAACGAGGTCCAGAAGGTCACCTTCCGCACCAAGGTCGATGCCAATCTCTCGAAAAGCGTCTCCTTCGGCGTGAACGTCTCGGCCAACTACCAGAAGTCCTCGCGCCCGCGCAACAACTTCATCGACTTCTACCGCACGCCCTCGTTCCTTCCGGTCTATCACAACGACTGGACCACCGCTCTGACCGGCTATACGGGATTCGCCCGCGGCAGCCACTTCAACAACCTCTTCGGCCCGATCGGAGACCCCGACGAGTATGGAAATCCGACCTTCAATACCACGGGTGTGTCGCCCTTCAACTCGGCCAACAACAACCCCCGCAGCGTGATGGCCAACACCACGCGCTGGAGCGAAAACTTCCAGGGCCTGGCCAACGTCTATCTGACGGTCGATATTTGCAAGGGTCTGACGTTCAAAACCTCGAATGGTGTGAACGTGCGTTACCGCCCCTCGTACAGCTATGCCAACAAGAACGCCACAAAGGACGGTACGGCCAGTGAAGCCACCTTCACCAGTATGCTCTACGTCGACCTGCTCTCCGAGAACACGCTGAACTACAACCGCACGTTCGGATGTCACGACCTCGACATCCTGGCCGGTTACACGGCCGAGTCGACCCGCGTGCAGAACGTCGCCCTGACCGGTACGGGATTCCCCACCGACAATATCCACACGCTCAACGCCGCCACGATCTTCGAACTGGCCTCCGAAAACAACGGAAACGGCTCCGGAACCGGTACGTTCCGCTACCCGAACGAGGTGCTGGAGTCCTATCTGGGACGTGTCTCCTACAGCTACGACGGTCGTTACCTGTTGTCGGCTTCGCTGCGTCTGGACCGCTCGTCGCTCTTCTCCTCGGGCAACCGCAACGCCTGGTTCCCCTCGGTTTCGGTCGGATGGCGTATCTCCGAGGAGCAGTTCATGAAGGAGCAGCGCGTCTTCTCGAACCTTAAACTCCGCGCTTCGTACGGTGTGACGGGTAACAACAGCATCGACTATGTCGCAGCCCTCGAAGTGCTCAACCCGGCCAACTATCCCACCGGATCGGGCAACGGAACGCTGATCCCCGGCGCCGCCAACACCTCCTCGACGCTCGCCAACTCGAACATTACCTGGGAGCAGACCGACGAATGGAACTTCGGTCTCGATGCCGGATTCCTCGACAACCGCATCGCCCTGACCTTCGACGGATACTACTCGGTGACCCGCGCCCTGCTGTTCGAACAGCCCACGCAGTCGTTCACCGGTTTCCAATACTACTGGAACAACATCGGCAAGGTCCGCAATGCCGGTGTCGAGATCCAACTCGATACGCACCAGTTCAATCGCAAGAACTTCGAGTGGTCGACGACCGTGAACTTCTCGCTTACGCGGAACAAGCTCCTTGAGATCGGCGGCGAATCGCAGGTCATTACCCAGGGAGAACGCTCCGAAAGCTACATCGCACGCGTCGGCGAACCCCTGATCCAATACTACGGCTTCAAGAGCATCGGCGTATGGAACACACAGGAGGAGATCGAAGCCAATCCGCACTTTGCCGGTGACGTGCCGGGCGGTCTGCGCTTGCTGGATGCCGACGGCAACGGAGAACTCAACGACAACGACCGCGTGGTGCTGGGCGATCCCTATCCCGACTTCACGTGGGGCATGACCAACAACTTCCGTATCGGAAACTTCGACGTCTCGTTCCTCCTGCAGGGTGTACAGGGCGTTACGGTCTTCAACGGCGATGTCTTCTATACCGAATCGCACAAGTACAACCGCGCCTACATGGAGGACCGTTGGGTGAGCCCGACGCATCCGGGTGACGGTAAGACCCCCTATGCCAAGAACGGTTACGACATCATGTTGACGGATCTCGGACTGCAGGATGCGTCGTATCTCTGTCTGCGCGATCTGACGGTCGGTTACACCCTTCCCAAAAAGGCTGCCGGAAAACTCGGACTGCGGGGCCTGCGCTTCTATGTGACGGGTACCAACCTCTTCTATCTCTGGAGCAAGGACTACAAGGGCATCAACCCCGAGTCGCGCATGACTTCGGGCAACTACTCCAGCCCGCTGATCGACGGCTACCAGCGCGGCGGCTTCCCGCTCACGTCGACCTTTACGTTCGGCATCGACCTTAACTTCTAATACCCCGGAACGAAGATGAAAACGACTTTCAAATATATCGGTTCTGTGATCCTGACGCTGGCACTGGGTGCCTGCAACCTGGATCAGTACCCCTATTCCGAAACCGCGGCCGACGAGTATGTGACGAATGCTGAGGCGGTCAATAACCTCGTGATCGGCACCTACAACGGACTGCACGATGTCATGTACTATGAATGGGCCGTGACCGAACTCCGCTCGGACAATACCCGTATGCGGGCGAACGGCTCCACATCGCAGGATACGAAACTCATCGAACAGCTCGACCAGGGTGGCGTTACGACGGCGCATACCTGGGTCGAGGATTACTGGAACGCCTGCTATGCCGCCATCGACCGCGCCAACAAGGTGATCTCCTATGTCGATGTCGTGGATGACCCCACGCTGCGTGCCCAGTACGAAGGGGAGGCGATGTTCCTGCGGGCACACCTCTATTTCAACCTCGTGCGGCTGTGGGGCCCGGTGTTCCTCGTCACGAAGAAGACCGGTGCCGATGAGGCCCGCTACATGCAGCGTTCGCCCGTGGAGGAGATCTACGCGCTGATCGAGGGCGACCTGAACGCGATCATCGACAACAACATGCTCCCCGAACAGTCGGCGGCAGCCGACCTGGGGCGTGCGACGATGCCCGCAGCCAAGGGCCTGCTGGCCAAGGTCTACATGACCCGCTACGAGGTGGGTTCGGAGAACTACATGAAGGCCGGTGATCTGCTGCGCGACGTGCTGGCCTCGGCCGGGAATCCGCAGAGCGGCGCCGATCTGGTTCCCTACGATCAGATCTTCTCGATCGACAACGAGATGAACAAGGAGATCATCTTCGCCGTGCGTTACCTCTCGGGCAACGTCGGGCTGGGATGCCCCTTCGGAACGCTCTTCGGCCCGCTGAACAACGGCAACAACGTGATCATGGGCTCGCCCAAGCACTACAACTATCCTTCGGACGACCTGGTGTCGGCCTACAACAACAACGGTACGGCCGAGAACCCCGACAAACGCAAGGAAGTGACCCTCAAGGAGAGCTACTACAACGCCACGACGGAGCAGACCGTCGAGGTACGCTGGTGCGACAAGTTCCTCTCGACGATCACCACCGAGTATGACGGCGAGAATGACTGGCCCGTACTGCGTGTGGGCGACGTGGCGCTGCTGCTGGCCGAGTGGATCAACGAGACGTCGGGTCCCACGGACGAGGCGATGCGTTATCTGAATATGATCCGCGAGCGGGCCGGGGTTGCAGCCTATACCTCCGCAGATCTGTCGTCGAAATATCAGTTCCGTGAGGCCGTGCGCAACGAGCGACGCCTGGAATTGGCCTGCGAGAACCAGCGCTGGTTCGACCTGATGCGTTGGGATGTCGCCGTGTCGACGGTCAACAACTTCTTCTCGTCGGAGATCTTCTACTCCGAGTATGACTACACGGTCAATCCCATCTCGGAGTGGCAAGTGCTGCTCCCGATCCCCATTTCGGTCATCAATATCAACCCCGACGTGGCCCAGAACCCCGGCTACTAAACCGATAACAGCAAAAACCTATGAAACGAATCACAAATCAGATATGTGCTTTTGCCGCTGCCGCCGGGATGTTGTTTGCGGCGGGCTGCGACAAGACCT
The DNA here is from genome assembly GCA_944321195.1 of uncultured Alistipes sp. GTDB lineage: Bacteria > Bacteroidota > Bacteroidia > Bacteroidales > Rikenellaceae > Alistipes. The sequence continues at coordinate 15,560 of CALUKL010000151.1, forward strand.
ATGTGAACGAGGTGGTGAAACAATCCCCCGTCATTGAATCCTTCTCGCCCGCGTCGGGACCGGTCGGAACCGAGATCATCATCACGGGACAATCGCTCAGCGGCGTCACCAAGGCCTACATCGGCGACCAGGAGATGGTCATCAAGGAGAAAGTCTCCGACTCGCGCCTCTCGATCGTGGCCGGTGCCAACGGCCGCGACGGGCGGATCGTCCTGGAAAACAGCGTCGGCACGAGCGAATCGGAAGCTTCGTTTACCTATTCGTATGCCGTACCGTCGTTGAAGCCGGCTCTGTTGCAGGAGTCGGTGGTCATGGGCGACCGGCTGCTGCTCTCGGGTTCGAACCTGACGGCCGTCGAGGCGGTGCTCTACACGGCTGAGGGCTGCGAGGAGAGCCACGAGGGTGAAATCTACGAGCAGAGCGCTTCGGAGATCGTGGCCCATGTCCCCTACGTCGAGAACGGCAACGTGCGCATCACGCTGCGTTATTTCGACGGCGAGGCTTCGGTGACCACACCGCTCGACGAGGCTCCCTCAATCGAGGTCGTGCGTCTGGTTCCGAAGTTCGACAAGCCGATCGTACTGGAGCGCACGGCCGTGGGCAAGTCCATCACGCTGACGGGCGAAAATCTCGACAAGATCGACCGGATTCTCGTCGGAGGCTTCGAAGCTGTGGTTTCGAAACAGCCTGCGTCGTTGACCTTCACCGTACCGGCCGGTAATTTCCAGGATGGCGATACGACCACGTCTTTGGTTGCCAAATATTTCGACGGAAACGAAGAGATTGTCCTGAGCGAAGCCTTTGTGGTCTATGTGCCGTTCGTGAAGTTCTGGGAGAACATCACCGTATGGGGTCATGACAAGGAGGCTGAGCAGTATGCATGCAACTTCTCGCCCGAAACGGGTCGTGTCTATGCTAACTCGGTATGGGCTACTGAATTGGATCCGATCGCAGCCAAGTATACGGCCAATACCTGCTCGGCAGCCCTCACGCCGAATGTCACGGAGGAGGAGTACAACTCGGTGGTTCCTTATTTCTTCTTCTACTGCAACGGCTCCGGAAATGTCAACATCACGGCTCCGGCAAACTCGGCGGGTATCCTGAAGAACTTCTGGTACAAGGATTCGGAGGGCGAACTGGTCCGGATGGTTGGAGTCAACGGCAACTGCTACGGAACCCCCGTGCTTGCATTCCGCGCCCTGAATCCTGCCAATGCGACGGAGAGTGCCCTGATCGAGAAGGTGAAGAACCAGACGCTGGAACAGATCGACGAGGAGACCTTCCCGATCGACGTCGAGGCTCAGACCGTGGGCGGTATCGGTGTATCGTCGTCATCGGGCGGCCTGAAGGATTCGAACTGGTCCAACGGTTGCTTCACACCCAATGTCGAGGCGCCGGATGTGAACCCCGATGCCGTGATTCTGGTGCTCTACTATGATTACCACGGAGTTGAAAAGGGTGGTGACGGTAAGAACAACTTTGCCCGAAATGTGAAGCGTATCGGCTTGATGCACATTACGCACATCAATTACCGGATGCTCAAGAGCGACTATACCTTCAACATCTACTGGCAGAAGTACGACTACGACTATTCCAAACTCGCAAACTAACCTGAAATACATCCGAAGATGAAACGATTCACGAAATATCTGGCCCTTTTTCTGACGGGATCGCTCGCGGCATTGACCGCGTGCGGCCCCGAAATGAACGAGGTCGATGTCCGGAACAACCCGGTGATCAACTCGACGACGCTGTCGCCGTTGACCGACGAGAGCGGCAGTGTCCCCGCCTATGTCGGTACGGAGATTTCGGTCGAGGGATTCAATCTCGACCGGGTGTCGCACGTCACCCTGGGCGACCTCGAAGCCGAAATCACCGAAAAAACGATCAAAACCCTGAAATTCAAGGTTCCGGCCCTGGACCTCGCCCAGCAGGATGCTCCCTATCAGGTTTGGATGGATGTCTACGGCGCTGACGGTGAAAGCGTTATTTTCCACTATCCCTACTATGTGACGATTCCGGTGACGGATGCCCTGATTACGGCCTATGCACCGGCCGAGGGTACGGTCGGCACGGAGGTGACCCTTACGGGCCGTAACCTGGAGCAGATCACCCGCGTACACTTCGGGGAGGTGACGGTCGAGTCGGCCGCCTTTACGGAGGTGACGGCCGAGGCGTTGAAGTTTGCCGTTCCGGCCGGTGAGTACGAGGCCGGTGACAGCCAGGTGGCCATCACGGCCGAGTGGGGCACGGCGACGATCGACGTGACGGGCGAGACGCTCTTTACGCTCCATACGCCGAAGTTCGACGCCGCCTCGCAGGAGGAGGGTACGCAGAATGCCATCGGTGACGAAGTGACCTTCACGGGTCTGAACCTCGATCTGGTGAGCGGCATGAAGTGGGGCGACTACGATCTGATTGTGGTGTCGGCCGAGGCTGGCGCCGTGGCGGTGAAGTTTCCCTCGTCGATTGCGCAGACCGATCCGGTCGTTGCGGAGGCCGCTCTGACGGCCTTGTGGGGCGAGCCCGCGCAGACGACCCCGGTGGCATCGGCCTGGCGGGTGGATACGACCCCGGTGGGTCCGGCAACTCCCGTGCTGGTGAAGATGGAGGCCGAGGACGGCGGTGCGGACAACAAGTTCTACCTGGGCAAGACGGTGACCGTCACGGGCGAGAACCTGGCTTCGATCGAGGGCTTCAAGGTCGATGGTGTGGAAGCAGCCCTGGTCGGCGAACCGACGGATGTTTCGGCACAGTTCATCGTCCCGGAGGGTGTGACCTTCACGGAGGCGACTGAGGTTGCCGTCAAGGCGCTCTACAACGGCGGCAACGAGGCCGATTTCGGCACGGCCAAGATCTATCCGTTCTACTACTACAAGGATGTGGAGCTCGGTTCGGGTTCCAGCTCGGTGAAAACCTATCCCTATCCTGATTTTGCGCGTGAACACGCCTTTTTCCTGCCCGACCGCGGTGAGGTCATCTCGGCTGATACGTGGTTGTCGGAAGTTTGCGATCCCTTTGCATTGGAGGCGTCCAATGCGGCTATAAAGAGCAGCTCGACGCTCAACAAGGACAACATCTCGGCCGAGCAGTATTATGATATTGCGCCCTACCTCTTCGTGACGACCGGCAGCGACGGAAAACTGGCCTGGCAGAATCCTTCAAACTCGGCCAGTCAGCTCAAGGCACATCGTACGGCCGATGGCGAGTCTGTCTCTACGACATACGGCACGCCGATCATCCTCTTTGATGTGGAGAAGGACGGCGAGGTTTATGAGGCCGTGAAGGCCGGGACGATCTCGACGATGTCGCTCTTCGATTCGAAGGCAGGTACTTCGGCCCCGGCATTCGGATCGGCCCGCGAGTGGGTGGTCGGCGACGTGATCGTCGTACAGTACGTCACCTATACGAAGGGCGCCAAACCTTCGAATCTGGCCGATGTCTGCAAACAGGGTTATATCCATGTGACGGAGGTGACCTGCGGCGATCCTGACAAGGGTACGGCCACGGATCTCAACGGACATATCAAGTTCGACTTCTACTGGTCGAAAACGCTGAACGAATAACCGATAAGGTTTTGGTAGGTTAATAGGGGAGCGAACCCGGAAACCGCTCCGTCGATCAAGGGGACGGTTTCCGGGGCCGTTCGAAACTCCGAAACACAACTATGATGCGCAAATTCATCTTCATGATCCTGCTGGCCGCGCAGACGCTCGGCTGTTCGGGCGGCGAGGTCCCCGAAGCGGTTCCTTCCGGCTCCGGAGATGCCGGACAGGGAACCGGCTCCGAAGGGGAACAAGGCTCCGAGACGACCGTCTATGTCTCCTCGGCCGAGGAGCTCAAGGCGCTGGGGACCGTGGCGGCCGGGACGGTTATCGTGTGGCGCAACGGCCTTTACGGCGATCAGGTTGCCGAGCTCAAAAGTGCCGGGACGGCGGAGAATCCCGTCGTGCTGCGGGCCGAAAAGCCCGGTGCGGTCTGCTTTACGGGGGCTTCGCGCATCTCGGTGTCGGGAACTTGTGCCGAGGTGAACGGTTTCTGGTGGCGGAATCCCGAACCGGTGAAAGGCAAGGCCGTCATCACGCTGGCCAAAGGCTCCTCGCACTGTACCGTGCGGGACTGCGCCGTGACGGGCGACAGCACGAAGGAGGATGCCGCAACCGATACCAAATGGGTCTCGCTCTACGGCACGGACCACCGCGTCGAGGGCTGCACGTTCCGCGACAAGCGCAACATCGGGACGCTGCTGGTCGTGTGGCTCGAAACGGGCGTGACGCCCCGCCATACGATCGCCGGCAACCGCTTCGAGCGCCCCGTGACGCTCTGCGACGACAACGACAAGGCGATCAACGGGCAGGAGACGATCCGCATCGGCACGAGCGACTACTCGATGCAGGAGGCCGCCTGCACGGTCGAGGACAACTACTTCTACCACTGCCACGGCGAGCAGGCCGAGATCGTCTCGAACAAGTCGTGCGGCAACACGTACCGCCGCAACCTCTTCGTCGAGTGCCAGGGATCGCTGACCCTGCGTCACGGCAACAACTGCACCGTCACGGGCAACTACTTCGTCGGAAACGGCATGTCCGGGACGGGCGGCATCCGGCTGATCGGCGAGGGCCATACCGTCGAGCGCAACTACCTCGAAGGGCTGGCCGGAACGGGTTACCGTTCGGCGATCTGCCTGGTCCGCGGGCAGGAGAACCCGGCGCTGAGCGGCTACTGGCAGGTGAAGGATGCCCGGGTGTGCTACAACATGGTTTATGACTGCAAGTACGGTCTGAATGTCAACTATGCGAGCCGTTCGAGCAACCAGGTGGTGCCGGTCGTTTCGACCGTGATCGAGGGCAATACCGTCTCGGCCACCTCGTCGGGCTACGCCGTGGATTGTGCCACGGAGCCCGCTGCTCCCGACATCACGTGGAGCGGCAATACGCTCTACGGACGCCAGCGCGGCGTTTCACTCCCCGCGGTGTCTTCGGCGCCGTCCAAACCCAACGTACAACCTGCCATGGATGCAATCCGCGACGCTGCGGGTTGTTCGTGGAAAACCGAATAATCTGAACTTGTCGATATGAAAAACTTCAAACTTGTTTTGGCGGCGGTTGCCGCGTTGCTGACCCTGTCGGTTCCGGCCCGCGAGTATCGCGTGGCGCTGGGCGACGTGGCTGCGACGCTGCGTGAGGCGCGGCCCGGCGACCGGATCGTCATCGAGAACGGCGTCTACCGCGACCTGGCGCTGAAATGGCTCGGCCGCGGAACCGAAGGGAAACCCGTCCGCATCGAGGCGGCAACGCCCGGCGGGGTGGAGATCACCGGCGGTTCGACGCTCCGCCTGGCGGGCGAATGGCTCGAAGTGAGCGGTCTCTGCTTCCGCGACGGACAGGCCCCCTCGGGTTCGGTCATCGAGTTCCGCAACGGACGCGAGGTGGCCAACCATTGCCGCCTGACGGAGTGCGTCGTCGACAACTACAACCCTGCACGGCGCGACATGGCCTACAGCTATATCCTGCTCTACGGACGCCGCAACCGCGTGGACCACTGTTCGTTGACGGGAAAACTCAACCTCGGCGTGACGCTCATCGTGATGCTCAACGAGCCGCGGAGCCAGCAGAATTTCCACCGCATCGACCACAACTGGTTCGGACCGCGCCCGGTCTACGGGTCGAACGGTGCCGAGACGATCCGTGTGGGGACTTCGCAGCAGGCCTACTCGTCGTCGAACACGACGATCGAGGAGAACCTTTTCGACCGTTGCAACGGCGAGGTCGAGGTGGTTTCGATCAAGTCGAGCGACAATGTGATTCGCCGCAACGTCTTCTTCGAGTCGGAGGGTGTGCTGGCTCTGCGTCACGGCGACCGCAATACGGTGGAGGAGAACCTCTTCGTGGGCCACGGCAAACGCAATACGGGCGGCATCCGCGTGGTGAATGCCGGGCACCGGGTGCGCCGCAACACGCTGGTCGGCATTGCCGGCGGGCGCTTCTTCTCGGCGCTGGCACTGATGAACGCCGTGCCCAACTCGCTGCCCAACCGCTACTGTCTGGTCGAGAATGTCGAGGTGACGGACAACACCTTCATCGACTGCTCGAACATCGAATTCGGTACGGGCAAGGACCTCGAACGCACGCTGGCGCCCGAACGGGTGCTCTTCGCACGCAATACGATCGTCAACCGCATGCTCGATGCGCCGTTCATTGCCGTGGACCACACCGACGGCTTCACGTTCCGCGACAACCGCGTGGCGCTCGCTACGCCATGTGCGGTCGAGGGCTTCGAGAATACGACGCCGCAGCTTCCCGTGCTGCCCGCCGAGGCGGAGATGCGGGCCGGCAAGGGAGCGGCGTGGTATACGCCTGCCGCGCAGACGAAACCGGCGTCCGGCCGCATCTACCGGGTGCGGGCCGGTGAGGACCTTCCGGCCGTTGTCGAGCAGGCCGAGGCTGGTTCGGTCGTCGAACTCGCGGATGCAGGCGGCGACTACGCCATTCAGCGTGCGATGGTGGTGCGTGTTCCGCTGACGATCCGCGGCGTGCAGGGCGGCGAACGCCCCGTGGTGCGCTTCAACGGACAGAAGGGCGACGACATGGTGACCATCGCCGACGGCGGCGAACTGCACCTGGAAGGGATCGCCTTCTCGGGCGTGCTCGAAGACGGCAAGGCGCTGGCCAAGGCCGGTGTTTCGACGGCCCGCGACATGATCCGCCCCTACAACCTCCGGATCGACAACTGTGAATTCTACAACTTCGGCGAGGGCGGTTTCTTCGCCGTGAAGGGAACCCAGGCCACCTTTGCCGGACGGGTCGAGATCCGCAATTCGTCGTTCCGCGACCTCTCGGGTGACGCCATCAACTACGCTGCCGAACGCGACGACAAGGGGCGTTACAATGCCGACGACATGGTGATCGAGAACTGCTCGTTCCACCGCATCCTCGGCCTGCCGATCAATATCTACCGCGGCGGCAGCGACGAATCGACCGCCGGACCCTATGTCACGATCCGCCGCTGCAACTTCGAGGACTGCTGCAACAAGGAGCGCGGTTCGGTGATGCGGCTCGTCGGGCCGCAGGTGCTCGACATCACGGGCTGCAACTTCTCGAACAGCGGCCGCGGCGGCCGTTCGATCCGCCTCGACGAGGCTACCTGGGAGAAGGTCTCCATTTCCGACTGCAACTTCTGGAATGCCGGCGGCATCCTTTCCATGACGGGCAACGCCGTCAAGGGCAAACTCTATGAACTCGAACCGGCCTATGTCGATGCCGAACATTTCGACTTCGCGCAGCAGGCCGACAGCCCGCTGGCCCGCCTGGGAATCGGCGTAAAAAAGGAATAGAACCATGAAAAAGACGATATTCACCCTCTTTGGAGCGCTGTTGGCGCTCGGTGCCTGGGCGGCGCATCCCTCGCTGATGCTTACGGCCGAAGGGGTTGCCGAGATGCGTGAGGCCCGGGGCAAGGTCCCGGCCTTCGATGCCGCCATGACCCGGACGCTCTCCGGCGCGGATGCCGCGCTGGCCGCGGAAATCGAGGTCCCGCAGCCCCGCGACGGCGGAGGCGGCTATACCCACGAACGCCACAAACTCAACTACTACGAGATGGTCGACTGCGGCATCGCCTGGCAGGTGACCCGCCAGGAGAAGTATGCCCGCCGCGTAGCCGACATGCTGAAGGCTTATGCCGACCTCTATCCGACGCTGGGATTCCATCCCGTCACGCTGTCGAAGACCCCGGGCCGGATCTTCTGGCAGACGCTCAACGAGAGTGTCTGGCTGGTCCACACCTCGATGGCCTACGACTGCGTCTACGACTTCATGACCCCGGCCGAGCGGGCGTATGTCGAGCGGAACCTCTTCCGTCCGATGGCCGACTTCCTGATGAACGGCATGGAGGGCAACCGCGGCAACAACAAGGTCTTCAACAAGATGCACAACCACGCCACGTGGGCCACGTCGGCCGTCGGCATGATCGGCATGACCATGGGCGACGAAGGGCTGGTGCGCAAGGCCCTCTACGGCTCGGATGAAACCGGGAAAAACGGCGGATTCATCCGGCAGCTCGACTACCTCTTCTCGCCGGACGGCTACTTCACCGAGGGGGCCTACTACCAGCGTTACGCCATCTGGCCCTTCATGGTCTTTGCGCAGTGCATCGACCACAACCGCCCCGATCTGAAGATTTTCCAGTACCGTGACGGAATCCTGCTGAAAGCCGTCTCGACGCTCCTCCAGCTGGCTTATGACGGACGCTTCATGCGCTTCAACGACGCGCTGCTGAAGGGCTACGATGCCCAGGAGCTGGTCTACGCCGTGAACATCGCCTACAATGCCGATCCGTCGAACAAGACGCTGCTCGACGTGGCGGCCCGTTATCAGGACTGGGTGCTCCCGACGGATGCCGGTTTTGCCGTGGCCCGCGACATCGCCCGCGGCGAGGCTGAGCCGCTGACCTTCCACAGCGCGCTCTACCGCGACGGCCGCAACGGCGATGAGGGCGGGATAGCAGTGATCCGTTCGACGGACCCCGCGCTGAACAGCGCCCTGACGCTCAAGGCTACGGCCCACGGACTGAGCCACGGACACTACGACAAGCTCACCGTCGCTTACTACGACAACGGCAATGAGGTGCTCTGCGACTACGGGGCGGCGCGCTGGCTCAACATCGAGGCCAAGTACAAGGGACACTATACGCACGAGAACAAGTCGTTTGCCATGCAGACCGTGGCGCACAACACGCTGGTTGTCGACGAGCGTTCGCACTTCGACGGCAATTACGACGAGTCGATGAAGCACCATTCGGAGATCCGGTTCACCGACTTCTCGCGCCAGGGGGTGCAGATCGTCTCGGCGGAGGAGTGCCATGCGGCTCCGGGCGTGAAGATGCAGCGCACGGTGGCCTACGTCACCACGCCGTTCCTGCAGTATCCGCTGATCCTCGACCTGCTGCGCGCCGAGAGCGCCGAAGAGCACCGCTACGACTATCCGATGTGGTACGGCGGGCACCTCGTGAGTCTCAATTTCCCCTATGAAAAGGCCACGACGGCGATGTCGGCGCTCGGGACGGCCAACGGCTACCAGCACCTCTGGTGCCAGGCCCGGGGGCACAACGAAAAGTCGGCGACGACGACCTTTACGTGGATCGTCGGCGACCGTTTCTACTCGCTCTCGACGGCCACGACCCCCGATACGGAGATGGTGCTTGTCGAATCGGGTGCTTCGGACCCCGACTTCAACCTCCGCACCGAGAAGGGGTATATCATCCGCGAGCAGGGCAAGAAGAACCACACGTTCTTCTCGTCGCTCGAAACCCACGGAACCTATGACCTGCAGGTCGAGCAGTCGGCCAATCTGACCTCCTCGTGCGAAGGGGTGCGGCTCCTGGCCGATACGCCGGAGTACACGGTGGCCGTCGCCGAGTACAAGGGCGGGCACCGTGTGACGCTCTGCGTGGCCAGCGCCTCGGCCGACCCGACGGCCCGCCACCGTGTCGAGACCTCCGAGGGGCGTTTCGAGTGGACGGGCCCCTACGATGTGAAACTGAAATGACAAACCTATAAAAATCAACAAAGATGAAAACACGCAGTGAAACCTATCAGCTCGAAAGCGAGCTGCAGTGGGAGACCCCGGGTCCCGGCATTCAACGTCAGATCATGGGTTACGACGGTCAGTTGATGATCGTGAAGGTGAAGTTCGAAAAGGGTGCCGTGGGCACGATGCACGCCCACTACCACAGCCAGGCGACCTATGTGGCCAGCGGCAAGTTCGAGCTTACGATCGGTGACGAGAAGAAGGTCCTGGGTGCGGGCGACGGCTACTATGTGGCTCCGGACGAGATCCACGGTTGCGTCTGCCTCGAACCGGGCATCCTGATCGACACCTTCTCGCCCCATCGCGAGGATTTTCTGAAAAAGTAACCGTAAAACTGCTTCCTGAATGAAAATCAAAGGATTGCGATGGATCGTCCTGGCGTTGATTGCCATCGTGACGATCATCAACTACCTCGATCGCGGGACACTCAACTACATGTGGGTGGCCAACACAAAGGTGGTCTGCGCGGCGGGCGATTACACCTACGATGCCGCAGCCGATACCTATGCGGTGGAGTCCGGGGGCAAGGCCTTGACGCTCGCGGGCGACGAGGTGACGAAACTCCCCGACGGGGCCATCGAGTATGTGAAATACGGCGGTATCGCCAAGGAGCTCGGACTGATCGATGCCTCGGCATCGGCCGAAGAGCAGCAGCGCCAGGCCAAAAACCTGCTGGCCGTCATCACGATGTTCTTCATGGTGGCCTACGGCGTGAGCCAGCTCGTCTCGGGCAAGATCTACGACCGGATCGGTACGCGGCGCGGATTTACCCTTTCGGCGATTCTGTGGGGCGGCGCCGATGCGCTGGCCTCGCTGGCTTCGGGGCTCAAGTCGCTGACCTTCTTCCGCGTGCTGCTCGGACTGGGCGAGGCGGGGCCGTGGCCCGGGACCACGAAGTCCAATGCCGAATGGTTTCCGCAGAAGGAACGGGCTCTCGCCCAGGGTGTCTTCGGCGCGGCTGCTTCGGTCGGGTCGATCATTGCTCCGGTGTTGATCCCGATGCTCTTCCTGGCCTTCGGCTGGCGGGTGACCTTCGCTGTGGTCGGTTCGCTGGGCATCATCTGGGTGATCCCCTGGCTCATCATCAACAAGAAGGGCCCCAAGGAGCACCCCTGGATCACCGAAAAGGAGCGCGACTACATCCTCACGGGCCAGCCCGAATGCCGCGTGTCGTGCGATACGGCCAAGTCGTGGGGCACGCTGCTCAGTGAGCGCAAGAACTACGCCGTGATTCTGGGCCGCTTCTTCCTCGACCCGATCTGGTGGATGTTCGTGACGTGGCTCCCGATCTATCTGATCGAGGTCTTCAATCTGGATATCAAGCAGATCGCCATGTCGGCCTGGGTGCCCTACGTGGGCGCCGCCATCGGGTCGGTGGCCGGAGGCTGGTTCTCGGGACTCTTGATCAATCACGGGAAAACGGTTAACTTTGCACGTAAGGCCGCGATGATCGTCGGATCGTGCTTCATCATCCCGGGCATGGCGCTGGCTGCCACGGCTTCCTCGGCGACGATGGCCGTCATCATGATGGCCTTCATCCTGGGCGGTTATCAGTTCGTGATGACCAACATCCAGACCCTCGCCAGCGACTTGCAGACCGGCAAGGCCGTCGGTTCGCTCGCCGGACTGGGCGGCGCATCGGCCGTGCTGGGTACCATCATCTCGATCCTCTGTATCCCCTACCTGACGCAGAGCGGCGACTGGACGTCGTTCTTCATCCTCGGAGCGGCTCTGGTTCCGGCGTGCCTGCTGTGCGTCTTCCTTTTCGGCGGACGGATCGAGCAGTTGACGAAGTGATACGAATCCCGGCCGGATACCTCCCTGCGGGAGGCCCTTGCCGGAGCATTCCAAAGAAAAAAACGTTATACACGAAAACCTTTTTAAATTAAAAAAGATGAGACTGACTGGAAAAGTTGCCGTCGTAACGGGCGGCGCGCGCGACCTGGGTCGTGCAATTTCGGTGAAACTGGCCGGTGAGGGCGCCAAGGTGTGCCTGAACTATTTCGACAATCCGGACGATGCCCAGAAGACCCTGGAGATGATCAAGGCCGAGGGTGGCGAGGCGATTGCCGTACAGGGTGACATGACGAAGGCCGCCGATGTGAAGAACCTCTTCGCCAAGGCTGCCGAGGCTTACGGTGGCAAGGTGGACATCCTGGTGAACGTCGTGGGCGGCATCGTGGGCCGCAAACTCATCACCGAGCAGGATGAGGCCTGGTATGACTTCCTGATGGACGTCAACATGCGTTCGGTATTCCTCTGCACGCGCGAGGTGGTTCCGATGATGCCGCGTGGCGGTTCGATCATCAACTTCTCGTCGCAGGCTGCCCGCGACGGCGGCGGCCCGGGAGCTTCGGTTTATGCCACGGCGAAGGCTGCCGTCATGTGCCACACGCGCGCCATGGCCAAGGAGCTCGGTCCGCAGGGGATCCGCGTCAACGCCCTGGCTCCGGGTATGATCAACACGTCGTTCCACGACCGCTTCACGAAGCCCGAGGCGCGCGAGAACCTCCACCATACGGCTCCGCTGCGCCGCGAGGGCGAGGCTTCGGAGGTTGCCGACCTGGTATGCTACCTGGCCAGCGACGAGTCGAGCTACATCACCGGTACGAACATCGACATCAACGGCGGTACGCTCTTCTCGTAGCGGATTCCGAAGTTTTTTCGAGCAGGGCGGACGGGCTTTCCCGAAAGGGTCCCGTCCGCCCTTTTTACAACCATTGCAACGATGAAACGCATTCTTTTTCTGGTGCTCTGTACGGCGGCGCTCTTCCCGGCCCGTGCGCAATACTCGTTCGACGGGGAGCTGCTCGACCGCCTGACGGAGGCCTACAGGGAGGGCGATCCGCGGGCCGTGAAGGCGGTCGGGGCGGTTGCGGCTGCTGCGGAGGAGGAGCTGCTCGGCATGGAGCCGCTGACCGTGACGGCCAAGAAGCAGTTGCCGCCCAGCGGTGACCGGCGCGACTACATGTCGTTGTCGCCCTACTGGTGGCCCGATCCCGAGAAGCCCGACGGACTGCCCTATATCCGCCGCGACGGCGAGCGCAACCCCGAAGTCTACGACTTCCCCGAACGGGTCAACGGCGACCGACTGGGGGTTGCGGCGCGGACCTTGTCGGTCCTCTACCGCGTGACGGGCGACGAACGCTATGCCGCGAAGTGTGCAGAGTTGCTGCGGACGTGGTTTCTCGACCCGGAGCTGGGCATGAACCCCAACATGACCTATGCACAGTTGATCCGGGGCCGTTCGACGATCCGCGGAACGGGAATCATCGATTCGCGGCGCATGGCCTTTGCGCTGAATGCCGCCCAGCTGATCGATGCGTCGCCCTCGTGGACAGACCGTGACCGGCACGAGCTGCGCGAGTGGGCGCGGGCGTTCCTCTACTGGCTGGAGCACAGCGTCAACGGGCGGAAGGAGCTCCATGCGGCGAACAACCACGGGCTGTGGTACGATGCCATCCGGCTGATGACGGCCCGGGCTGCAGGCCTCGACGACCGGGTGCGGGAGATTGCCGTGGAGTCCGTGCAGCCGCGCTTCGCGGGGCAGGTGGCTGAGGACGGCACGCTTCCCGAGGAGTTGGTCCGCACGTTGTCGCTGCACTACTCGACCTTCGTGCTCGAAGCCCTCTCGACGGCCCGCAACGTGGCCCGCGCCGAGGGTGTGGAGTTGTGGGAAATGCCCGAGGCCCAGCGGGCGCTGACCTATCTGCTGCCCTACTACGAAAATCCCGAAATGTGGCCGTGGCCGCAGATCGCACCCTTTGCGCAGCGCCGCGGTGCCGCCCTGCTTGACGAGGCGGGCCGGGCGCTTGGACGTACGGAGTGGGTCGAGGCGGCCCGCCGGATCGGCTTCCACACCTCGAAGGCCGATTTCGAATCGATGCTCCATTTCGAATTGCAGTAACCCGGCACCTCTTCGGAGATGAAAATACCGGCAAACCCGAAAGGGCTTGCCGGTATTTTTTGCCGGATGGACGACGCCGTTTATTCCCGGTCGGAGCGGAAGGGGATGACGGGCAGTCCGTATGTGTTGCAGAGCGAGGTCGGCGTGTAGTTGTGGAAGGCGTAGCGCACGGCCACGGGCTCCTTCACGGCCTCGGATGTCACCTCGACAATGGGTTTCGAGAGGACGACCCTCCCTTCTGCGGGATGGAATACGCCATCCTTGCCGGCGAGTTCGAATCCCGGGACGGCCACGTGTTGCGGCGTCAGTCCGTAGCGGGCATTCTCGAACGTGACCACGGCCTTTCCCTTCTCGAACTTCACCTCCTGGAAGCGAACTGCAGACCAGCAGTTCGCCCGTATGCCGTAGGCCCGGACCATGGCTTCTGCCGCCAGCCGCTCGCCCACCTCGCGCTTTCTGCGGGGATGGATCGTTAGCTCTTCGCCCAGGTCGGTCGTGGCGATCATCGCCGAATTGGAAATCAGCTCCAAGGCATCGCTCTGCGCCTCCATGATCAACACGCCGTCGGTTGCTGCGGCATCGTTGTAGAAGTAGGGTGCGATCTGCACGTAGAGGAACGGCATGCGGTTCTGCGTGTCGCCCCATTCGGCGCGCCAGAAACGGACCATCTCCTGCATCAGCCGGGCATAGATCCCGGCCTCCTTGCGGTTCGATTCGCCCTGGTACCAGGCAAACCCGCGCGCCGTATAACCGGCTACGGGTGCGATCAGCCCGTTGTAGAGCAGGCCGCACTTGGCACGCTGCTGGATCTTCGGATTGGCATTGATCGCCTCCACGTCATAGCCCAGCGTGCGGAGCGAGGCAGGATTCATCCACGCCTCGATCTTCGAGCCGCCCCAGCTCGTCGAGACGATGCCGACCGGCACGTCGAGCGCAGCGTTGAGCGTCTGTGCGAAGTAGTAGGCCGCAGCGCTCATCAGTTGGGCCGTAGCGGGGGAGGGGATCTCCCATCGGGCGTTGTCGAACGTGCGTTGCGGTGTCTCGGCCTCCTTCTTGGGGAGCGTGATCATGCGGATGCGGTCGCGGTCGCGGTTCGATTCGAGGATCGTGCGCAGCGATCCCTCGACGGGTTGTCCCGTATAGCCGCGCAGGGGCATGTACATGTTCGACTGCCCGGAGCAGATCCACACCTCGCCGATCAGGACGTTGGAAAGCGTTACCTCCGAGTCTGCGTCTCGGACGGTGAGCTGCTGCGGCTCGTACGATCCGGCCGGGGTCTCGATCTCGGCCGTCCAGCGGCCTTCGGAGACCTCGACACGCAGGGGTGTTTCGCTCCACGAGACGGAGAGGTTGACCTCCCGCTGGTCGGAATCACCCCAGATGCGGACCTTCTGCTGCTGTTGCAGCACCATGTTGTCGCCGAAGATGGCTGGCAGGGTCACCTTGGCCCGGGCGGTCATCGCCGCCGGAATGGCCAGAAGCAGGAATAATGCCCGTTTCATGCCGCTCAGAGGTTTTCAGCCAGGAAATCCACCGTTTTGAAGAAGACCTCCTCCATCTTGTCCGAGGCCTTGGCGCTCAGGTTGTGGTCGTAGTTTTCGAGCACCTGCAGGTCGACCTTCGCGCCTCGTTTCGAAAGGGCTTCGGCGAAGGCCTTGCTCTGCGAACACTCGACCGTGATGTCGGCCGTGCCGCAGAAGAGCAGCGCTGCCGGGGCGTTCTTTTTCGGGACGAGGTTCACGGGCGAAGCGGCGTGCAGCACCTTCGCATCGCGGTTGCAGAAGTAACCGATGCGCTGGGGGTCTTTCGAACGCTGGCAGATGGCGGCGGTTTCGAGGTCGTAGATGCCCGAATAACCGACGAAAACCTTCGCTCCGTGGGTGCGCATGGCTCCCACGGCCGCGAGATGCGCTCCGGCCGAGTTGCCGACGAATCCGATCCGTGCGGGGTCGATGTTCAGCTCCGCGGCGTGCTTGCGCAGGTACTCCACGGCGGCCAGCACGTCGTCGATCGATACCTCGACTGTAGCGCCCGGCTGCGGGGCCAGCGTATAGGCGATGCGCACGCCCGTCACGCCCTTCTGTTTGGCCATGTACTGCGAGAGGGTGCGCAGGGCGCCGTTGTTGCCGCGGGCCCAGCCTCCGCCGTGACAGTAGATCACCACGGGCGTGGGCTTTTCGCTCACGGCCATGTCCACGGCCATCTGCAGTTCATAGCCGTCGTGCGTGCGGTAGACGAACTCGCGCACCTCGACACCCTTGTAATCGCTCGTCTGCAGGCGTTCGCGTTCGTAGGTGTAGGGTTCGAGCAGCCCTTCGACTTTCGAGAGGTCGATCAGTTTGGCATAACGGGCCTCGTTGATGAGCGAGTAGCTGCCGTCGGGGTTTTTCGAAAGCTTCATCGAGTAGCGGTTGGTGACCTGCTGGGCCGAAGCGCTCCATACTGTGGCCAGAAGTAGGGCCAGGAGGATTTTTTTCATTGTTTTCAGGTTCTGGATTAAGATTTTTTTACTACTTTTGTTGGGGTCTGGAAATTGGTTAACCAAAATTGAACGCCCACAAAGATAACCGATTGCAACCAAAAAAACAAGTGATGAAACGA
The DNA here is from genome assembly GCA_944321195.1 of uncultured Alistipes sp. Lineage (GTDB taxonomy): Bacteria > Bacteroidota > Bacteroidia > Bacteroidales > Rikenellaceae > Alistipes. The sequence goes on from CALUKL010000151.1 coordinate 31,652, forward strand.
TTAATTTTATTGATTTTGCTGCTCTCCGGGACGGTCTGCCCGATGTGTTCGGGGAGTACCTCCGGCGGGTATGAGCCGGATCCCTCGACACCGTCGGAACCTTCGGATCCGGATCCCGAAACGCCGCTGCGCGAGGGAGAACTCCGCGCCGACGGCAATACGGCGGGCACCTATGCGCTGATCACCTCGTGCGGCTACAACTACGAGACGCCCGACACCTCGGGCGCACACGCCGAGGCGCCGTTCCAGCATATCCGTCAATCCTACGACGAGACGCTCGGGCGATATGTCTTTGACTTCTACATCCATGTCGAGAACGACGATGACCGCGGCAAACCCAACATCACGGACCGTCAGCGCAACGAGATCAAGACCGATGCGAAGTCGCCGGAGTCGATGGTCGGCCAGGTCGGCGACGAAATGGTTATCCGGTGGAAATTCTGCCTGCCGGAGGGGATGCAGACGACGAAGAATTTCTGTCACGTGCACCAGATCAAGGGCATCGACAATTCGGAGGGGACGGCCGATGTGGGCAATCCGCTCATCACCTTTACGGCCCGCACGCTCTCGAACGGCAAGCAGGAGCTGCAGGTGATCTACGTGGGTCCGACCTCCGCCGCTACGGGAAATGTCTATCTGGCGCGAGTCCCGCTGTCGGATTTTCTGGGAGAGTGGGTCGAGGCCGAGGAGCGTCTGGTCTGCGGCATGGAAGGCAGCTACGAAGTGACGGTCAAACGACTCTCCGACGGCAAGGAGTTGATCTCGGTTCCTCGTCAGACGCGGGCTGTCTGGCGTGAGGGATCGACGGGCATGCGTCCCAAATGGGGCATCTACCGCAGTTTCGGGGAGGAGGGATCGCTCAAGCCTCAGTTGCGGGACGAGATTCTGCGTTTTGCCGATTTTTCAGTCGAAAAGGTTGTCAGATAATTTTGGTTTAATTGGTTTTTTTACGACCTTTGCGCTGCAAACCGTAAATAAACTCTGCCATGAATTATTCGCCCAATATCAAACAAGTGGAAACTGTTCTCAAATATATCAAGGAGCAACTCTACTCCGGGCGTCTTCAACCTGGAGAGCGTTTGCCGGCCGAACGCCGTTTGGCCGAGAAACTGGGGGTAGGACGTGCCCACGTGCGTGCGGCGTTCCAGAAACTCGAATTTTACGGTATCGTGCAGACCTTCCCGCAAAGCGGAACGGTTGTCGCTCAGGAGAAGATGCAGGTCCTGGAACGCATGATCACCGATGCCCTGCAGATCGAACAGTACGATTTCGCGTCGTTGGTCTATGTGCGGGAGCTGCTCGAAATCGAAGCCGTAAAGCTCTGCGCCCGGAACCGGACGGTGGAGGATCTGGCGGTTATCGAGGCGGCCCTGAAGGAGTGCGAGGAGAAGTTCTATACCGATGAACGGGTTTCGAAGGACTTCGCCTACCATCAGGCTTTGGCTCGCGGAGCGCACAATCCGGTGATTGCGTCGCTGCTGCTCGTCATTACGCCCGACGTTTTGCGCTACTACCAGCGTTACCGGGTCTGCTCGGTGCCTTCGGAGGAGGTCTGCTTCGAACACCGGGAGTTGCTTCGCT
>CALUKL010000152.1 GCA_944321195.1 uncultured Alistipes sp.
GATGTAAAGACCGATCATCGGGCCGCTCAACAACACCGGCGGGCGAACCCGGACAACAATCCGCCGCTCGTCGAGCAGCGTCCCGTCATCGGCCACGAGACGCACCGCAAGCCGGTAACGGCCCGTCGGCAGTCCCGTATAGGAGATCTCCTGCCGGGGGCCCAGTTCGTACCAGTTGTCATCGAAATGCTCCAACCGGTAAAGGCACGCATAGGACGACGTGCGGAAAACATCGTAGTCGATCACAGAGACCTCGAAGGTCACGAACCGCTGGTCGTGGGCCAGGACGATCTTCTCCGTCTCGTTGAGCGGACGATCCAGCACGCCGTCACCCACCGGCACCGGGCGGTCGGCGAGTTTCAAGCCGGAGAGGAACAGGGTCACCGGCTGCGAAGGTCGGTTTTCCAACCTCGACGGATGGAACGAGACCAGTCCGCTCGTCGTTCCGAAACAGATCCCGCCATCCGGGCCCACATAGGACGAACGGACGTTGAACTCGTTGGTTCCCATCCCCTTCGCAAGGCTGTAACGGTGCAGTTCCCCGAGGGAGTCCAACCGGAGGAGGTCATTGCCCGCCGCCAGCCACAAATGCCCGTCCGCATCGCCGCGCATGCCGGCAATGCCGCCGTTGATCTTCGGATGGCCCTGCACCACCGGAGCGAAGCGCCCGGACTCGAAGCACCACACCTCCCCTTTGGTCGTTCCCAGCCACAACCGACCCGAGGCATCCATCCATCCGCTTTGAAAATAGGGCGCGAGCCCCTTCGATTCGGGAGCCTTGTATTCGGAGACCCGACCCGAAGCCCTGTCGAAACAGACGACCGACTTGAAATTAACGAAGCAGACCGTATCGCCATGCGTGAAAACATCATAAAAGGCGAAATCCTCCGCCCCGCATTCGCACAGCACCGAGAAATCGTCGGTGGCGTAACGGTAGATGTCGATGCCCTTCTCATGTGCCACGAACATCGTATCGGCATTCAGCGGGCAAAGCGACAGGACGTTGCTTCCCGAAAGCGACCCGGGACGGTCGGTCCGGCGCGTATAGAGACGGACCGAGCCGTCGGCCCGGAAACGGTAAAGCCCGCTGGACAACGACCCCGCCCAGAGATTCCCGCGCCGATCCTGCTGCAAGGCGAGGATATTGTCGTTGATGCCGTGCGTGCGGCTCGAAATGCGCCGGACAAGGTTGCCCGAAGGGTCCAGCACGTCGATTCCCGTGCTGTTGGTCGCCACCCACCAGTTACCCCGTTCGTCGCGCAGGATGCCGTTCGCCGTCACGTTCCGGAAGCGGTGCGCACCGACCGAACCTAGCGTATGAAACTCGACGCCGGATTCGAGTTCGCCGATCGAAAAGAGACCCGCAAAATAGGTTCCCAGCAGCATGTCCTGACGCCGGGTCCGGAAGATGGAAACCACGGTATTCAGCACCGCATTGTCGTTATGTTCACAGACGTAATTGCAGAAAAAATCATTGTTGTAGTCATAGACCGAGACGCCATTGTTGTGGCCGATCCAGAGGCGGTCGTAACGGTCTTCGTTCAAGCTGGCGATGTTCTCGATCTCCGACACCCCGAAACGGGCAGCAATCGGCTCGTGTAAGAATTCGTCCTTCGTCCGGTTGTAACGATAGAGGCCGTCCTTGACGGTCCCGACCCAGACGCATCCCTTCGAGTCGGCGTAGAGCTGGACCCCAACCAACGGAGAGTGGTCAACACTAGCCAGTTTATAGGTCGCGGCAATCCCGAACGAGCGGTCGATCCGATAGACCCGGTCCTTCGACAAGCCCCACAGCTGTCCGAATTTGTCGTAGCACATGTATTCGTAGGGTGTCCCGTCAGCAACAAGTGTCAGCCGGTCGCCGTCGCAGCGGTAAATCCGGTTCTGGGTTTTGAGCAGCACTGTACTGTCGACTTGCAGAATCGTACGGACATACCCCACATCGCGGCCATTCCACCTCAGGCGCGAAAAGCGGCCGCTCGCATAGTCATAAGCCTCGGCGAAGAGCGCCGTCCCGATGAGGATCCGATCACCCGTGTCGTGGAGCGAGTAGATTTCCAGGCCGGCGTAGGGTTCGACTTTTTTCAGCGAACGGCTGTCGTAAATATCCAGTCCCTGGGAGGTCCCGATCCAGATCCGGCCGTAACGGTCGTCGCCCAGCGCCGTGATGCGATTGCTCGAAAGCCCGTCGTTCTTGCTCAAATGTTCATAGTTCCAGATCTCGTCTTCGTGCTGTGCGCAAACAGGAAAAAGACGGAGAAGCAGGCAGAAAAAAAGGACCGAAAAGTGTTTCATCCGGTTGGTTTTTCCCGAAAGTTAAGATATAAATTTGTATTTTCGGCCATTTGAAGCTTGTATTTTTGTTCACGAAATATATCTGTTTGTTCAAAACGCATCGCCGAACAAACTCCTAACCGAAGCCGCAATCTTTCTAAACACCGGGATAGCACGAGACGCCGGAATTCTTTTAATTTTGTTATAAACAAAACCTCAACCAGACCATGAATTCCACACAGCGCACCCTTCTTTGCTCGCTGCTCCTGCTGTCGGCCGGCATCTTCGGCCGATGTCCGCACGCCACGGCCGGCAACGCTGGCCGGAGGGTCGTCCGCGTCGCCGACTACGGACTGCAACCCGGCACGGGCGAGAACGCGCTTCCGATCATCCGGAAGATCCTCGACGAACACCGCAACGACAAGGCGTTGCAGATCCGGTTCGCTCCGGGACGCTACGACTTCTTTCCCGACCCGCAGCGACAGGATGCCGGGCAACCCACCACGGCGCTGGATCTCGAACGGATGCGGAACGTCGAAATCGACGGGCAGGGCTGCGACTGGATCTTCCACGGACTGATGAAGCCCCTGCGGCTTATGGAGTCCCGGAACGTCACGATCCGGAACCTGCGGATCGACTGGCAGCGCCCCTACAACTCGCAGGCCACGATCGTCCGGGCCACGGATACCTATCTTGATATGAAGATCGACACGCTCCGCTACCCCTACGCCGTACAGGGCGATTCGCTCGTCTTCATCGGCGAATACGGCATCCAGCGCATCGTCCCCGAATACGCCAACCTCTATGACGGAAAGACCCATGAGTTGGTCTATCAGACGCGGGACGTACCGCTGGGCCGGGAGATGTTCCGGGCCCGGGTCTCCGACCTCGGAGGCAATCGCGTACGGTTCCACTACCGCCCGGCCATGAAGCCCGATTCCGGAACGGTCATCGTCTTCCACCACGGACGCTACATCGTCAACGGCATCGAGATCTTCGACAGCGAACAGGTCCGCATCGAGGAGGTCACCATCCACCATACGTTGAGTTGCGGCGTCTTCGCCGTCCGCACGCGCAACATCGCGATGATCGGACTCGACATCGTCGCCGACGAGCGTGCCGGACGGATGTTCAGCACCATCGCCGACGCCACCCACTTCATCGGGTGTACGGGAACGATCCGCTTCGACGGCTGCACGGTCAGCGGTTCGGGCGACGACTTCACCAACGTCCACGGCATGTACGCCCAGGTTACGGAGGTCTGCGACGAACACACCGTGCGGATCGCCCCCACGG
>CALUKL010000153.1 GCA_944321195.1 uncultured Alistipes sp.
CTTCGCCCTTTTTGAGAGAATTTTCAACAAATAACCCATGTAAAGAGTCATGAAGAAACTGTTATTGGGAATTTTCGTATTGTTGACGGGTGGTTTTGCCGGGGCTCAAGTCCGGTTTGTGGATGCCACGGACCTGACCCTGATCGGCAAGGCGCTTCCCACCTCACACCCCTACCACCGCATCGACACGACGGTCTACAAGGGATTCACCCCCAAGGAGAACCAACAGGTCCGCTGTTCGGCGGGTCTGGCCCTGGTTTTCCGGACCAACACTTCGCGTTTGGACCTGTTTCCGCGCTATTCGTCGTTCGTCTACCGGGGCGGGAGTACGCCTCGGGTGGCTTCGGAGGGTTTCGACCTTTATATCCGCCAGGACGGGGAGTGGCTTTATGCGGCATCGCGGGACTCCGGGAAGCGGGGCAAGTCCTTTACGTTGATCTCCGGGATGGACACCTCGGAGAAGGAGTGCCTGTTGTACCTTCCGAACTATAGCGAGCTGCTGTCTCTGCAGATCGGGGTGGACGAGGGGGCCTCGATCACCCCGCTGGAGAATCCCTTCCGGCACAAGATCGTGATTTTCGGGTCGAGTTTCACGCACGGGGTCAGCACGAGCCGGGCGGGGATGAGCTATCCGATGCAGATCGAGCGTAATACGGGTCTCTATTTCTGCAGTATTGCCTGCAGCGGGAATTGCAAGCTCCAGCCCTATTTTGCCGATTACCTGGGGGATGTGAAGGACGCCGACGCGATGGTTTTCGACGGGTTTTCGAATCCGGATGCGAAGATGATCCGCGAGCGCCTGATCCCCTTCATCGCGCGAATCCGCGAGAAACTGCCGACGACTCCGTTGATTTTCGTGCAGACGATCTATCGGGAGAGTTGCAACTTCAACCTTGCGGTCCGGGCGCGGGAGGAGGCCAAGCAGGCTGCGGCGCGCGAGATGATGGCGCAGGCCATGCAGGAGTTCGACGGGGTCTACTTCATCGACAAGGCGAATCTGACGGGCACCGACCATGCCACTTCGGCCGACGGCACCCATCCGTCGGACCTGGGTTACTGGCGCTGGGCGCAGAATCTCCAGCCGGAGCTGTTGAAGGTGCTGCGGAAGTGCGGTATCCGCTGATCCGGGGAGCCTTTGGCCCGGGACGAAAAATCCCTGCCTCCTTCAGGTGGCAGGGATTTTTCGTCGGCAGCCGACGGATGATTCCGGCGGGCTGCTCCCGGATCAGCACGTCGTAGTCGCCGGCGGGTTCGTATCCGAGCAGCAGGGGGCTGGGGCGGGCATTGTCGAAGCGGTCGTTGACGAGGCTGCGCGTGGGGTCGTACCACGAGCTGCGGATTCCGGCCAGATCCGGCAGCAGATGGGGCCGGTCATCCGAGGAGAAGCGGCGGTTGACGGCATAGGGGATGTCGGGGAACGTGGGGACGATTGCTGCGAAGAGGAAGGATCCGGGGATGTTCGCCGATGGGTTTCAGCAGTCGTAAAAAAGTGCTACCGGCCATTTCGGGCCGATAGCACCGGCGTTTGAGGGATTCCGTGCCGACCGTGGGGTTACTTCATTACCACCTGGGTCTGGCCGATCAGCCGTCCTTCGCAGTAGAGTTCGATCGAGTAGGTTCCGGGTGCGAATCCCGAGGAGTTGAAGTAGATGCCGACTTCGAGGTCCTGATTCTGGTAATCGACCTCACGCATGGCGGAATAGCTCAGGCGTTCACCCTCGAATTCGAAGGTCGGCATCTGTTCTGTCGTGAGCACATATCCGTCCGGGGATGTGATCCGCACGTAGATGGCCTTGTTCCCCGGGGTGGCCAGTTCGTTGGCCGAGAGTACGAAGTCGACCCGGAGCCGGGATGCGTTTTTGATTCTCGATACGGGATTCCCGCGGTCGTTGAGCCCGGCGAGTCGGATGTCGCGGGCGCGGAGCACGGCACCGACCTTGACCTTGTTGTCGAGTTCGGCGGCTTTTTCTTCGGCCATTTCGGCCCGCAGCTTGGCCGAGGAGATCTCCTTGCGGTATCCTACGTTCTCCTTGATGAGCTGTTTGTTAAGCGTATTGAGGGAGTCGATCTGCCGGACATATCCCTTCATGATGGATCTCAGGGTTCCGACCTCCTTTTCATACTGTTTGATTTTCGCGAGGTTCCAGGAACGCTCCTTTTTGAGCCGGGTCATGAGGGAATCGGCGCGTTCGCGCTCGATGTCGAGCCCGCGTGAGATGGAGTCGTTTGAGATCTGGAGGTTGTCGTAATCGGTCATGAGCCGTCCGAGATCGTTTTGAATCGAGTCCCGGTCGGCCTTCAGGAGTTCGTTGTCGAGCATCTGCTGGTGGTGGATGCTGAAGTAGAGGGCGGAGATGGCCACGAGGATGACCGAAAGGATGATGATGACGATTCGGTATCCGCGGATGGATTTTCCGGCATCGGGCTGCGAGGTCGAGAAGTCGTCGTCTTCGAATTCCGAAGGATCGTATCCCTGTTTGTTTTCCATAAGAGGTTTGTTTTTTCGGATCGAAAGGCTTTCGGAACCGGGTGCTCGGGACATGGCAGCGTCTCCGGGTCGGTTTCGGCTCTTCGAGCCGGGATGTTATCTTGGGCAAAGATAGGAAAAAAACCGGAATTTCGAAGCCGTATGCGCCACATAGTTTCCGGGAGACCGGGCTTCGGACGTTCGGGCTTCGGTTTGGATGTTCTATTTGATCCGGCTGTCGAGGGGGTATTTCAGCCCCTTGTACCCGGAAATATAGGCCTGAATGCTTCCGATCTTGACGGGCGATTCGATGTAGAGGGGAATTTTGTTGTCGTCGTCGGAGACCCAGAGCGTGAAGATGGTGCCGTCGGTGAACGAATATCCTTCGGTGGTTCCCAGCTGGCATTCGAACTTCAGGGTTCGGAACCGTCCTATGTTTCTGATTTTCTTGTTTTCGCGTCCGAGGTATCGGTATCTGATGAGTTTGATGGTGTCCTGCAGGACCATATGGAGGGTTCCGGGTTCACCGACGATGAAATCCTCGGCTTCGGCGGATCTGAGCGTGAAGAAGAGCGAGATGGGATCCATGCTTTCGGCCGTCAGGTGCATCTGTTTCTCCTGGAAGGGTCTTTGTCGGCTTCGCCAGCGGGTATGGATCGTTGAGTCGGGCCAGATGTATGAGTAGGTGCTTTCGAAGGTGTATTCCCCTTCGCGGATATCGCTTGCGAAGCGGACGGGGCGCAGGGTTTGGGGATCGATCCAGACGCGGTATATGTCTTCGAGATTGTAGAACCAGCGATAGGTGGGCAGGGTGCGTCCGATTCCTTCGACGCGGTACCGGGTTTTTCCATCGATTTGCTCCTCGTAGGTGCAGACTTCGACGGCTCCGACCTCGGTGTTTGGGAACATCTTGGCCTTGTAGCTGACGCGGTAGAAGAGCTGTTCGCCCGGATGGTAGAGTTGTGCGGCGGCGGGAGCCGCTGCAGCGAGGAGGAGTATGGCGAGAAGGATCCGTTTCATCGGGGAAGTTCTGTTTTTCAGGGTTAACGATTTTTTGGGGTTTTATATTACGAAATACGGGAAAAATCGATCTCTTCGCGTCCCGAGTAGCGTCTCCGGAGCATTTCCAGCCCGAGGTTCTGGGGTTGGGCGAGTGCGGGGTCCTCGGCGAGGATCTCGGAGGCGGCATCTCGCGAGACGGTGAGGATCTGCACGTCGGCCGTAGGGCTTGCGATCTTCAAATCGAATGCCATACCGCTCTGGAGCGTTCCGTTGATGTCTCCGGCACCGCGCAGCTTGAGGTCGAGTTCTGCGAGTCGGAATCCGTCGTTCGTTTCGCACATGGCGTCGAGCCGGGCGCGGGATTCGCGGGATAGTTTTTCGCCGGACATGAGGATGCAGTAGGACTGTTCTCCGCCTCGTCCGACGCGCCCGCGCAGCTGATGGAGCTGGGAGAGTCCGAACCGTTCGGCGGATTCGATGACCATGACGGTGGCGTTGGGGACGTCGACGCCGACCTCGATGACGGAAGTTGCGACGAGGATCTGCGCTTCGCCCTGCTTGAACTGGCGCATGGACTCCTCCTTGTCGGCGGGTTTCATCTTGCCGTGGCAGATGGCCGTGACGTACTGCGGCAGGGGGAAGTCTCGTGAAATGGCCTCGTAACCGTCCGTCAGGTCCTTGTAGTCCATGGCTTCGGACTCTTTGATGAGCGGGTAGACGACATAGACCTGCCGGCCCTTGGCGATCTCCTGGCGCATGAACCCGAAGAGTTTCAGCCGTGCGGCATCCGTATAGTGGTAGGTCTTGATCGGGCGGCGTCCGGGCGGGAGTTCGTCGATGACCGAGACGTCGAGGTCGCCGTAGAGGGTCATGGCCAGCGTGCGGGGGATGGGCGTGGCGGTCATGACGAGGATGTGGGGCGGCTGCGCGTTTTTGGTCCAGAGTCGGGCGCGTTGTTCGACGCCGAAACGGTGCTGTTCGTCGATGACGACAAACCCGAGGTTCGCAAACTGCACGCGGTCCTCGATCAGCGCATGGGTGCCGATCAGGATGTCGACTTCACCCGAGGCGATTCCATCGAGGGCTTCTCGACGCTCGCGGGTTCTCGAGGCGCCGGTAAGGATGGCGACCCGGACCTCCATGCCGTCGAGCATCCTGCGGATGGTCGCAAAGTGCTGGCGGGCGAGGATCTCGGTGGGGGCCATCATGCAGGCCTGGTATCCGTTGTCGACGGCCAGCAGCATGGACATCAGGGCCACGAGGGTTTTCCCGCTTCCGACGTCACCCTGCAGCAGGCGGTTCATCTGGAATCCCGAGACGGTATCCTTGCGGATCTCGCGGATCACGCGCTTCTGGGCGCCGGTCAGGGGGAAGGGGAGTTTTTCGTGGTAGAAGGTGTTGAAGACGCCTCCGACCTTGGGGAAGAGGAATCCGTCGCTTTTCGAGAGCCGGGCCGATCTCCGCTGCTGGATGTTGAGCTGGACGCCTAACAGCTCTTCGAATTTGAGCCGGTACTGGGCCTGCCGGAGGGCCTCCTGCGACTGCGGGAAGTGGATGTTGTAGAGCGCCTCGCGCCGTGAAACCAACCCGTACCGGGCGCGCAGGGCCTCCGGCAGCGGATCGGAGATGCGGTCGCGGGCCAGGGCCCAGGCGTTACAGACGATCTGGTACATGCCCTTGGTTCCGAGGACGTTGCTCAGTTTTTCGGTCGAGGGGTATATTCCCTGCATACCGCTTTCGGGTTTGCGGGAGAGGGCCTGTTCGACGGTTTCCAGTTCGGGGTGGGCGATCGAGAGTTCGCCGCGGAAGAAGTTCGGGCGGCCGAAGACGAGGTATTCGCGTCCGATCTCGACTTTTTTCTCGATCCACTTGATCCCCTGGAACCAGATGAGTTCCGCGGATCCCGAGGGGTCCTGGACCTGGACCGTAAACCGGCGTTTGCGGCCGGTCCCGGCGTAGGCGACCCCCATGACCCGGGCCCGGAACTGGACATAGGCGAGCCCGGCCGTATCGGTGATCTCCGCGATGCGGTAGATGCGCGTTCGGTCGATGTACCGGAAGGGGTAGTGGGAGAGCAGATCCCCCACGGTTCGAATTCCGAGTTCGCGGTCGAGGAGCCGGGCCCGGGCCTCCCCGACCCCGGCGACGTACTTTATGTCATTGTCGAGTATCTCCACGGAGACAAAGATAGTGAAAGGTGAGTGCAGAGGCAAACGAAAACGAAGTTTTCAAGTTTGACTATGCCGAACCGCATCCTATGTTCTGCAAAGATAGTGAAATTTGTACTATCTTTGTCGAAAACTACGCAGGAAATGGATTTGACGACATTCAGGCGACGTCCGACGTGCGAGGTGCGGATCGGGCGTGTGACGATTGGCGGCGACCGCCCGGTGGCCGTGCAGTCGATGACCAATACGGATACGAACGACACGTCGGCGAGCGTTGCCCAGATCGAGCGTATCGATCGGGCCGGGGGGAAGATCGTGCGCCTGACGGCCCAGGGTCGGCGCGAGGGCGAGAACCTGGCGAATATCGTCCGGGCGCTGCGGTCCGACGGTTTTGCGACGGCCGTGGTGGCCGACATCCACTTTGTCCCCGAAGTGGCCTCGATTGCCGCGAAACATGTAGACAAGGTGCGGATCAACCCCGGCAACTACCGCAACGACCACGGGGAGTTCGAGGCGCTGATCGAGCAGTGCCGCGAGCGGGGTGTTGCGCTGCGCATCGGGGTGAACCACGGGTCGCTTGCGAAGCGTGTTTTCGACCGTTGGGGTGATACGCCCGAAGGGATGGTCGTCTCGGCGATGGAGTTTTTGCGGATCTGCCGGGATCGGGATTTCGACCAGGTGGTCGTCTCGATGAAGTCGAGCAACACGCGCGTGATGGTGGCGGCCTACCGGCTGCTGGCCGAGGCGATGGATGCCGAGGGGATGCACTACCCGATCCACCTCGGGGTTACCGAAGCCGGAAACGGCCTCGAAGGGCGCGTGAAGAGCGCCGTGGGCATCGGTGCGCTGCTGGCCGACGGCATCGGCGATACGATCCGCGTATCGCTCACCGAAGCCCCTGAAAATGAGATTCCCGTAGCGCAGATGCTGGTCGCGCACTTCGCTTCGCGGCCCGGGAAGTTCGAGGTCCTTCACCCCGAACGCTACTCCCCGACCGCCTGTCGGCGCCGTTCGCACGTCACCGTGCCGTTGACGCACGACGAACCGCACGACGGATTCCTCGTTCTGGAATCCGCTTCGGGGAATCCGACAGCCGAACTGCGCGCCGCGATCCTGAACCTCGACACGCCCGATTGCCCGGTGATTGTGAAACGCCGCTACGAGGATCCGACGCTGGAGGCCGTGGCCGTAAAGGCGGCCGCCGACCTGGGTCCGCTGCTGCTGGACGGGCTGGCCGACGGGCTTTGGATCGACGCTCCGGGCCACTTCGCGGCGGCGATCCGCGACGTGGAACTGATGATCCTGCAGGCTGCGCGCGTGCGTTTTTCGCATACCGAATACATCGCCTGCCCCTCGTGCGGGCGGACGCTATACGACATCGAAAAGACGCTGGCCGACATCAAGGCGCGTACGTCGCACCTGAAAAACCTCCGCATCGGAGTGATGGGCTGCATCGTGAACGGCCCTGGGGAGATGGCTGATGCCGACTACGGTTACGTAGGCGCGGCCCCGGGGCGCATTACGCTTTACAAGGGACGCGAGGTCGTTGCGCGCAACATTCCGCAGGAGGAGGCGCTCGACCGGCTCATCGCGCTGATCCGCGAGAACGGCGACTGGACCGATGCCCCGGCCGACGGTCGATAAGCGGCTCCGTCCACGAGCCGGCCTCGCCCCTCTCTTCCGGAAGCCGGATCCGCCTTGCCGCCCGCTTCCGCCTTTTGAGGGACCGGGATACCCTCTGACGCATGAGATCCCGCTCCTTCCTGCTTGAAAAAAAATCCCGGATATGACCATTCTTCCCCTTGCCTACCTTCCGTCGGTGTCGTACTTCACCTGCCTGCTGCACGACGAGTGCGTCGTGGATCTGGGTGAGCACTTCGTGAAGCGCTCCGAGCGCAATCGGGCCCGGATTCTGGCCACCGGCGGCGTGATGGAACTCACGGCGCACGTCTGCCACGCAAACCGACCCCGGCAGCCCATGCGCACCGTCCGCCTCGACTACTCGAAACGCTGGCAGCACCAGCATTGGGGGGCGCTGGTCGCCTCCTACCGTTCGTCGCCCTATTTCGAACACTATGCCTCCCGTTTCGAACCCTTCTACCGCCGGGAGTACGGATTCCTTGTCGACTACGACCTTGAACTGCTGGAGACACTTTGCACGCTGGCCCGGATTCCGTTTCCGCGTCTCTGCGAGACCTACGTCGAGGCCCGGTCGGGCGATCTGGACATGAGGCCCCGATACGCGAAGGACCCGGCTTTTGCTGCCGAGTCCTATTTCCAGGTCTTTTCCGACAGGATGCCTTTTGCGCCTAATTTGTCGTTTGCGGACCTGTTGTTCGCCGAGGGGCCTGCATCCGTTTCGGTTTTAGAACATTGCCGACGAGGATAGTCACGCTGTCGCGCAGATTCCCCGCCGCCGCCTTCACTTCGACGACACCCCGCAACGCCACCGAATCGGTCCGGTACTGACAGGGTGCGTATTCGTTCATGACGAGCGTATCGGTTCCGGCCGTGAGCAGGGGCATTCCGAGCGACGAATAGACCCTGAACACCTGTTTGTTCCCGTCGCGCAGCTTGCGCCGTTTGTCGACGATGTGCAGCGTGGGGACCTGCCGGTTCCACATCGCCCTGTAGAGATAGAATGCATCCTTGTATTCGCGGCGGTTGAGGGTGATGAGTCCCGATCCGTTCACGCCGTAGGGCCGACGTGCGGAGCCGTAGTCGAAGAGGCTTTCGATCCAGACGCCCCAGAAGAGCGAATCGTTCTGGAGGTTGCGGGCATACTCTTCATGGAATCGGGTCTGTTTCTCTTCGGGGAGCCAGTTCGAACGGGGTTCGTCCTGTGTCGTGTAGCTTTTGTGCCCGAGGAATCCCTGTCCGCCGTAGCAGACTCCCGACTTCAGGTACGACCAGTTTTTCTGCAGGAGGTCGCGCCAGACGATCACGTCGTCGGTCGAACCACGTCTCCACCCCACGGACTGTTTCCAGACGATCAGGTCGGTGATGAAGTTCAGTGTTCCGTCCTGATCGCTGCACGCGACGGTCGGACGTGACGGATCCATCGTCCGGGCGGTGTCGTTCAGCCGTCGCAGATAGGGTGTCACGTCATCCCCGCGCATCCAGAGTTGGGAGAAGATGCCCCACATGACAACCGAGGGGTGGTTGATATTTTGGGCGATGATCTCCTGGAGCTGCTGTATTCCGTTCTCCTCGAATTCGGGCGTTGCGAAATAGGACATGTCGCCCAGGAAGGGGGCGCGGTGGAACGGCATGTCGATCCAGACGAGCAGTCCTTGTTCGTCGCAGCGGTCGTAGAGGTACTGCGCATGGGGGAATACGGCCGAGCGGATGGCATTGGCTCCGATGTCATGGATCTGCCTGAGGTCTGCATTGTAGTCTTCGGCGACGAGTGTTCCGCCGGAGAGCGTGTTGTCGTGGTGGAACTCCACGCCGTGGATGGGGATGCGCGCGCCGTTTATCGTGAAACCGCCTTCTGTGGAGACGCTGATAGCCCGGAATCCGGTCCGGACAACGACCCGGTCTGCGATACTGTCCTCTCCGATGGCGGCCGTGACGGTGTAGAGCGCCGGGTGTTCGGGGCTCCAGAGTTCGGGTTTTTCGATCGTAAAGGGTATGGCGACGGGTTTTTCGTCGATTTTGGCTTTCTGACGTTTTGCGAAGACCTGTCGGCCGTCGGGGGCGTTGATTTCGATGTTGAGCGTGCAGGTATTTTGGCCTTTCGAGGTGAGGTGCACTTCGATTTCGCCTTCGGCGCGTTCAGCCGAGACCTCCCGGGAGTGAACGATCACGCCGTCCGATCCGAGGTAGAGGGGAGAGATGGCGGTAGCTTCGGTGACGATAAGCTCGGCTTCGCGGTAAATTCCGCCGTACAGGTTCATGTCGGTGGATGTGGGGAGCACGTCGTTCCGGGAACTGTTGTTGACCATGACGAGCAGTGCGTTGTCGGCTCCGAAGCGGATTTTGTCCGTGACTTCGAAGGTGAAAGCCGTTCCGCCGCCCCGATGTGTTCCGACGTGGTGCCCGTTCACGAAAACGTCTGCGACGCTCTGCACGCCGTAGAATTTTACGAAGAGGCGTTTTGCGGCCCATTCCGTAGGGATATACATGCCGTTCTGATAGTTCCCTGTGGTTTCGAGCCAGTATCCCTGGGCAAGGGGGTCGGTATTCCAGCTGTGCGGGAGCGTGACATGGCGTGCGTTGTCGGAGGTCCGTTCGGACTTGAAGAAAAATCTCCAGCCTTCGTTGATGGGGAGGACCTCCCGGGCCTGGACCGATGCGGCGGCAAGTCCGGCGAGCAGGAGCAGCGTTATGTATCGTTTCATGTCAGAAAACGTTTAGGGGTGATAGGGACGTTCCGGAAGCTGTATTTCCGATTGAGGAGATTTTTATGTCGTGCGGGCTGCCGGGCTCCAACTGCAAAGATAATACAACGCGGGTTAAAAACAAACACGGGAGGTCATGGATACGCTTCGGCATCGGGGTAAGAATCGGGACCGGTCTGTTGAAAAAAAAGACCGGGCGCAGAATCCTTTCGATTCCGCGCCCGGCGACACCGGCTGACAGTCTCTCTAACTAACGTTGTGTTCCTCTCATTTCTCCGGTGGGGGTATAAGTCCTTTTCCGGGCTTTACGGCTTTCGCCGTATCAGTACTGAACTGTTTGCAGGTTCATACCGCGTTAGTTTGCGGCGGTGAACGTTACCGGGATCTCGAATACGTGAGCCTTCTTCTGGTATCCGGTCACTGTGCCGGCCTTTTCAATCGGTTCCCAGTCGTAGTTGTAGGTGAACGTTACCTTGACGGTAGCCGTGACATCGTGTGCCAGCGTCTCGTTGGACTGCGGGACGGTCAGCACGCCGGTTTCCGGATCAATTGTTACACCCGAGATCATGCCTTCGTTCTCGATATCGGTCCATTCGACCTCCTCGGCGAAGGTAATCTCGACTCCGTAACCGGTGGCCGCTGCGGCCAGACCCGTCAGTTCGTAATTCGATCCGTTCAGGGTGAAGAGTGCGGCGCCCTTGGTATCGATTGCTACGGCCGGGTTGGAGGTGCTGGGCGTCTTACCGTTGCTGGTGAGAGCCAGTACGCTGTTGATCAGGTTCAGCGTACCCTCTTTGCTGGAGGATACTTCCACCTTGGCACCGGTGTAGAATGCCTTCCATGCGCTGAATTGGATCGGAACGTTCACTCTCACTTCGAACTCTTTCGAATCGAGCAGCTCGCCTCTCGAATTCTTCAGTTCGGCAACGACGGGAACCGTGTTCAGGATGCAGCCGTTCCACTCCATATTATTGCCGGTGATTGCGGGGAGCGTGTTGTCGCCATAACCCGGCAGGTCCTCCTTGTCGATTGCCAGTCTGAACGAAAGTGTTGCACCGGCCTCCGTTGCCTCGTCGCTTACGAGGTATGCGTTTCCGAGGATAATATCCTTCAGCGTAAATTCAGTTCCGCTGATGGTGCCGTCGAGATCCATATACTGCGTACTGCCGTCCGTCTTCAGATACGACGGGTTCGGTTGGAGCGAGTAGATCGTGTTGGTCAGCGTGTACGAACCGGTCATGTTGAGCTTGAAGACAACCTTGCCGTCGCTGTTGGTTCCTGCGATGTAACCGTTTTGCGGTACATTGTAGACATACGACGGCTGCTTCTGCCAGTCGATACCCTCGCTGTCGAATGCGATGGTCAGCGTACCCTGATTGATTTCGGGCGTTACACCCAGTACGATCGGAGCAGCATCGAGTTTGGCGCTCTGTGCGACCTTGGAGTAGTCGAGCGTCAGCGCCGAGATGAATTTGGCAACTTCGTTCTCATCGGCGAAGTAGCTGCCGACCTGAGCATAGAGCTGTTTGTTGAGGTTGGTGGAGAGCGTAACCTTGTAGTCGGCATCTACGCTTGCGCCTTCATTCGAGACGGCGTAGGTCATGTCGGGCAGCCCCTCGAAGCTTACCGTACCCTTGAATTTCACGTAGGTCTCGGTCTCGGTCTCGTTTCCGTCCTCGGCGCGGAGCTTAACATCCTCTTCATAGGAGATCGTGCCATCGCCCGTCAGGTAGTTCTCCATCGTTACGACGAACTGCTGGGCCGATTCTTCGTTGAGCATCTCCTTGCGGATGAATGTCAGCTTGATGTCGGAACCGTTGGTGACGATCTTGCTGCCCTGCGGCAGAGCCAGTTTTACGGTGAACCCTCCTTTGGGGAGCTGGTTGAACTTCTCCCAGTTGACCTGGTCGCTTGCCGGGATCGTGATTTCAGCCTCATAAGCACCGGCGGTGTACTTGCTGTAGGACCACTTGAAGTCGAGGTTGATGTTCATGGTCTTGAGCAGGTCGCCGAGGATCGTTACCGTCGAGTAGACCTCCTCCTGAGCCATGGCGATCTTGGTCGAACCGTTCGAGATCGAAGCCTTGTCGGTCAGTTTCAGAACGTTGCCGACTTCGGCGATCGAAGCCGCGCTGCTGTTCTTCACCTTAACGGGCTTGGTTTCATTGCCTTTGGCGGTCGGATCCTTGGGATCTACGGTCAGTTGTTTCTGACTCTTGTAGCCGGTCGTGTACTCGATGTTGGTATGCGAGTCCACGAAGGCGAGTTTCTCGGCCACATCGGCATCCCAGAGATAGGCCTCGGCAGCCTTCTTCATCGAAAGCAGCTTGTCGCCCTCTTTGTAAGCCAGTCCATATTGATCCAGCAGGGTGATGACCGTATTCATGTCGTTCCAAACGAGGTCATACGCGACGCCTTTGGCCGGGTCGTAAGCCGAAACGGGCTCTCCTTCGTCATCCAGGAGTGCGAGCACGAAGTTGTCGCGGACGTTCTTCGATCCGCCGTTGGTCGTAAAGTACGGCGAGGTGATTTCGAATCCGTAGGTCTGATTCTCCTTCTTCACGTTCTCGTCGCCCATCGTGCTCTTCTGCGAGAGGCTCAGCGCCACGGCGTAGGCTTCGTTGGCCTTGAGTGCGCCGTAGATTTCTTCGTCGGCCACAGCGGTGAAGATGATCTTGCCGTCATCCCACGTAACGCTTTCGTAGGTCAGCGGTTCCTGGTCGGCACGGGTAATCTTCTCGGGGATGAACTTGGCGGTCACGATTCCGTCGGTGATCTTCTGGGCAAGCGCCTCGGCCAGCGTGGCGGGAGCCACGCGGAATGCGATCTTGACCTTGGGACTGGCGGCAAGATCGATGCGGGTGTCGTCTCCGTCGTTTTCGGCGATGTAGTAGCCGCCGAGGTTCACGTCGAACTCCTGGTTCATGGCCGTCGGCACGAAGACGATCGACTGGATGCGGCCGGAGAGGTCATCGATAGCGCTCCAGATCTCCGCGATCTTGGCATCGTATGCTGCGAAGACATCCGACAGCTTGTTTGCCTGCAGGTAGGTGACATTATCACCGAGGTCGGGAACTTCGGGCGTGTTTTCCTGAATCAGAGCGAGGATGCTGTTGCGGAGGGCATTTCCCTCCTCCGTGATTTGTGTAACCATAACCCCCGTCATGGCGCCGATAAGCATCTCTTGATTCTCAACGAAATAGTTCATCAGGTAGGTGCCCAAGTCGTCGCCCAGGATGCCGGCGACGATTTCCGAGACCTTTTCCTCATCCATCTGTTCGCCGAGGGCAGCCAGTACGGCGGTCGTGACCTGCTGTACCTGTGCGTCGGTGAGCTCAAATTGACCGAGTTCGGTCTTGATTTCCTGCTGCACTTTGGGAAGCAGGCTCTGCCACGTTTCTCCGGCAGCCATCTGCTCCTGGAAGATCTTGGCCACATCCTCCTTGTCGAGCATCATTTGGGAGACGATCGCCTCGATTTCGGCCTGGGTTTTGTATCCTTGAGCCTTGACGATCTCCTCTACCTTGCTGTTGAAATCGTTGCTCTTGAGCAGATCGGCCAGTTCCGTTCCGAGTTTGTCTTCGGTGACGTAATTTGCCAGGTCTGAAGCCGTGAGGAACTTGCTGAAGTCGATGCCGTCGATCTTTTCCTGCAGCGACTTCAGCGCCGAGGCATCAGCTTTCAACGCGATCTCTCCTTTCAGACCGTCGATTTCTTTTTGCAGGTTGTCGATGTCGTCGTCGTAGTCCTTGCACCCGACACCTGCCAGCATTGTTCCGCTGAGGAGCAATGCCGTGAAATTCCTGAATAAATTGTTTTTCATAGTGAAATGATTGAAATAAATGAGTGTGTTCGATCTTTGACTTTCAATGCGTTAAAGTTTCAGCATCAGTTTTGTTGGTATCATATATGATACGCATGGTGCAAATATAAAGATAAAAATTTGCACAGCAAAATTTTTGTCAAGATTTTTGAGATGGGAATGGATTATCAGGAGGAGATACGATATATCTCCGAGAGAATCAAGTGTTTGAGAAAAGAGAGCCGGTTGACTGTTCAGGAGCTGGCCTATCGGTGTGACATGGAAAGATCCAATCTGAGTCGAATCGAAGCAGGCCGTACAAACCTGACGGTGAAAACGCTCTGTATTATTTGTAATGCCTTGGGGGTCAAACTTCGGGATGTGATCCGCTGAGAGACAGACTGGATCGATACCTCTGTATATATAT
>CALUKL010000154.1 GCA_944321195.1 uncultured Alistipes sp.
AATCGACACTTCGTATGGCAGTCGTTCGTGCGGTGATGATGATGTTTCGGATGTCGGAGACAAATTGTTCGTCCAACTTGAAGATTGCCAGTTCGTTCATAGTTCTCGCTATTGAATAGTGAACGCGCTGCGTTCAATTATGACAACAAATTTACTAATTCTTTTTTCATTTCATCATCAATGGTGCGGTAGCGGGCAAAGGCCTTGCTACCTTCTTTGTGTCCGCTCAGTGCACCGACCAGATTGGGATCCTTGACTTTCCGGTAGAGATTGCCGACAAAGGTCCGACGTGCCAGGTGTGACGAGGCAATCTCATACAACACCCGCTTCTCCTCCTCGCGGGTCGTCGGATTGATGACCGTAACCAACCGCTTCAACCCGGCTGCTTTGAAGATCCGCTTGATGGCCAGGTTGTATTTCTGCTCGGAGATGGACGGCAGCAACTTATTGCCGATACGGAATTACCGAGGAGTGTGCAAATCGGACTTTTCGGACGGGCCCGTCAAACGCTCCTCCAGGGCTCTGGGAGGCCGATCGGGTGATATTTTCCGACCTGGGGGTTTGTTTTTCGGGGATTAAGCGTTATCTTTGCCCCGGATTTGGTTTCCAACTCCCCATGCGGGGAGGGGAATGAAAAGGGAATCGGGTGCAAGTCCCGAACAGTCCCGCTGCTGTGAAACTCCGCAGACGTTCCGAATATCTCGGCCACTGATCCTTCGGGATCGGGAAGGCTTCGGAACGGGAGCCAGTCAGAAGACCTGCCAAGTCGATTCGATACCGTCGTGCCTCGGGGGATGGGCATCCGGTTCGGGCCTGAATGAACCTTTGGAAATGAGAGACGATGCCGGTTTTCGGGGTCGCAGGGTGCCGATTATGGATTTTTCGGAACTTTCGTGCGAAGCCGGGCCGGTAAATGGATAACCCGGAAAGATTGGGCGGAGGAGTGGTGCCGCAGCCGCTGCACGGACCTCGATTCGCCATCTGAGGAGCCCCTGCCCGCCTTTCCATAAAAACAGAAAACGATGAATATTCTTTTATATGGAGTTCCGGCCGAAATTGCCGACCGCATTGCCGGGCGTTATTCCCTGAAACTGACTTCGACGCTGGTTGCTCCCGGGGAGCAGGCGGGCCTGCAGTTGATTCCGCCGATGAGTTCGCCGCGTCAGTTGCTGGCCTTCTACAATGCGATGCTGGTTCGCGAATCGGAGATCGACGCGGTGATCGTCTGTGATACCGTGTCGTGCGATGCGGTCAGTACGGTGCAGTACTGTTCGCCGCAGGGCAAGTTTTTCACCGTGAGCGGTGCGGACGGTGACGAGGCGTTGGAGTACGCCATTTCCCGGATCGTGGAGACCAAACTGGGTCGGGTCTGCGCCCACGAGGGTATCTGACTCCAGTGCACGGTCCTTTCCTGAAAACTCCGGACCGTCATCTACGAAGAATGCGCTGCGGGATTACTCCCGCAGCGCATTCTTTTCGGCTGCCGCCCGGCTGACGCGCCAGATATGCCAGCCTCACTGTCCCGTGGACACGTCGCCCGGCTGACGCGTCAGATACGCCCAACCCGTTGCCCGGTGGGCACGGCGGGCAACGGGGATACCCCTTCCGGCGGATACGGGAGACCCTCCAGCCTTGCCGCCGCCCGGCGGATACGGCGGGCCGCCTCCCCTACTTGTCCAGATCGACCAGCTCGTATTGCTGCGATCCGATACCGAGTGCTTCGGCGTGTTCGAGCGTGTGGATGCCGTGGCGCGACTCCATGCGTTCGATCAGATGGACCTTGCCTTCGTCGGGCGAGGCGTAAACCAGGTCCACGCACGCCTTGTCCAGCGCCACGGGGTCGAGCGATGCGAGGATGCCTATATCGCCCATGCGGGGAGGTTCGGGATGGGCGTCGCAGTCGCAGTCGACCGAGAGGTTGTTCATCACGTTGATGTAGAGAATCCGGTCTCCGCAGTGGTCGACGATGGCTTTGGCGGCCTCGGCCATCGATTCGAGGAAGTCGTCCTGCGGAGGCAGGTCACCCCAGACCTTGCTGACGTCGGTGGTTTTGCCTGCGGAGTGTATCCAGGCCTTTCCGGCCGAGGAGGCGATTCCGATGGAGATGTTCTTGATGGCGCCGCCGAATCCGCCCATCGCGTGCCCCTTGAAATGGGAGAGCACGACGGTGAAGTCGTACTCCGGGAAGTGCGAACCCACAATGTCGCAGTCAAGGTGCCGACCTCCCTCGACGGGCAGGCGCACCTCCCCCTCGGCATCCATGATGTCGACCGGGGCGATGGCCGTAAACCCGTGGTCTGCGGCGGCTTTCAGGTGGTCGGCCGTTGCGGCGCGGCCGCCGCCGTATGCGGTGTTGCACTCGACGATCGTGCCGTCGATCGAACGGACGAACTCGCCGATCAGTGCGGGCTGGAGGAAGTTGTGGCCTCCGGGCTCTCCGGTCGAGAGTTTCACGGCGACCTTTTTGCCGACGGCTTTCCTTCCGAGGGCCTCATAGACGGCCTTCAGGCCTGCGGGTGAGATATTGCGGGTCATGTAGACCTTGGCGGGTGCGGTTTCGGCACTTGTCTTTTCGGGATTTGCCGCGCAACCGGAGCCGGCGGTTGCAACCTGTACGAGTAGCGTAAGCATGGTAATCTTGCCGAACATGGTTATTTGAGGTGTTTGATGAGGAGGTATCCCCCGATGATTTGCAGGAGCATCCCGGGGATTCCGATGCGGAAATCCTGCAAGGCGGCGGCGAGGCTTCCGGAGAGAGCCCATTCGACGGCCGATCCGAAGAGTTGGTAGAAGAGCACCACGCCGAGGAGGAGCATCAGCGAGACGCTGCGGAAGCGGCGGGCGGTGAATCCTGCGGCAGCGGCCAGCAGGATGGATTTCGTGAGGATGGCCGGGAGCACAGCGGCTGCGGGCATGGCGAAGAGCGCCGAGTTGATGAGAGGCGATGCCACGGCAGTCAGCAGCCCGACTTTCCAACCGTACTTGTAGGCGGCGACGAGTGTGAAGAAGTAGATCGGCAGGAGCATCGGGCCGCCGGCCGGCACGAGGTGGCACAATTGCGGCAGGGCGATGTTCCCGGCGATGAAGAGGGCTGCAACCCCATAGGTTCTGGTCTGCTTGTATTCCAGAGAATAAAGTGAAACAGAGTTTGTTACCATATTTATATCAATTAAAGATTTAAGTCGGTTCGGCCGGATGGAACAGCCTCTTCCCTCCGGTTTTTCATGTTGTCTTTTCGTTCCGTTGTCCCGATTGCCGGGCCTTCATCCGGCGAACGAACTCCCCGATGCGGGGCAGGCACTCCTCCGGAGTCCGGGCATCGGCACAGAGACTCTCCACGGGGCAGATTCCGTCACCGGCACGGTTGATGATGTTCTGAACGAGACGTTCGTACTCCACGGGGATTCCGGCCCCGTCGAGCAGTTCGAGAGCCGGGCGGCTCAGCACCCGGGCATAGACGCCCCGCACGCCTCCGGCCGCCATCAGCGCCGCGGCGCCCTTCCCGACGACCTTGTCGGCGATGAAGCCTCCGCGCAGCAGCGCGGGCTCCTCGTGCAGCAGCTGCCATAGGTCGCTCACACCCCGCTGGTGGAACGACCGCATCGTCTCACCGTTGCGGATGACGCACGAACACCCCTCGGCAAGGAGGTGTTCGACGGCCTGTCGATCGGGATTTGTCTCTGCAGTCATTGCTATTCCGTTTGTGTGGCTGGACTTTGTCCGGATTGTCGATACAAAGATAGTCCGAAGACGGGAATTTCCGCACAGCCAAATTACGGATTTTGTTACCGATTTTCCGGTTGGATGAAAAAAATCCCGCCGAACTTTCGGATCGGCGGGGATTTTTTGTTCCGGGCTGTTCCGGGCTGTTTCAGACTGTTCCGGTGCGGGGGCGTTTATCGGTAGATTCCGTTCAGCAGATGCGCCAGCCGAAGCCCGGCCCGCAGCAGCTGCCGTTCGACAACCGGCGTAAATTGCGCCACATAGTCGTAGGAGATCGCCGTTCCCTCGGGTGTGGCACCGTAAACCTCGGTGCAGATTGCATGGGTCTCCCGGGCCCAGTCGGCGGGTGTTCCGGCCGTGATCTCCTGCTGTTCGGCCTTCGACACCCGGTCGATCTGTTGCTGCCACTCCGTGTGGCTCCAACGGTGCCCGGCTTCCGGCAGGTCCGTATCCCAGACCGAATGGAGGTTCGTTTTGCGGCCGAAGAAGCGCACCTCACGTCGGTTGCCGCCCAGATCGCTCAACCTCCCCAGGTGCATCGGACAGTGCATGTCGCCGACCAGATGGATCAGCATCCTGAGGTCCACGGCCTCCTCTTCGGGGGTCAGCCCGCCTGCGCGGAGCCGGTCGGCAATATCCGTGACGGCCTTCAGCACATCCCCTTCCGGGATGCGCTGCGCCTCGTCGAAGGTTTGCCCTTCGTCGACATTCAGATAGTGCCACGTCTTTGTCGAGGCGTATTCGGGCGTGTGGCTGGCGTTGTCCATCCAGTTCGACCAGTAGACCGGCGACTGTCCGTCCAGAATCCGGTGGACGGCTTTTGCCGCTTTTTTGGTGAGGTGGTTTTCGGCAATGGCGGCCGTGACGTCATGACCCTTCTGTCCCCAACCGAAAGCCGTACTGGAGATAACCAGCCACAAGCCCAACAGAATCAGCCTTTTCATACGGTGTATTCTTCTTCTGCCCGCTATCCCGGTCAGTGGTTCATCGTGGCGAGGAACTCCTCGTTCGTTTCCGTAAGCCCCATCTGCTTCTGGAGGAACTCCATGGCTTCGACGGGTGTCATGTCCGAGAGGTATTTGCGCAGCACCCACGTGCGGTTCATCACGTCGCGGGGCAGCAGCAGGTCTTCGCGTCGCGTACCCGAGGCGATGACGTCGACGGCCGGGTAGACGCGCTTGTTGGCCAGTTTGCGGTCCAACTGCAGCTCCATGTTTCCCGTACCCTTGAACTCCTCGAAGATCACCTCGTCCATCTTCGAACCGGTGTCGATCAGGGCCGTGGCGATGATCGTCAGCGAACCCTTCTCCTCGGTATTGCGCGCAGCGCCGAAGAAACGCTTGGGCTTGTGCAGGGCGTTGGCGTCGACACCTCCCGAGAGGACCTTGCCCGAAGCCGGTTGCACGGAGTTGTAGGCGCGGGCCAGACGGGTGATCGAGTCGAGGAAGATCACGACGTCGTGGCCGCATTCAACCATGCGCTTGGCCTTTTCGAGCACCATTTCGGCAACCTTCACGTGGCGCGAGGCCTGTTCGTCGAAGGTCGAGGCGACGACTTCGGCCTTGACGTTGCGGGCCATTTCGGTCACCTCCTCCGGGCGCTCGTCGATCAGCAGCACGATCATGTAGACCTCCGGATGGTTGTCCGCAATGGCGTTGGCGATCGACTGCAGCAGCATCGTCTTACCCGTCTTGGGCTGGGCGACGATCAGTGCGCGCTGTCCCTTTCCGATCGGCGAGAAGAGGTCGACGATGCGTGTCGACATGTTGTTGTGTCCGTTGCCCGTCAGGCAGAACTTCTCGCTCGGGAAGAGCGGCGTCATGTATTCGAACTGCACGCGGTCGCGGATGTATTCGGGTTTCAGGCCGTTGATCTCATTCACGCGCACCAGCGGGAAGTACTTTTCACCCTCCTTCGGGGGGCGGATTGCACCGTTCACCGTGTCGCCGGGCTTCAGTCCGAAGAGTTTGATCTGCGAGGGCGAGACGTAGATGTCGTCCGGGGAATTGAGGTAGTTGTAGTCCGCCGAGCGGAGGAATCCGTAGCCGTCGGGCATGATCTCCAGCACGCCTTCACCCTCGATCTCCCCTGCGAAGTCATCCTTCGTGATGATCTCCTCGTCGAGCGAACGGGACTGCTGTTCGGGCTGTTGCTGAGCGGCCGGGAGCTCGTCGCCGCCGGTTTGTGGAGCCGTTGGGTGTTGTTGCTGCGTCTGTTGCTGCTTGGGTTTGCGGCCCCGGCGTTTGGGCTCGGGTTTCGCGGCCTCTGGAGTCGTTGCGGCGGCAGCGGTATCGGCTGCGGGAGCGCTGTTTTCGGCCGGGACCTCCGGCGCGGGGATCTGGGGAGTCTCTGCGGCGGACTCCATCGGCAGTTCGGGTTCGGCAACGGCTCGTTTGCCTGCGGCATGGGGCTTTTTATCCGTTTTCCGGGCATTCGCTTCCGTTGCGGTTTTCCCTTCTTCCGCGGCACTCTCCGCCTTGGCCAGACGCGGACGGCGTCCCCGTTTGGCTTTCGGAGCCTGTTCGGCAGCCGGGGCCGGTTCCGCCTCCGGTGAAGTTTCCGGAGTCTCGGGTGCCGGGGCTTCGGAGTTCGGCTCTTCGGCCGCCGGTTCCGCCGCGATGCCGGCAATCTTTTCCATCAGTTCGCGCTTTTTCACCATCACATTCCCGATGCCGAGCGCTTTTGCTATTTCACGCAATTCGGCAAGAGTTTTACCTTCGAGCGCTTTCAGATCTTGCATATATGTTCCGTTCAATGAGATTTTTTGAAACCGAACGGTCGTCCGGTCGTTGGAATTCGCTTGCAAAGATAGTGCATTATTTTGAATTACAAAATAAAATGGCCGGGACGATGCCCTTCCGGGCAATAAATTGTCCGGATCGATCAACAAAATACCTAAATGTGGTGATTGTACGATTGCCGTTTTTCCCCGACCTTTGTCTCAACAACAATGAACCGGGAATTCAGCCATCGCATTGTTTGTATTGTTAATGTTTGTGTGTGGAAAACCCTTCCGTTTGCCGGAAGGGTTTTTTGTGTTTGGGGGCGCTTCGCCGCGCTGTGGCGGATTGGGACGGTCCGGGCGGCGGGGTTTCCCCCCCCCTTCTCCTGCCGCGGTCAGTGGACCGA
Source organism: uncultured Alistipes sp. (assembly GCA_944321195.1). Taxonomy (GTDB): domain Bacteria; phylum Bacteroidota; class Bacteroidia; order Bacteroidales; family Rikenellaceae; genus Alistipes. The sequence continues at coordinate 6,853 of CALUKL010000154.1, forward strand.
ACGGTATTCGTTGGGCGAGCATCCTACGACCTTCTTGAACAGACGGGTGAAGTGCTGCGGATAGCGGAATCCGAGTCCGTAGGCGACTTCGCTGATCGAACGCCCGGGTTCGAAGATGCGCTCCTTGGCGATCTCGATCACCTTCAACTGGATGTACTCCTGGGCCGATTTCCCGGTCTCCTTCTTGACCAGATCCCCGAAATAGTTGGCCGAGAGGTGGAGTTGCTCGGCGCACCAGCGGACCGTCGGAACCCCGTCGCGCTGGGGCCTGTCGTCCGCGAAGTAGTCGTTGAGCAGGCGTTCGAATCCCGTCAGGACGTCGCGGTTGACATGCCCGCGGGTGATGAACTGCCGTTCGTAGAAGCGCGTGCAGTAGTTGAGCAGCAGCTCGATGTTCGAAACGATGAGCGTGCGGCTGTGCTTGTCGATGGCGTGCTGCAGCTCCGAGCGGATGTTGCGCAGGCAGTCGAGCACCACGCCGCGCTCCTGTTCGGAGAGGTGCAGGGCCTCGTTGACCTCGTAGGAGAAGAACGTATAGGCGGACATGTTGCGTCCGAGCGAGGTGCCGCGTAGCAGGTCGGGATGGAAGAGCAGCGCCCAGCCTTTGGGCTGGTAGGTCTGGCCGTTGTTCTCGTATCCGATGACCTGCCCGGGTGCGAGGAAGACGAGCGTCCCCTCCTGATAGTCGTAGTAGTTGCGGCCGTAGCGGAGGTCGCCGCACTTCACCTCCTTGAGATAGATCGTGTAGAATCCGTAGACTTCGCGCTGGTAGCGGGCGGCCCCGCACGTCGAGAAGTCGATGACGTTTACCAACGGATGCAGGGTCTCGACGCCCCGCGATTCGTTGTACTGGTAGATGTGGTCGAATTTGACGATCTGTTCCATGGTCGGATCTTTTGGTCGGTTCAAATATACGTAAAAATTCCCGGGTTCGGATGGTGCGGAGCCCCGAACGGTGATCATGGTACGGAAAACCGGAATCCGGGTAATGACGAAGGCCGGAAAACGAGGCCCGACCCCCTGTTCGGGAGGCCGGGACCTGCTTTTGCCGGAAGATCCGTCGTTATTTCGCGGCCGGTTCGGCCTGCATGTCGAAACGCACCGTGGCGCCGTCCTTCAGCTCCGAGTAGCGGAGGAAGGGTTCGGCCTGGGCCTTGCCGTCGACCGACATCTTTCCGACGTAGCGGTTTTCGGGGCTGTTTTCCGGGGCCTCGATCTCGATTTTCCGGCCGTTCTCCAGATGGATCGTCGCACGGCGGAACAGCGGTGCTCCGACGGCATACTCGTCGGCTCCCGGGCAGACGGGATAGAACCCCAGGGCCGAGAAGACATACCAGGCCGAGGTCTGGCCGTTGTCCTCGTCGCCGCAGTAGCCGTCGGGCTGCGCCTTGTAGAGGCGGTTCATCACCTCACGCACCCAGTACTGCGCCTTGGCGGGCTTACCGGCATAGTCGTAGAGGTAGATCATGTGCTGGGCGGGCTGGTTGCCGTGGGCGTAGTTGGCCATGTTGGCCACCTGCATCTCGGTGATCTCGTGGATGCGCACTCCGTAGTAGCTGTCGTCGTAAATCGGCGGCACGACAAACACCGAATCCAGCATTTTCGAGAATTCGGCTTTGCCGCCCATCAACTCTGCGAGGCCCTCGACATCGTGGAATACCGACCACGTGTAGTGCCAGGCGTTGCCTTCGGTGTAGGCGTCACCCCACTTGTAGGCGCTGAATGGGGTCTGGAAGCCGCCCTCCCTGTTGCGGCCGCGCATGAGTTTCGTTTCCGCATCGAAGACGTTGCGGTAGTTCTGCGCCGCTTTTTCGAGCATCGCGGCATCCTCCGTGCGGCCCAGCTTCGCGGCCACCTGCGCGATGCACCAGTCATCGTAGGCGTATTCCAGCGTGCGGGCGACGTTCTCGTTGATTCCCACGTCGCAGGGCACGTATCCGAGCGTATTGTAGTATTCGTGTCCGAGGCGTCCGGTCGACGATACGGTCGGATGGACCTTCGTGCGGCCGCTCAGCATCGCTTCGTAGAGCGTCTCGACATCCTCCGCGGGGGTCACACCCTTGAGGATGGCGTCCGAGACGACCGACGCCGAGTTGTTGCCCACCATGCATCCGCGGTGTCCGGGCGAGGCCCATTCGGGCAGGAAGCCGCTCTCGCGCCAGGTGTTGGCCAGCCCGGCCTGGATCTCGGCGTTGACCGACGGGTAAACGAGATTCAGCAGCGGGAAGAGACAGCGGAACGTATCCCAGAAACCCGTGTCGGTGTACATGTATCCGGGCAGCACCTTGCCGTTGTAGGGGCTGTAGTGGACCGGGTTGCCTGCGGCGTCGATCTCGTAGAACTTGCGCGGGAAGAGCACCGAGCGGTAGAGACACGAGTAGAAGGTGCGCAGCTGGTCGACGCTGCCGCCCGCGACCTCGATGCGTCCCAGCACCTCGTCCCAACGGGCCTGCGCCTTCGACTTCACCGTCTCGAAATCATCCGTTCCGAGCTCCGTTTCGAGGTTGCGCACGGCCTGCTCCGCTGAGATGAACGACGAGGCGATGCGGGCCGTCACCTGCTCGCCGCGCCGGGTCGTGAAGTGCACCTTCGCCACGGCGTGGTTGCCCTCGGCCGACTTTCCGCCCTCGGGGTACAGCAGCCGGCTCCCGGCCTTGTAGTCGGCGGGGTTGTCGGTCAGCTCGACGGCCGAGAAGGGCTTGTCGAAGCGGATGACGAACCAGTTGCGGAAGTTGTCGGGCACGCCGCCGCTGTTGCGCGTCGTGTAACCGGCTACGGTACGGTTGTCGAGGATCTCCACGCGCGAACCGCGGTCGAAGGCGTCGATGACCACCCCGCTCTCGCGGCTTTCGGGGAACGTGAAGCGCATCATGGCGGCCCGCTCCGTGGGCGTCACCTCGGCCACGATGTCATGGTCGGCCAGGTAGACCGAATAGTAATAGGGCCTGGCCACCTCGGCCTGGTGCGAGAACCAGCTCTGGCGCGACTCCTCGTCGAGTTTGTCCGCACCGCGCACGGGCATTACGGCGAATTGCCCGTAGTCGTTGATCCACGGCGAGGGCTGGTGGGTCTGCTTCAGGCCGCGGAGGGTGTGGGCGTTGTAGGTGTAGGTCCAGCCGTTACCCATCCGCCCCGTCTGGGGCGTCCAGAAGTTCATGCCCCACGGCAGCGCCACGGCCGGGTAGGTGTTGCCCGTCGAGAGGGCGAATTCCGACTGTGTGCCCATCAGCGTCGTCACATACTCCGAGGGGCGGGTCTGTGTACCCTCCTGCGGCGCTTCGCAGCAGGCCGCTGCCGCGAGCGCGCAGGCCAGGATCCAAATCTTTTTCATGCGGTTCGGTTATCAGTTTATGGAGTTCAACAAATCGATTTTTCCCTCGTTCACCAGTTTGAGGATCAGCTCCCCGAACAGGGTGTTCTGCCAGGCGAACCACGCCCGGGTGAAGTTCGCGGCGTCGTGCCGCGAGAAGGATTCGTGCATGAAGCCCGTCCCGGCATCGGTGGTGATGAGCTGGCAGAGGCAGTCGCGGAT
>CALUKL010000155.1 GCA_944321195.1 uncultured Alistipes sp.
GTAGAGTTCATAACGCTGCAAAGCCCGTTTGATGACGCGATAGTTCTTCTTGCGAACCTCCGAAAGCCGGTGCTTCTCGAGAAACTCGTCGAACAGCGCGGTCAAGGTCGGTTTGATGGCGGATACTTGCTCCAGGTTGTACTTCTGCGGATTGTAATATTGGTCCAGCGCCTCCTTCAGCCAACCTTTCGATACCGTCTCTTCGGGACGGTTTTGATAGGCTCTCTCGATGTAGGTCTTGAGCCGACGGGCTTCGTTGTTGTAGCGGGTGCGCATGGCCTCGTCGCAGACGACTTTGCTCTTGACCTGCTCGGCCTTGTCATCCCAAAGATTTGGATTGATCGTAAGACGGGTCGGGGTGACCAGATCGAGTTGCCGGCCGTCGCGCAGACGCGCGTAGATGGTCGCCTGGGACTCCGTGTCGTAACGGGTGACACTCTTTTTGAGAATGAGGGTTACTTTCATGGTTCAGCAAGATCTGGGGGCTTGTGACAGAAATAGCCCCCCCCCACGTGCTGAACTGGCCCGATATCTCTTTTTGAAAACGCCCCCTAATACGGCCCGAGACCGAAATATTTCGGTCTCGGGCCTGTTCTGAGAGATAAGTCGGCTATTGGTATTTGCGAATGACCTCTTTTGCCATCACGGGATCATCCGAGGAGACGAAGTCCACTTTGTGGCGGATGCCCCACTCGACAATATCGGGCTGGTTGGTCATCCACAGCGTCACCTTCAGCCCCAGCTCATGAGCCCGGACGATCCATTCGGGCCGGTTCATCAGAATGTTTAGATTGTAGGAGAGTCCGGCATAGCCCTGCTTCTTGAGTTCATCGGGCGTAAGATCGCCGTTGACATAGGTCACCTGGGCACCCGGCTGCAGGCGCATCAGCTCCTGGCAGATATGCTGGCTGAACGAGAGGTACTCCGTATGCCCCTCCACGCCCATCTCGCGAACCAGGGCTACGATAGCCTCGACCGCCTTGGTTTCGCGTTCCGGCGTGGTGTGTTTCTTGATCTCCAGAATCAGTTGCGTATGGCGGTCTTTCTGTCCCTGGCGGAAGAATTCGCGCAGGGTCGGGATCGCATGTCCGTTTTCGATGGGATTGGCCACGATCTCCCGGTAGTTGCTCTTTTGTACATGGATACGCCGGTTGTCGACCGTCTGAAGCCAGGGGCCGTGGAAGACGATCAGGGAGTCGTCCGCCGTGAGATTGACATCGAACTCCATGCCGTAGACACCTAGTTCCTGGGCGTTGCGCAGACTCGATATGCTGTTTTCAGCAGAGCCTTTTTTTGCATGATAGCCCCGGTGTGCGACCACTTGGGTCTGAGCCGTAACTTCGGCTGCGATCATGAGTGCAGCGATGGTACATAAGATCTGTTTCATGATTGGATGGTTGGGTTATTGTTGCTGTTGGTGTTATTCTTGCGAGGCATCTCCCGAGTGGTTGTATCCGTCGGCTCCGGCCTTCCACATCAGCAGGAGAATGCCCGTGCCGATGAATGCCATGACAATCATGACGACGTAGGCATAGTTCCACCCGAAGTGCTGGGCGACGTAGCCGAATCCGACACCGGAAACGATCGTACTCAGATATCCGAACAGGCTCTTGAAACCATTTGCCGTGGCGGCCGCCTTCTTGGTAGCCTGATTGGCAGCCGCGATTCCGATCAGCGCCTGGGGGCCGTAGATGCTGAACCCGGCGGCGCAGAGCACCACGAAGAAGATCCATACGGGGGTTTCGGGGGGCAGCTGCCAGAAGATCGCGATGAAGAGTGCCGCTGCGAGCATACAGAAAACGCAGGTTCTGTGAGCCCGCCCCTTGAGCCAGCGGTCGGTGGCCCATCCGGCGAAGAGCATCCCGATGGTTCCGGCTATTTCGAACATCGCAACGAGCCATCCGGCATTCGTCATGCTGACCCCTTTGGACTGGCTCAGCAGGGAAGGTCCCCAGTCCAGAATGGCGAAGCGGACCGTGTAGACGAAGAAGTTGGCAAAGGCGAGGATCCAGATGATCGGATTCTGGAAAACATGCTTGCGGATGAATGCTTTGGCTTCGGCGGTCTGCTCCTTTTTCGAGGTTGCGGCCTTTTTGCGCTCCTCGGTTCCCTCCAACTCCGGGAGTCCGACCGAAGAGGGGGTGTCTCGCAGCGTCAGAAAGAGCGCAATGGCTCCGACGAGGGAGATCGCCGCCGGGATCCAGAAGCACCAGCACCAGGCACCGACGTGGGCGGCGAAGGTCATCACGCGCTGCATTCCCTCCGGGTCGTCGGGTGCGACGTTCAGGTTGGCGGCGATGGCCGATACGGCATCGGGATTGCCGCTCATGTCCGTACCCATATGGCTCATGATGTATCCGCAGAGGATGATCACGACGCCGGCGCCGACGGTGTGGGAGGTGTTCCAGATCGACATCTTTGTGGCCAGTTCGCGGGGCGGGATCCAGTGGGCGAGCAGCCGGGCGCAGGGCGGGAATCCCGATCCCTGGAGCAAGCCGTTGAGCACCCACATGATGCCCATGAACAGGATGACGAAGTTGGTGAACGGAACGCCTTGTCGTACGCCGGTGATCCAGTAGGATATGTCCTCGCCGAATCCGAAGGCGAAATTGGCCAGCGCACAGAGCAACAGTCCGATCGACATGTAGTAACGGGCATTTTTGCGGTCGGCGAACATTCCGTTGATGAGCTGCGAACATCCGTAGACGAGTCCGTGAATGGTGAGGAAGATGCCCAGTCCGGTTTTCGAGATCCCCATGTCGGCCTCCATGCCGGGCATGGCCAGCGAGAAGTTCTTGCGCAGGAAATAGAAGAGCGCATAGCCGAACATGGTGCCGATCAGGGTCCGGGTTTGCCAGTGTTTGAATCTTTTTTGTTGTTCAGGTGTCATTTTTCGGTTTATTTAATCTCCCACACACCACCATGTCCGAAGAGTCGATCGAGCCACTCCTCCATGTATCCGCAGCGGAATGCGATATCGATGTTTGTGAATCGGCTTCGCATGTACGGAATGCGGAGGAATGTGTCGCGCAGCCGGGCCCTCGATACTCCGATTTGTTCGGGTTCGTAGGGTGCGCCGACCAGCTGCAGCCGTTGCCGGATCTCGTCGAAGGGGATGATCTGGGCGCGGAGACGTTCGCGCAGTTCGGGCCATGCCTGTTGGAAAGCCGTCAGTTGAGTCCGCAAGCCCTCGCGGTCGACATATTTGGCCCGGGTCTCCTTCATGCCGCGGGCGATGAAGTCCTTTCGGCCGTCGAAGATGCGGACGATCTCCTGTTCGGTCTCCTCCCAGGACTTCCAGGCGGCCACGCGCGCCTCGATGTCGAGCCTCTCAACGGGTGTTTCGATCAGGAATTCGAGGAAGGCCGTAGAGGCGAGGGTTCCGATTCCGACCTTGAAGCCGTGCGAGACGAGTTTGCCGCCGTAGGAGAGGTGTTCCATGTCCCAGTAGTGGCTGAACTGGTGCTCGGCCCCCGAAGCCGGGCGGCTCGACTGTACGGCCTGCATGGCGAACCCGCTCAGGAGCAGCCCTTCGGCCAACTGTTCGACTTTGGTTACGTCGCCGCGCCGAATCCCCTCCGGGTCGGAGAGCGCTTCGCGCAGATCGTCCTGCACCTCGTGGAAGGCGAACTCATCGATTGTTTCGACACCGATGGCATTGGCGATGAGCCAATCGGCCCCGGCCGGGATTTTGGCGATCAGGTCGGCGTAGCCCGAGGCGGACATCTCTTCGGGGGCTTCGGCGGCGATGCGGGCATCGAGTACCATGCCGTAGGGGGCCGGGCAGTCGAACGTCTGTTTGTTCCCTTCGCAGGTGATCGAGGAGCCGTAGGCGGTGTATCCGTCCATTGAGGCGGCCGTGCCCACACACATGTAGCGGCGGTTGCAGCGTGACGAGACCAGTTTGGTGAGGTCGTTGATCACGCCCGAGCCTACGGCAACCGGTATGGCATCGGTACCTTCGAGGCGGGCGGTCAGTTGTTCGACGTATTTCCATTCGGCGTAGAGTGCCGGATCCGTGAAGACGAAGGGCTCCTCCTGCGGAATACCCGCTTCGCGGAACTCCCGTTCGACCTCGGCACCGGCCACGCGGAAGGTGTTCGTGTCGGCGATGATCACGGCCTGTTGTCCGTTGAAGAGCTCCTTGAAGATTCGGGCGGCCTGCGGAATTACCCCTTCGCCGATTGCCAGGGCTTTGGTATCCGTGGTTCTTGTAAGTGCTTGTTCAGTTTTGTTCATGTCGGTTTTTTGTCGATTGGCCAACGGGAGGGGAGTCCGAAGCTCCCCTCCCGTGCCGGGTTACATATTGGTAGGTATTGATGGGTAAGTTACCGGGTGATGACGATGTCGTCGAGCCAGATGCGGTTCTTTTTGGCTTCGTATTGGGGCTTTTCGCCGCTGGCAATCATGATACGCGTGGTGGCGTCGGCTCCCGTGATCTGCACGGTGTGCTCGGTCGGGATGAAGCACCCGGCGGCATCCGCGCCCATTTCGGCCGGAGTCTTGTTCGACAGGACAATAGCACCATTTTCACCGGCTCCGACGATCGTTCCGGGGCCGGAGTAGATCGCCACGGTGACCGTCAGACCTTCGGTCGGAGTGCCTTCGAGCGATCCGGTCGAGGTGTTCGGAACCACGTAGGGATGCGCCTTGAACTTGAGCGTAATATCGGTCGATCCGGTCAGTGCCGTCAGCTTGGGCAGCGTCAGTACGCCGTTGGCCGATCCGGTTCCGTATTTCACGCACCCGCAGCAGGGGTAGATCTTCGTGTTGTATGACAGCACCGAGCTGTTGACCAGCAGGTTGTCCCAATCTTCGCTCCAGGCGCTCCAGTAGGTGCGGCGGTAATCATCGTTGGCCGTCGTCGGACCGAAGACGTCGGTGGCGTTCTGCACGCCGGTGAAGATGGTTGCCGCCTCGTCGAAGTTGTCCCGGGCCGGATCGTAGCTCTTCAGTGCGATCGTGCTTCCCAGGTACGAGGGAGCGGCGCCGAACGAAGTGTTCAGGTAGTCACCGGCCATCCACAGGTCGTTGAAGTCCTCGCGGAAGACGACGTTGGTCATGTCGGGAGCCCCGGCACTGGTCACCTGAATGGTGCCCCAGTCGGAATCCTTGTAGTCGGTCGGAGTGTTCGAGACGAACTGCACGGCGCAGGTGTACGAGGTCGAGAGGTCCACCTTGCCGAACGAGAAGCGGCTTCTGGACCATTGTGCGCTGTAGGTGACATTCTCATAGCGGCGCAGCGTCTGTCCCGCAGCGTCGCGCAGCTCGATATTGAAGACGCGCTCGGCCTGGTTCTCCGTGTCGACGTCCCACTCGAAGGCGAGCAGTCCTCGTTCCGACTTGAAGAGCTTGACCGTGGGAGTCGGCAGTGTCGGCAGGTTGAAGAGCGTGCGGGCGCTGACGGGCTCCGAGACGGGCGAATTGAAGGCTTCGTTCTCCTCGTAGAGCGCCTGTACGGTGAAGAGGTATTCGGTGTCACCCTCCAGCTCTTCGAATGCGCAGTTTGTATCGAAAACCGTCTGCGTGATGGTGAACTGCGGGCGCGAGGCTTCGGCCAGCGTCACCTTGTATCCCGTGGCGTTGGGCACACCGTCCCACGTGAAGGCGAGAGCGTTGTCCGAGGCCGTGCTCTGGATGTTGGTCGGCGTGGCGAGGGGCTCCTTGAGCGCCTTGGCCTGCGAGATGACGATGTTGCGCAGCGTGAAGCGCGATCCCGAGGTGGTCAGATCGGCCGCCGACCAGCGGATCTTCGTCGAGCTGGTGGCGTCGCGCACGATGCAGCTCATCTTGATCCACTCGTGGGTGGTGGTGGGCAGTGCTCCGCCGACAACCGTACCGCCGTCCACGGCCAGCACGTTGACCTCCTTGGGGTCGTTCTGCCAGCGGAAGAACTCGAACTCGACGGTGATGTTGCTCGTCCCTTCGAGATCCTCAAGGGCTGGGGTCTGCACCCATCCGCCGAGGGATCCCGTACCGATCTTGATGTAGCCCGGGTGTTCGTAGACCTTGTATCCGGTCCAGCCCTTCAGTCCGCGGGCCGTGCGGAAGGCCTCAAGCCCCTCTAGGTAGGCGGAATTGGTGCCAAAGAGGTCGACGGTTCCGGCATCGCCGTAGCTGCACTCGACCATGTATTTGCTGTAGTTCTCCTCGTTGTCGTCCTCGGCCGTGATTTCGTTGCCGCGGTTCGACTTGATACCCGGGAGCTCCTCCAGGTAGTATCCGCCCCACTTGAAGCGCGATCCGGTCATCAACAGCAGCGTCGTTTCGTCCATGATGTTGGTCGAGATTTCGGTTTCGCGGAGGAGATCGTCGTTGAGGTAGACCTGGACGGCGATGGTCACTTCACCCATATTGGTGGGGGTGCCGGACAGCGGTGCCGAGATGGTTCCGTCGCCCTCCTCCTCGATGGTCGTTTCGTAGGCTGGGAGGTCGAGGCCGCCGGCCGCTTCACCCGAGAATTGGGCCGTCACGCGGATCCTCTCCGTGCCCGAGGCCTTGGTGTAGGGGATGTCGAGCGTGGCTCGCGTGGCTGAGTTGATGCGCACGGATCCCGTGATCATCGGCTCGCCGATTTCGAAGATGCCTGCGCTCTGCAGGGCCTTGATCTCCAGGGAGCTGGAGGCCGATACGAGGTAGATGACCGCTTCGCGCTGGTCACCGGTGTTGTGTCCGGCCGTCACATAGACATATTCGTAGTTGGTTCCGTCGCCCACCCCCTCTGCCGGGGAGAAGGTGAGCCAGTCGGCGTCGCTCGATACGCTCCACGGACCGTTGTTGCGGACCGTGAAGGTTTGGACCGACTGGTTGTAGGGGAATGTCAGTTCATCCGTATTGCGGGTCAGTCCGGAGACTTCGGGATCTTTCACGCATCCGCTCATCGTCGACAGAAACAATGCCAACAGGGAGCTTGTTGCCATCCCGGTTCGGATTTTTTTCAACATATTTCGCATAAGGGTCGTAAGGTTTGTTTTGTTGGTAAAGTGTGCTGCAAAACGATCTGTGCGTACCTTTTTTTTGGGGGTACGCTTTTCTTACACGATGATATTATGGATGGCTTGCATCACAAAGATAGATTAAAAATTTCATTTCGCATAATTTAGGCGCTAAAAATTGGTTAAAAAACGAAAATATTGCACAAAATGAAAAATTATTCTGTCTAAACTTGTATTAAACGAAAAATTAGTTTAATTTTGTTTCGAATAAGATTCGGATTCTGTCTGCTTCGAACGGAACTTGAGGCGGGTCCGCCCGCCGGATGAATCGATTGTGAAGAAACCATTGTCTATTGATCAACCTTTAAAACCGCCGAGCCGATGAATTGAATTTGCAGCCCGCCTTACACGGATACCGATATATAATATACGGGATTGGATGACTTGCAGCGATCTTTCCCGCAATCAGACTCAAACACCACCATGTTTCGTGTGTGTTTCTTTGTTGTTGCCGGAAAGAGTCTCGTACATGACTACTAAAAAAGAATGAACTATGAAACTGAGTTATACATCCAGTAATCCCCACGGTAGCCGCCGTTGCCTGGTGTTGTTTGCCATGCTGTTTGCATGTTGCTGCCTGGCGTTGCCGACTGCTGCCCAACAGAGCGGAACTGTGACAGGCACGGTCTCCGATGAAACCGGTGCACCGCTGCCCGGAGTTGCTATCACCGTATCAGGGACCAGCCGAGGCACGACGACCGACAACGACGGCCGTTATTCGATTCGAGCCGACCGTGCCGATAAACTGAATTTCAACTTTCTGGGCTATAAGCCCTATACAATGACGGTCGGGACCCAGACGCAAATCGATGTCCAGTTGACCGTTGACAATACGAATCTCGACGAGGTCGTGGTGGTTGGTTACGGCCTCCAGCGCCGGCGTGACATCGTCGGCGCGGTCGAGACCATCAAGGGCGATCTGATTGCCGAGCGGAAAACGGCGAATGTTTCTCGAGCCTTGCAGGGTCAGATTCCAGGTCTGACGCTGACCTTCTCCGACGGTAAACCCTCCCGAAATGCCACTATCCGCATTCGCGGAGTCGAAAACTCGATCGGAGCCGGAGGTAGCGCCCTGACGCTTGTCGATGGAGTCGAGGCCGACATGAACACCATTAACCCGAGTGACATCGAATCCATTACGGTGCTCAAGGATGCCTCGTCGACGGCGGTTTACGGAGCCAAGGGAACGTTCGGCGTCATCCTCATCACGACGAAGACGCCCGAAGCCGGCAGTGTCCGAGTCACCTACGATGGCAGTTACTCGATCTTCACGCGGACGGTCGAACCGCAGACCGTTAATAACGGACTGGCCTGGACGGATGCTTTTCTGGAGTCTTACCGGGGCCGTTACAATGCAAATCCGTCGAGTATCAATAACGCGATGAATCCTTTCACCTCGGACTGGTACAACGAACTGGTGAAGCGCAACTCCGACAGCAGCTACGAAAAGTGGCGAGTCAACGGTCAGGGCCGTTACGAATACTTCGGCAACTACGACTGGCACGATATCGTCTATCGCGACTGGACCTCGGGCCAGCAGCATAACCTCAGCGTGAGCGGAGGCGGGAAGGTGGCCAAATTCCTCGTTTCGGGGCGTTATTTCCAGCAGGACGGGGTTTACAACTATGGCGACGAGGACTACAAGCAGTACAATATCCGGGGGAAGATCAACATTCAGATCACCCCGTGGCTGACGCTGGACAACAGCCTCGACTTCATGAAGCGCAAGATCTTCCAGCCTCGCGTTGCGGAGGGCAACCAGCTGATCCAACGTCAGATGGAAATTGTGGGAGCCCCGCTGATCGGGGCGACGAACGCCGACGGAACCTGGACCAATGCGGCGACCTACATCGGCATCGCCGGTTTTGACGAGGGGACCTCGTGGGAGAAGTACGCGAAGAATGACATCCGCGAAAGCGCCTCGCTGACGGCCCATCTGATCAAGGACGTCCTGGTTGCCAAGGCCGATTTCGCCTATTTCTACAACCACACCGATCGCAGCCGCGCCCGCAACCTCTGCACCTACTACTATGGTCCGGAACTGAGCGCCACGCAGCCTGCTACCTCGCAGTACCGCGACTACGACTACGACACCGACCAGTGGACGACCTCTGCGACGCTGACCTATACCCCCAAACTGGGAGACAAGCATAAGCTCTCGATTATGGGAGGTTTCAACGCCGAGGAGGAGACCGTCATGCGGACCTACCTTTATCGTGAAGGGATCATCATCCCCGAGAAGGTCAACCCGAGCCTGATCGACGGGGATCAGGTCACCTGGCAGGACAATGGCAGTTATTCGGCATCCCTGGCGGGTTTCTTCTATCGCCTGCACTATGGCTACAAGAGCAAATACCTGGTCGAGGTGAGCGGCCGTTATGACGGAAACTCGAAATTCCCGAGCAACCAGCGCTGGGGCTTTTTCCCGTCGGCTTCGGTCGGATGGCGCATCTCCGAGGAGAGTTTCATGGCCTCGACGCGCAACTGGCTCGACAACCTCAAGATCCGACTCTCGGCCGGAACGGCCGGCAACGGTCTGATCAGCGACGCCTACGCCTATCTTCCGCTCATGGAGCTGAACATGTCGTCGGTAGTGAGCGGCGGTTCTACCTTCCGCTATACGCAGAGTCCGGCACCCGTACCTGACGGGCTGACCTGGGAGAAGGCCACGACCTACAACATCGGTCTCGATTTCGAAGCCTTCAACGGCCGCCTGAACTTCGTGGGCGACATCTACCGCCGCAATACGACGGACATGTACGTTGTCGGAGCCGAGCTTCCGGCCGTCTACGGCAACCAGGCCCCGAAGGGCAACTACGCCGACATGCGTACCGACGGTTGGGAAGCCAGCATCTCCTGGCGCGACAACTTCCGTCTGGCGGGCAAGGAGTTCCACTACAGCATCCGAGCTGCGGTGTGGGACAGCGAGAGCATCATCACCAAATATACCAGCAAGACCGGAACGCTCCCGACGATCTACAAGACAAACTATTATGAGGGCATGACCCTGGGCGAGATCTGGGGTTACAAGGTGCTCGGGCTCTTCGAGAGCGACGAGGAGGCGATAAATTGGGCCGATCAGAGCAAGTTCCAGTACTTTGTGGGAGACTGGAAGAAGGGCGACCTGAAGCTGGCCGACGTGGATAACAGCTACGTGATCGACAACGGTTCGAATACGATCGACGACCACGGCGACCTGGTGAAGATCGGCAACACCTCGCCGCGTTACTGCTACAGCCTCACCACGTCGTTCAACTGGAACGGCATCGGTCTGAGTCTGATGTGGCAGGGCGTGGGCAAGCGCGACTGGTATCCGGCCAAGGATTCGGGTTATTTCTGGGGCAAATACGGCCGTGCCTACGGTTTCTACCTTCCGTGGCAGGACGAGAACAACCGTTATACCGATGAGAATGGCAATACGTCGGCCTACTGGCCCCGGCTGCGCGGTTACCAGGCCGAGTACGTCAACGGTATCATGTCGAATGCCAATGACCGTTATCTGCAGGATGCCAGCTACATCCGCCTGAAGAACCTCACGCTCGACTACACCTTCCCCAAGCGGATTGCCCAGAAGTTGCGTATGCAGTCGCTGCGGATCTATTTCGTCGGGGAGAACCTCTGGACCTATTCGCCGCTGCAGAAGTATGCCAAGAACTTCGATCCCGAAGGGATCAGTGCCGGTGATGCCGACTTTGCCAGCACGGTCGGAACCAACGGCGACGGATACGGCTATCCGGTCATGCGAACCTTCACGTTCGGTGTCAATGTCACTTTCTAATACTGAAATACCCATGAAAAAACAGATGCATAAAGTCGCAGCCGTCGCTCTGACCGCCCTGCTTGTCTCGTGCGATACGTTCCTGACCAAGGAGCTCATTGCGGAACTCGGTGCCGACACCTATTTCACCAATGAAAAGTCGCTGCAGTTGTATGCCGACGGTTTTCTGCAGAACATGATGCCGTCGCCCGAGACGCTTTTCCGCGGCGATTGCTGGTCCGATCTGGTTGCCACGCGCAATTCGACCGATTACCTGACGGTTCCCTGGTCATCGAGCCGTCAGACCGGCTGGAGTTATTCGGACTGGTATGACCTGTTCAATGTCAACTATTTTCTCCAGCACATGTACGAGGTTTCGGGCGTCCGCGAGGAGACGCTCCGCCACTACGAAGGTGTTGCCCGTTTCTGGCGTGCGTGGTTCTACTACAACAAGGTCCGCACGTTTGGTGCGGTGCCCTGGTACGACGAGCCGATCGACGCCGAGGATGACGAGGCGCTCTACAAGGCCCGCGATTCGCGCGAGTTCGTGATGCGCAAGGTGCTGGAGGACCTCAGCTACGCTGCCGCCAACTGCTCGACGGATGCCGCCTACACGCAGAGCGCCCAGATCGACAAGTGGAAGGCTTTGGCCTTCAAGTCGCGGGTCTGCCTCTACGAGGGCACCTACCGCAAGTACCACGCGGTCGATCCGTCGACGGGTCAGCCCTGGCAGAGTGACGAATCGGAGATGTACCTGCAGGAGTGTGTGGCAGCCTGCGAGGAGTTGATGAGTGACGGGCCCTATTCGCTGGTCAATTCGCCTTCGGCGGTGCAGACCCAGTATCGGTCGCTCTTCATCTCGGAGCAGCTGAACCGTCAGGAGATTATTTGGGGCCGGGAATACAGCTCCAGCCTGGGTATCTACCACGAGGCTACGTGGGTTTTCACCTCACCGACCCAGTCGCGCTGGTCAATGACGCGTTCGCTGGCCAACATGTATCTCAATCTCGACGGCACGTGCTTCACGGACAATCCCGACTGGGACAAGGTGGGATTCGTCGACGAGACGGCCAACCGCGACTACCGCATGATGCAGAGCATCGTGACGCCGGGTTACATGAAGGAGGTGGCCGGCGAGCGGGTGCTGACGGCCCCCGACATGTCGGTCACGCTGACGGGCTACCAGCTCATCAAGTGGTGCTTCGACGACGACCTGCATACCGGTACGCGCAGCAACAACAGCCTCTCGATCCTGCGTTATGCCGAGGTGCTGCTCAACTATGCCGAGGCGTCGGCCGAGCTGAACGGCGGCATTCTGGAGCCGTCGATCTGGGAGCGGACGATCAAGCCGCTGCGAGAGCGTGCCGGAGTCGTCGGGACGCAGCCCCAGACGGCCGATCCCTATTTGGCCTCCTACTACAAGGTCCAGAGCAAGGACCTGCTGGAGATCCGCCGCGAACGGGCCGTGGAGCTGCTGCTGGAGAACCTGCGCTACGACGACCTGATGCGCTGGCACGAGGGAGAACTAACCCGGAAGGAGTGGCAGGGCATCTATATCCCGGCCGTGGGCGAACCGATCGACCTAAACGGAGACGGACAGAACGATCTGTGTGTGATCAACACCGACACGCCCAGCCAGAACGGCGTCTACTACATCGACCTGCGCGATGGCTCCTACACGCTGAGTGAGGACACCAGCGGGTTGTTGGAATACAACCTGGATCGGATCTGGGAGGAGAAGATGTACGTGCGTCCCATTCCCCGTACGGCCAACGGCATCAATCCGGCCCTTGGTCAGAACTACGGCTGGACGGATTGATCTGACGGATCGAACTTAAACCCGATAAACGACATGAAGAGTCTCTTAATGACGATGTTTGCCACCGTGGCGGCCGTTCTGGCCGCCACGGCCGGCAAACCGATCCAGACGGACGACGTCTGGCAGCATCCCGGCGCGGATAGGTCCAACTACCGCAAGAACATCTGTATCCCCGACATCGAGGGGTATCGCACGCTGAAGTGCGATTTTCACATCCACACGTGCTTTTCCGACGGGCAGGTCTACCCGACGGGGCGCGTGAACGAGGCATGGAGCGACGGTCTGGACGTGATCGCCATCACCGACCACTTCGAGATCCGCAAGAACCGCGGCATGCAGACCGACGACATGAATCTGCCTTACGAGATTGCCGCCGCACGCGGACGTGAGATCGGCCTGCTGGTGATCCCCGGGGGCGAGATCACGCGCCACAAGCCCTTCGGCCACATCAACGCGCTCTTCCTGAAGGACGGCAACCGCTTCCCGCGCAACCGCACCCCCGAAAACGAACAGGCCGCTCTGGACGAAGCCTGGGCTCAGGAGGCCTACCTCTTCTGGAACCATCCCGGCTGGCCCAACGATTCGTGTACGCTTTATCCCATGCACGAGCGGTTGCTGCGCGAGGGGAAGATTCACGGTGTGGAGATCTTCAACGGCAAGGAGCACTATCCGCGCGTGCTGCAGTGGTACGAAGAGATGGGCTTCTCGATGCTGGCCAATTCGGATATTCACTACCCGAGCGGGCCGCAGTATCCCGAGGGAGCCCGTCGTCCCATGACGCTCGTTTTTGCCCGCGAATGCACGATGGAGTCCGTTCGTGAGGCGATGTTTTCCGGCCGCATGGTGGCGTTGTACGACTATACGCTGGCCGGTCCCGAGACCTACATCCGCCAGCTGATCGAGGCGTCGCTGACCTTGCGCGTGGTGGATGCCCGCAAGAACCGCGTGGAGCTCCGCAACGATTCGGATATCCGGTTCAGCATCCGTTACGGGGATTACATGTATCCGGTTGCCATTCCTCCCCATCAGACGGTTCGTCTGACGCTCCCCAAGGGGATGAAGGTTCGCTTTGAAAACTGTGTCCTCGGATATGACAAGATCCTTGAGATGACGTTTTGGTAACAACTCTGCCCCATCTTTTTCAACAGAAACGCCCGACCTTCCGAGGTCGGGCGTTTTTGCTGCAGGAAAGAGGAGAGTCCTCTTTATGGCTCCTGCATCAGATCGTATTGCAGCACGACTGCGCGTCGCACGTCATCCGTCGATCGAGACGCGAATCCGCAATAGAGCATACCGTCGTAAAACTTGATTCCTTCGGGCTCCATGTATCCCGTTGAGGTGAGCCCCTGCGAGGCAAGGGCGCCCATATCCTCAATGGCAGCTACGTCGTGACGGCGAATGAGGTTTCCGTTGAAATCAAAGATCGATACCGTGGCTGTCGAGGGGGTTGCACCGTCGTTGTTGTTGCCGGCCCCTTCGTAATAGTATATTTTGCCGTTTTTCACGTCGTGGCCCTGGTTGCCGTTGGACCCGACAGTGAGCGGGCTGCTTTGCGGCAGGGTGATCGTGGCCAGCGGTTCGAGTTGCGAGAGATTCTTGACCATGACGGTCGGCTTTTCGGTCACGGAGGCCGGACCTCCGGTCTCGCCGCCCCAGGTGATCGAGAAGGAGAGCTGCTCGGAGCTTTCGGGCAGCGCCTTGACCTCACTCAGCCGGTAGAGATAGATGTAGCGGGTCGAGTAGTTGCTGTTCGTGCACCAGAAGAGGATGATGTCGTTGTCGGGGTCGAGCGATGCCTGCAGATTGCGGCGCTGCGGGATCCAGTACTGTTCGTAGCACTCCGACGGTTTGAGCGTCTTGCCCGGGGCGTATTTGATGCGGGCCATGGTCTGCGAGAGGGTGTAGTCACCTTCGGAACTGCGGGTTCCGTAGCTTCCGACCCAGACGTACATGTCGGCACCATCCTGTTCGACGGCGATGTTGTTTCCGTGGCCGGCATAGGGGAGCAGCATCCGGCTTTCGTAGTTGGCGGCGTTGGCCTGTTTTCGGACGATGATTACGTTGTAGTTGTTGCTGCCGCGCCCTACCTGCGAGCAGTACATGTATCCGTCGGCTCCGAGGTCGAAACTTTGCATGACCGAATTGTCGCTGAGCATGTGACCGCTGGTGTAGATCATGTCACGGGCCAGGGGCTGGTCGAGCTGTTCCGACTGCAGCACGTTGACTGTGAGTGCTGCCTGCTTCAGGTTGTCCGGGGTCCGGGCCGAGATCCGGGAGGTGCCGACGGCCTCTCCGCGGATGATGCCGTTGTCCGAGATGGAGGCGATGTTCGGGATCGAGGAGTGCCAGTTCAGTCCGTATTCATTCGCTGCGGTATAGGTTTCAGTCCCGGATCCGGTACGGATGTTGAGTTCCGGGAGCGTTTCTTCCTCGACGAACAGGTCGAATATGCGGCTGGAGAATCCTAGGCTTTGGATGGAGCGATCGCCGGAACCGATGTCATCGGAGTCGTCCGTGCTGCACGATATGGTGCAACATGCGGTCAAAGCCAGCAAAACGCAAGATAGCAGTTTGGTTTTCATTTTGTTCTTGATTTTTGGTTTTACCTGACTACAAATGTAACAAAATAAAAATAATATTACAAAACGAAAGTCGTAAAACGCTGCGTGTTTCGGATTTTGTCTGTGCGGGAGGTGATCCGCGATTCCGGAAGAGGTCCTTCCCGAAGGGTCAAAGCCCAAAAAAGCCGCAGAACATCTGCGGCTTTCCTGAGCCCACCCTCCGGGCTTGTGCTTTCCGGCCGGGTCAGACCGTGATGACATCGACCCCGACCGCCTCAAGCGTGGATTTGATCTGTGCC
Source organism: uncultured Alistipes sp. (assembly GCA_944321195.1). Taxonomy (GTDB): domain Bacteria; phylum Bacteroidota; class Bacteroidia; order Bacteroidales; family Rikenellaceae; genus Alistipes. The sequence goes on from CALUKL010000155.1 coordinate 15,432, forward strand.
GGGAGTTGGTTGTCCGTGATCAGGATGTCGATATCCTCGATCGAGCAGATGCGGCCGAATCCTCTGCGTCCGATTTTTGAGGAGTCGGTCAGCACGATACTCTGGGATGCTGCTTTCATCATTTTTTGCGTCAGGGTTGCCTCTTCGACCGTGGCGCAGGTGATTCCGAATTCGGAATCGATGCCGTCGACTCCGAAAAAGAGTTTGGAGCAGATTAGATTCTGAAAACCCTGAGCTGCATATTCACCGCGTACGGAGAGCGAATTTCCATGGAGCACACCTCCGAGTTGCAGGACCGTGATGTCGGGTTCCTCACTCAACAGCATCGAAACCCGCAGCGAGGGTGTGACGATGTTCAGATGACCGATGGGGCGAATGACCTCGGCAAAGGCGTATAGCGTGGATCCGGACGCGACGATGATCGAGTCGTTTTCGTGGATGAGTTTTACGGCCCGAGCTCCGATTTTTCGTTTGATTTCGCTGTTGATGCGGCTTTTTACCTGCACGTTGACGTCGGAGACATGCGGATTGACGGGACTGGCGCTGCCGTGCGCTCGATAGAGCAGCTGCTTGCTTTCGAGGAATCTCATGTCCTTGCGGATTGTGGCACGGGTGACATTGAGTTCGTTGGCAATGTCTGCAATGCGGACGAATCCTTGTTTGTTGAGCGAGTCGAGGATATACTTCCGTCTTTCGGCGATGCTTAACATAACGCTTCTATTTTCTTTTGTTTACAAATGTAGAAATTATTTACATGAAAGCCAAATGAACGCGCTGTTTCGTGATTTATTTTCGTTTTATATATATATTCAGTGTTATTTTGGGTCGTTTTGAGTTATAAAATTCGTTATGTGTTTCATTTTGCATGAAAAATTTTTCGTTTTGTGATTATTATTCGTATCTTTGTTCCGAACTCAAATCAATCTGCTATGGATCTGGATACGTTGAAAGAGCGTGTTTTTCGCGCAAATCTTGCATTGGTCGATCATAAGCTGGTTATTTTTACCTGGGGAAACGTGAGCGGTATTGATCGGGACCGCGGACTCGTTGTCATCAAGCCGAGCGGGGTTCCGTATGAACGGTTGACCGTGTCGCAGATGGTCGTGTTGGATCTTGAGGGGCATGTTCTGCAGGGGACGCTCAATCCCTCGTCCGACACTCCGACCCATCTTGAAATATACAGGGCTTTTCCCGAGGTCGGGGGAGTCGTCCATACGCATTCCACCTACGCTACGGCCTGGGCCCAGGCCAAACGTCCGATTCCGGTCTGCGGGACTACCCATGCCGACTATTTCTATGGTGAGATTCCGTGTACGCGCCAGATGACCCGGGAAGAGGTGTGGGGCGAGTACGAGCGGGAGACCGGAAAACTGATCGTCGAAACCTTTCGGGGCCTGAATCCGATGCATACGCCGTCGGTGCTGGTTGCCAACCACGGACCTTTCTCCTGGGGTCGTTCTCCCGAAGAGGCTGTACATAATAGCGTGGTCCTGGAGCAGGTAGCCAAAATGGCCTATGTAAGCCAGTCGCTGAACCCCGAGATGCCGATGAGCGAGATGCTCACGGAGAAGCATTTTACGCGTAAACACGGGGCGAATGCCTATTACGGGCAGAAGCATCCGCTGCCCGATTCCGACAGCCAGCCAACCGCTTCAACGATCTGCCTATGAATACGTTCTACCGATACAGCTCCGTCTGGAGCCGCGAGGAGCTGCTGCAACGGCTGTCGCGAATCCGTCATGTCGCCTTGGACATGGACGGTACGATCTACATGGGTTCGGAGTTGTTTTCCTGGACCCTTCCCTTTCTGTCCGGGCTTCGGCAGAACGGAATCGGCTACTCTTTTCTGACGAACAATTCGTCGAAATCGATTGTCGATTACCTGCGTAAACTCGCCGACCTGGGGATCCGGGCTACACGTGAGGAGATGTACACCACGACGCTGGCCATGATCGATTATCTGCGGGCTCATTATCCCTCCGTTCGGCGGCTTTTTCTACTGGGCACGCCCTCGATGATTTCGGAGTTCGAGTCGGCGGGTTACGTTTCGACCGCCGATTCGGCCGAGGATGTTCCGGATGCCGTGGTTGTAGCCTTCGACCAGACGCTTGCGTATAACAGGTTGTGCCGTGCGGCGTGGTGGGTCAAGCAGGGGATCCCTTACCTGGCGACGAATCCCGACCGGGTTTGCCCGACCAACCAACCGACGGTCCTGGTGGATTGTGGTTCGATCTGCGGGGCCCTCGAACTGGCGACCTCCCGCAAGCCGGACATTACGCTGGGGAAGCCGGATCCGAACATGCTGTCGGGTATTCTCCAGCGCCACGAACTCCGCCCCGATGAGATCGCTATGGTTGGAGACCGCATCTATACCGATATCGAGATGGCCCATAATGCCCGGGCTTTGGGTGTTCTGGTTCTTTCGGGCGAGACGACGCTTGATGTGGCGGAACAGGCTTCGCGTCCGCCCGAGTTGATCGTGGAGCATGTGGGAATTCTGGGCGAATTGCTTGCCGAGGCCCGAACCAACGGCTGAAAAGAGGGCTGTTTTCTGATTTCGTTTCAGGTCGACTGTGGACAGCGGCGGACCGGAATAAGAGCCGGGTTGGCGTTTGTTGCGGGATACAACCTGCGACGCCCGAACGGATCAAATCTCTGAGAAGAGGTTGAACTGATGCAGGAGCGTGAAGGCGAAGAATCCGCCGATGATTGCGCAGAGAAGTCCCAGCAATCCGTTGAGGACGCGCGGGGTGGGTTTTGCGGGCCGGTTTTCGAGGCTTTGGATGTATTCGCGGAAGAAGAGATAGAGTGCCGGGACGACGCTGCAGGCCAGCAGATAATCCTCGGGGATTCCGAAAAAGTAGACCTTCGAGAGTCCGATCAGGGCCCAGTGGCAGAGGAACATGGCCAGGACGATGTTGATGCGTTCCGAGAAGGCGAGCATCAGCCCTACGGTGAAGACTGCCACGGAGCAGGGCATGACGGGCGAGGTGATCATCGGGAACGAGCGCCCCAGGGCCAGCGAACAGAGCGGGTAGACGAGCGGCATGACGAAGAGCAGCCGGGCGAAAATCGTATGGTGTTTGGTCCGTTCGAGCGAGGCGTGCTTCATGGCGAGGTCGTAGAGCCAGATGCATCCCATGATGGCCCAGAACAGGGCCAGCAAGTCGTGATATTCCCGCGGTCGGCACCAGACGAGGTAGTAGACCCCGGCAATCCAGAAGTTGAGCACGGCCATGTAGATCTTCATGGCCGTGCGCACGGCGGGCGAGGGGCGTTTGTAGAGCAGCAGGGTCAGCACGGCGCCGATTCCGACCAGCAGCAGTTGGGCGGGCCAGGTGGCGGCGTTGTAGTCGGCAATCGTGTTCCAGAAGGTTTCCATGAGGGGTGGCTATTGGCCTGAATTTCGGGGTTCGGCGTCGGGTTCCGTGGCGGGCTCATTCTGTTTCGGGTTCCGGGAGGCCGGGCTGTCGTTTTTCCGGCGCCGGGTGAGGGAGAATGCCCTCCGGTTGAAGACGAAGATCGGCAGCGTGGCGCCCGCGGCGAGCAGGGCGATGACGCTCAGCGAGACCGTGGCGTTGAGGAAGAAGAGCTGCATGTACTGCATTCCCTGCCCGGGGTCGTTGAGCGACTGCAGGAACATGATGAGCGAGAAGACGCTCCTGTAGGCGTAGATGCCGGGGACCATGGGCAGCAGCGCCGGGATGTAGAGGACCGTCATCGGGCAGCGGATTCCGCGTCCGAGCCAGAGGCTTCCGAATCCGATAAGCATGGCGGCCGCGAGCGAGGCCGAAGCGATGTCTACATCGGCGTAGTTCATCATCGAGAAGCGCAGGGCGTGGCCTGCGGCGGCCAGCAGGGCGATGCGCGGGAAGGCCCGCATCGGCGGGTCGGAGATGGCGCCGAACCCGATGGCGGCCACGGCTGCGAAGAGCCCGTCGAGCAGAATGTCCACGGCGATCATAGCAGGCTGTCTTTAACCATGAGGAGTGTCGCCGCCAGTCCGATGGCGATGCAGATGATGAGCAGCAGGGCGTTGATCAGGCGGCTGCATCCGATGAGGATGTGCCCTTCGACGATGTCGATCACGCCGTTGATCAGGGGGACGCCGGGGACGAGGAACAGCACGCTTGTGGCGAGGGCCGTTTCGGCCGTGCAGTCGAATCGCAGGGCTGACGAAGCGCAGAGCGAGGCCGTGAATGCCGCGACGATGAAGATCAGGAAGTGGTTGACGCCGTGGGCCTGCATCCGCTGTTTGGCGGCGAATCCCACGAGCGTCGAGGTGAAGACGATGGCCATGGCGGTCCAGTCTCCGCCGAAGAGGCGGCAGAAGGAGGCGTTGGCCAGCCCCACGGTGACCAGCACGAAGATCGGGTCGATGCGCGGTTTTTCGATAAGCAGGGAGTAACGGCGGCGGATTTCGGCGAGCGGGAGGTGTTCGTCGAGGGCGTCCCAGCTCAGGGCGCTGAGGTCGGAGTTGCGCTCGAAGCTGATCGGCAGCGAGGGGATCTTCACCACGCGGGTGATGGCTTCGCCGCTTTCGTCGTCGTGGACCGTGAGGATCGTGCTGCGCTGGAAACTCGACAGCTGAATGTCGACCCCCAGCGCCTCGCCGATGCGCTGCGAGTTGCGGATGGCGCGCGAGGTGTGCACACCCGATCCGAGCAGGTAGGTGGCGTACTCGGCGATAAAGTCGAGGATTTCGGTCAGTTCGTGCCTGGTTTTCATGATTCGGGGGCAAAAATACGTTTTTTCGGAGATTCCCCATGCGGCCGGGGCAAAAAAAATGCCGCCGCGCCGACCGGTGTTTGCCGGGAGTCGGAATCGGCGGCGGCCCGAGAGTTCTCCGGGAGCCGGAAAGGGGGTCGTATGGCAGACGACGCGAAGGGTTTACTAATCTCTAAGGTCTTTCCGGCTCCCGGGAACGTCAGATGGCTTTCCGTCGGAAGCGTTCGGTGATGTCGGACATCGTCCCGTCGTGGCTTACGCGGTAGAGACGCTGGTTGGTGGTGGGTGCGGTCAGCGGGCCGCGGGCCTCGATCCAGGGTCCGAGTTTCACGTAGTCGAACGCCTCGGGGATGAATCCCTCGGGCAGCTGCGGCCGCCCCGAGTACCAGCCCACATGCAGCCGGGGCCACTCCCGCCGGATGAATCCTGCCAGCCGTGCCACCCCTTCGGGGTCGGCGTCGCCGCCCATGAAGCAGACGCAGGTGACCGCGCACCCGTAGCGCCGGAGCAGGGCCGCGAGCTCCCCCTCGTCGAGCACACGCCCCGAGTCGCTGCACAGATGGGGGCTGTGACACCCCGGACAGCGGTTCGGACAGCCGGTGAGGTTGATTGCCAGGGTCGTCTCGTCGGGAATCTCCGCGAAAACGACGTCGAAGTTGTGGTAGCGGATCATGCGTTGGCGGCTTTTTCCGGACTGGTGGTTGCGGAGTTCTTCTCCGCCGGGGCGTAGTAGCGGCGTGCGGCCTCCTGCTGGCGGGCCGCGGAGAAGTTCGAGACGCGCTTCATGTATCCGATTACGCGCGTGAGGTAGTCGACGTCGGTCGAGCGGCATTCGGGACACTCCTTCAGATAACGCTTGTCGATGTGCCCGCAGCGGTTGCAGACCGTGTTCGGAATATTGAACGTGAAGTAGTTGCACCCTTCTTCGGCGGCTACGCGCAGCAGGTGGCGGTACTGCTCCTTCGAGAGATGCTCTTCGAGGTTCATGTGCAGGGCCGAACCGCCGGTGAGGTGCTCGATGTAGCGGCGTCCGTGGAGGCGGAACTTGTCGATGACGTTCAGCGAGGGGTCCTCGACGGCGTAGAAATAGGAGTTGTAGCAGTCGCGCGGCACGACGTAGCCGTCCTCGCGGTCCCACTTGGCGTGTTTGACGCCGACGTTCTCCGCCGGGATCATCTCGCAGTTGAACATCAGCTCCTTCGTGCGGTATTTGCGGTTGCAGCGTTCGATGAGCCCGAGCACCTCCTGCACGAACGCGGCATAGCGGTCGTTGTCGTTGATCTCGATGCCGAGGAACTCGGCGGCCTCGACCAGTCCGTTGACGCCGATCGTCAGATACTGCCGCGCGAGGTTGATGTACCCGGCGTCGAACAGCGGAAGCATCCCCTTGGCCTGCAGCTCCTTGAGGTTTTCGTTGTAGGCGGTCTGGACCTTGTGCGTGAGGTCGACGACCTCCTCCAGGAAGGCGAGGTAGTGCATTCCGTTCCGGGCGGCGTACTGGATGCAGCGGTTGAGGTTGACCGTCAGGACGCTCTTCGAGCCGGTGGAGACGCCTCCGGCGCCGAGCGTGTAGCTGAACCCGTTGTCCTGAATTTCGTTGCGCAGGCGGCAGCACGACGACAGCGAGTCGGCGTTGTCGCTCAGGTAGGTGAAGAACGAGTGCCCGGCGGCATACATTTCGGCGGTGAAGTCGCCCCATTCGGCGTCGCGCACCTCTCCGTCCCGGGTGAGCAGGGCCATGGTCTCGACGGGGAAGGTCAGCACGGTCCGGGTCCGTTCGCGGTTGAACCACCGCATGAACCGCTTCTGCAGCCACGAGAGCGACTCCCAGTGGGGCTTCGACCCGTCCGGGAAGACGAACTCCCCGAAGAGCGACTCGAAGTAGTAGCGGTCGTAGTAGGCGACGTTCCAGAAGACGGCCTGGAAGTTGCGGGCGCCGGTGGGCTGGTTGATCGAGTAGACGATCTGCTCGAAGCAGTCGGTGATCACCTTGTCGAGGGTGCGGTGCTTGCGTGAGAGGTCGACGACCTGGTCGGTGCGGGTGTAGTAGTCCTCGCCGTACTCCTGCTCGATGAAGTAGTTCATGTACATGAGGAATTCGGGGGTTGCGCAGGCTCCCGAGAGCATCGACGAGACGATGAAGACCATGTTGACGAACCCGCCGCAGAACGACTTGAGATTCGTGGGACGGGTGGAGTTCCCGCCGATGGAGATCGTTCCGCCGAGCAGCCAGGGGTACATCGTGATCGAGGCGCAGTAGTTGGCCATCGAGGTTTCGTCGTTCTTGTAGATGAAGTGGTTTTTGAGCAGGTGGATGTACTTGTCCGCCAGCTCTTTGCCGTACATCTCCCTGATGCGGTCGGTGAGCAGGCGGCGGTTCAGGCGGATGAAGTTCTGCTTGGGGAGTTCGCCGATCAGGGTGGCGATGTTCTTGTTCTCGACGTTGGCGTTTGCGTCGTATTTCGATCCGGTGGCGGGGTTCGAGGCGGCGCAGTAGTCGGTCAGGAATCGGAGTTTTTCACGTTCTTCGCGCTCTTCGGTGTGTTTCTGGCGGTAGAGCATGTAGCTCTTGGCCACGGCGAAGTAGTGTTCGGCCATCAGGGCCACCTCGACCTGGTTCTGAATCTCCTCGACGGACATTCCGTCGGCGATGCGCACGCGGCTGAGTACGGCCGTGAGGTCGTCGTCGGTGGCGTACCCGCCCACGGCGAGGAATGCCTTGCTGACGGCCCGTTTGATCTTTTCGACGGAGAAGGCTTCGCGTTTTCCGTCGCGCTTGACGATGTAGAGTTCCGAAATGCCCATAATGGTCCCAGTGTTGAAGGTTTGCACAATCGTTCCGGTCGGGGACGGGTCTCTCCTGCAGGGTCGAAACCATGCGGAGGGCGGCACGCATCCGTGTCCGGGTCTTTTATGTTGTAAAAAGCAAAAAAATGTTTCGGCGTCGCCCTGACGTCCCGCGGGTTCGGCCTGTTCGGCAAGGCAGGTCTTCTGACTCGCTCCCGCGGCACGCCTTCCCGTCCCCGAGGGGACAGTGGCAAAGAGTGTGCAGCCGTTTTCGGAGCTTACAGCTACGGGCATAGTCCCTGATTTGCACAGGAGTTCCCTTTTGATCCCGGGCCGGCAGCCGCCGGCTGGGAACCTTGCTCGGGAACAAAGATAGGGATAGTTCCGGGATGGGCAACCTTTTTTGGAAAATTTTAATGAACAAGTTATGAACAACGCCCCGAATCCCCTTCCGGGACACTTGCGGGGCGGTTGTCGGAATTCCACGCCCCGAATCGGGACAAAAGCGGCGGACCCGTGGCGAATCCCGGGAAAAATTCCTACCTTTGCCGACGGTTATGAAAGCATCGCTCAAAAAGAGGTACGCTTCGTGGGGACCCGACCGACTGGTTCTCTGCTGGCTCGGGGTGTGGTGGCTCGCCAATGTCATCCAGGCGGGTTGCACGCAGCTGGCCAACGACGAAGCCTACTACCACATGTTCGCCGAACGCCTCTCGTGGGGCTATTTCGACCATCCGCCCGTGACGGCGCTGCTCGTCTGGCTCGGTGAACGCCTCTTCGGCGGCGAACTGGGCGTGCGGTTCTGCTTCACGCTGCTGCAACCCCTCTACCTGTGGGTTGTGTGGCGGCTGATCCGCCCCGCGGAGGCCACGCGCCGTGACGCCATGCTCTTCGTCACGATCGCGGCCGCGACGCTCATGCTGCAGCTCTACGGCTTCATCGCCGTGCCCGACGGTCCGCTGCTCTTCACCGCCGCCCTGTTCCTGTGGGCGTTCCGCCGCTTCACCGAGAAGCGGCGCGGGGCGTGGCTCTGGCTCGGCGTCACGATGGCCCTGATGGCCTACAGCAAATACCACGGGGCGCTGGTCGTCCTGTTCGCCCTGACGGTCACGCCGCGGCGTCTCTTCCTGCGCCCTGGCCTCTACCTGGCCGGTGCGGTGACGCTGTTGCTGCTCGTTCCGCACCTGCTGTGGCAGTACCACCACGACTGGGCCTCGTTCGCCTACCACCTCTCGGGCCGCAACGCCGTTTTCCGTGTGAGCTACGTCACGGACTTCCTGGCCAACATGCTTGTGGTCTTCAACCCCTTCTTCGTGCCGCTCTACGTCCAGGCGTGGCGCAAGACAAAGGCCCGCACGCCCCTCGAACGGCTGCTTCGGCTGCTGCCCGTGGGCTTTATCGGCTTCTTCCTGCTCTCGTCGCTGCGCGGCTACGTCCAGCCCCAGTGGGTGATCGTCGCCTCGTTCGGGCTCCTCTACCTGCTGTTTGACTACGCCCGACGCCATCCCCGCACGCGGCGCTACGTCGTGCGGGCCGGTCTGACGACCGTGGCGCTGGTTGCCGTGGTGCGGCTGGTGATGATCTTCAACCCGACGGACATCCGCTTCGAGGTGTTCCACAACCCCGAAAGCTACGGCGCCATCGCTGCCGAGGCGGCCGGGCGTCCCGTGGTCTTCCGCCACGGCTATGCCACGGCGGCCAAATACGCCTTCTATACGGGCGGCGAAGCCTACTGCCAGCCCAATATCCGCTACCGGACCCACCAGTGGCAGTTCCGCGACGACGATACGCGCTTCACGGGCCGCGAGGTGCTCGTCGAGTGCACGCCCGATGCCGACTCCACGCGCGACGTGCGGACCATCCGCCTGGCCAACGGCCGGACCTTCACCTGGTTCGTCGACCCCTCGTTCCATCCCGTGCGGCGGGTCGACATCTCCTTCAAGGGGCTTTCGGAACGGGTCGCTCCGGGCGATACGCTGCACCTGACGTTGCGGCTCGAAAATCCCTATCCCTACGCGATCCGCATCGGGGAGGGCGACACGGAGCTGACGATGCTCTGGAAACACGGCCGCTTCCGCGTCGAGGAGTTTGTGACCGGGGCGCATTTCACGCTGCCGGCCGATACGGCGGTGGTGCGGGAGGTGCGCTTCGTGGTCCCGGAGCAGCTGACCGGGGAGACGTTCGACGCGGGCTTTGCCCTGCGCCGTGACGGTTATACGAATTGGTTTAACGGAAAACCCGTCCCGACCGAGGTCGGCAGGAGGTTTGAATAACGATGATTGAACAGTTTCTGAAATTCTGTGCGGTCGGCGGTTCCGGGGTGTTCGTCGATTTCGGTATCACCTACGCCTGCAAGGAGTGGCTGCGGCTGAACAAATATGTGGCCAATTCGCTGGGATTCCTCTGCGCCGCAACCACGAACTATATCCTGAACCGCATCTGGACCTTTCACAACGAGAATCCCGACATTGCGGGGCAGTACCTGCGTTTCCTGGGCATTTCGCTCGTGGGGCTGGCCATCAACAACGCCACGATCTACGTGCTGCACGGCCGTTTCCGCCTGAACTTCTACCTGGCGAAGCTCTTCGCCATCGGCGTGGTTACGTTCTGGAACTTCTTCATGAACTACTTCTTTACATTCTGACACCGCCTTGTCCCGTAAATAGAGAGACGCATCGGAAAGCCCGGTGCGTCTTTTTGGGGTGTCTGTACAACTCCTCTCCGTCCTATTGAACGCCGATGAGTTGCCGCTTTTCGGAGAGTGTCGGCGGGGTGCGGATGAAGGCCGTCCAGCAGATCCGCAGCCAGAGATAGACCAGCAGCCAGAGGTTGATCTGCCAGTCGTAGAAGATCTGCATGATGCCCGGCGGGCAGAGCACGTCGACGGGCATGACGACGACGATGATGAACGTCGCCCAGTAGACGATGCGGTCGACGAGGTTCAGCGCATCGCCGCGCTTCATGCTCCAGTACCAGAACTGGTAGGCGATGAGTGTGATGACGTAGGTGTGTCCCTCGCTGGAGTTGCTGAAGAGGATGACGTAGCCCATCAGCACGGCGAGCGCGGCCAGGCGGAAGAAGGGTTGCTTCCATTTGCGGAAGTTGGCTGCGAGTCCGGCGGCGAGCAGGGCGAGGACGCCGATTTGCACCCACATCCGGA
>CALUKL010000156.1 GCA_944321195.1 uncultured Alistipes sp.
AGATCCTGATCTATTCGGATTTCGTGATCATCGCCTCGTCGCTGCTCGTGGGCAAGGGCATCAGTGCGGTGATCTACGGTTACGTGCTGACGGCCGTGGTGGGCTACACGGTGGACATGATCATGGCGGGGAACCAGCAGTCGAGCCAGGTGCTGATCGTGACACACGACTACGAGAAGATGGCGGACGCCATTGCGCAGAACATCCACCGGGGTGTGACGCTCATCGACTCGCAGGGGTGGTACTCGAAGGAGCGGTCGAAGATCGTGATGGTGGTTTGCCGGAAGCGTGAGACGGCGATGATCCTGAAATTCGTCAAGACGATCGACCCGGATGCCTTCATGACGGTGGGTTCGGTGATGGGCGTCTACGGCAAGGGTTTCCAGGCGATCAACAAGGGCTGATGCCTCGCTATGCCGACATAGTCCTGCCGCTGGCGCAGCCGGCCTATACGTTTGCGGTCCCCGAGGGGATGCCGGTGACGGAGGGTCAGGCCGTCGCGGTTCAGTTCGGGCCGCGCAAGTTCTATACGGGGATCGTGTGGCGGCTGCATGACCGGCGCCCCGACTTCCCGCGGATCAAATCCATACAACGTATTCTTTACGATTCTCCTTTGCTCTCGGCGGCGCAGCGGTCGCTGTGGGAGTGGATGGCGTCGTATTACCTGTGCAGTGCCGGGGAGGTGATGCGCGTGGCGCTGCCTCGGCTGATGAAACCCTCGGGCGATACGGAGGAGGCTTTTTCGGAGGAGGAGTTCCGGCCCCGGACGGAGTGCTATGTTTCGCTGGCGCGGGAACTGTGGGACGAGACGGCGTTCCACGAGACGTGCGAACGCCTCGAACGCCGGGCCCCGAAACAGTACGAGGCATTGCTGGAGATCGCCGCGGCGGGTGACGGGGAGCGCATTGCGACGGGTGAGATTGCCCGTCGCCTGCTGCGGGCCGACTACGGGGTGCTGCGGACGCTGGAGCGCAAGGGGCTGATCGTGACGACGGAGCACGAACGCACGGTCGAATACGGCGGTTCGGCCTTCCGCCTGCCGGAGCTGACGCCCCACCAGCGGGCGGCGCTCGACGCCTTGCGGGAGCAGTTTGCGGCGGGAAAGAGCACGGCGCTGCTGCAGGGCATCACGGGTTCGGGGAAGACCGAAATCTATATCCATCTGATTGCGGAGACCTTGTCGCGGGGCGGCGACGTGCTGCTGCTGGTCCCGGAGATCGCGCTGACGGCCCAGCTGATCGAGCGTATGGAGCGGATCTTCGGGAGCCGGGTGACGTCCTACCATTCGAAACTCACGAATCGCCGCCGCACGGAGACCTACCTTCGGCTGAGCCGCTCTTCGGGGGGTGAATTCGTCGTGGGGGTCCGGTCGTCGATCTTCCTGCCGCTGAAGCACCTGCAGCTGGTGGTGGTCGACGAGGAGCACGATGCGAGCTACAAGCAGACGGACCCGGCTCCGCGCTACAATGCCCGGGACTGCGCCGTGGTGCTGGCGCGCCTGACCGGGGGCCGCACGCTGCTCGGGAGCGCCACGCCGTCGCTGGAGACGTGGTCGAACGCCGCCTCGGGGAAGTACGGGCGTGCGGAGCTGACCGAACGCTACGGTGCGGCGCGCCCGCCGCGGATCTACCTGTCGGATACGCTGCGTGCGGCCCGCCGGGGCGAACGCCACGCGCACTTCAACAAGTTGCTGCTGGACAAGATCGGGGAGACACTCGACCGGGACGGGCAGGTGATGCTGTTCCAGAACCGGCGGGGTTTTTCTCCCTATGTCGAGTGTACGGAATGCGGGTGGACGGCGAGGTGCCCGAACTGCAACGTAACGCTGACCTACCACAAGGGTGGCCGGAAGCTCGTCTGCCACTACTGCGGCCATACGGAGGATGTTCCGGTGAAATGCCCGTCGTGCCGCGTGACGGATGTGGTTCCGATGGGTTTCGGCACGGAGAAGATCGAGGAGGAGATTGCGCGAATCTTTCCCGGGGCGCGGGTTGCGCGGCTGGACCGGGACAGCGTCACGTCGGAGACGGCCTTCAACGCCATCGTAGCCGACTTTGCGGCGCACCGTACCGACATCCTTGTGGGTACGCAGATGATTACCAAGGGTTTCGACTTTGCGGGGGTCTCGCTCGTGGGGATCCTCAATGCGGACAACCTGCTGCATAATCCCGATTTCCGGGCTGCGGAACGGGCCTTCCAGCTGATGATGCAGGTGGCGGGGCGTGCCGGTCGGCGGGATGACGGGGGCGAGGTGGTGATCCAGACCGGCGAGCCGGGCAATCCGGTGCTCCGTCAGGTCGTGGAGGGCGACTACGAAGGGATGGCGCGTCAGCAGCTTGCCGAGCGTCGGGCCTTCTTCTACCCGCCTTACGCGCGTTTGACGTCGCTGATGCTGCGCCACCGCGATCCGACGACGCTGCGCAACGGCATCACGGCGTTGGCTGTGCGGCTGCGGGAGCGTTTCGGGCGGCGCGTGCTGGGTCCGATGACGCCCCCCGTGGACCGCATCCGGGGCGAATACCTGGCGGGCCTGCTGCTGAAGGTCGAGAGCGGGGCTTCGTCGGCCCGGGCCCGCGAGCTGCTCGTGTCCGAGTTGAAACGCTTTTCCGAAAATCCGGCCTGGAAGGCCATAACCGTCGTCGTGGATGTCGATCCTCAGTGAATTGTTGCGCGACGTGTCGTCGCTGTTTTTTCCGGCGCGCTGTGCGGTGTGCGGGGAGCCGCTGGCGGCGGGCGAGCGGATGCTCTGCACCTATTGCCGGGCCACGGCACCCCTGACGGGCTACTGGCGTGAGGCGGACAATCCCGTGGTGCGCAAATGCTGGGGCATGGTTCCCGTCGTGCAGGCTTCGGGCTTTCTCTTCTTCGTTCACGGCAGCGGCTGGCGGCAGTTGATCCACGGATTCAAGTACCGGGGTTCGTGGCGCACGGCGCGGGAGATGGGCGAATGGTACGGGCGCTATCTCTCCGAGAGCGGGCTTTATGCCGATGTGGAGTGTGTGGTCCCGCTTCCGCTGCATCCGTTCAAGCGGTGCCGGAGGGGTTACAACCAGTCGGAGTACATTGCCGAAGGGATTGCGGCCCAACTGGGCGTACCGGTCGAGCGGCGGAGCGTCTATCGGCGGCGCAACACGGCGAGCCAGGCCCGGAAATCGCACCGCGAACGGGCCGGGAATGTCGAAGGGGCCTTTGCGGTTCGGCATCCCGAACGGCTGGCGGGGCGTCACCTGCTGCTGGTCGACGACGTGATGACTACCGGCGCGACGCTGCTGTCGTGCGCCGACGAGATTCTGCGGTCGGTCCCCGACTGCCGGATCAGTCTGGCGGCGCTGGCGGTCTCGCAGCGTGAGCTGGGTGTAAAGCATTGATTTTTATTAATTTGCCTCTCTGTCTGTCGGCCCGGTCTTCGGAAAATGGAAAATCTTTTACTTTTCCGAGTGCACCTTTTTGATATGTCGGACCGAATCCGTATTTTTGAGGTCCGAACCGAGGAAAAAATTCATGGCAAAGGAATATGACAATACGGGTCCGCGGGGCAGGTCCTACGCGCGCAACCGCGAGGCCTACGACGCTTTGACGGAGGGTGCTGGAAACGTCCCGCCGCAGGCCGTCGAGCTGGAGGAGGCGGTGCTCGGCGCACTGATGCTGGAGAAGGACAGCATCATCGCGGTGCAGGAGTTCGTCACCCCGGAGGCGTTCTACACCGAGGAGCACCGCCTGATCTACAAGGCGATCGAGGAGTTGTCGATGGAGCTGAAGCCCATCGACCTCTATACCGTGACCGAGCGCCTGAAGACGAAAAAGGAGTTGAAGAAGGTGGGCGGGGCTTCGTACCTGGCGCAGCTGACCCAGAAGGTGGGCTCGGCGGCGAACGTGGAGTTCCATGCGAAGATCATCGCGCAGAAATACGTCCAGCGGGAGCTGATCCGTTCGGCGACGGAGATCCAGAAACGCTCGTACGACGAGTCGATCGACGTGACGGACCTGATCGGTTTTGCCGAGGGTGAGATCTTTAAGGTGGCCGAAGGCCATGTGAAGCGTTCGGTGCAGTCGTCGAAGGAGATCCTGGCGCGCGCACTGATGCAGATCGAGGAGGCGTCGAAGAACTCCAGCACGTACAGCGGGGTGCCGTCGGGCTTCACGGCGCTGGACCGGGTGACGCTGGGTTGGCAGTTGTCGGACCTGATCATCGTGGCGGCGCGTCCTTCGATGGGTAAGACGGCCTTCGTGCTCTCGATGGCGCGGAACATGGCGGTCAACTATGAGCAGGGGGTTGCGTTTTTCTCGCTCGAAATGTCGGCCGTGCAGCTGATGATGCGACTGATCATCGCCGAGACGGGCCTTTCGGGCAACGACGTGAAGTCGGGTCGTCTGACTCCCGAGCAGTGGCGCCACCTGGAGTCGGCGACCAAACCGCTGGGCGCGGCACCGCTCTACATCGACGATACGCCGGCGCTTTCGGTCTTCGAATTCCGTTCGAAGGCGCGGCGTCTGAAGATCCACAACGACATCAAGATCATCATCATCGACTACCTGCAGCTGATGACCGGCAATCAGGATACGAAGGGCAACCGTGAACAGGAGGTGGCCTTCATCTCGCGGACCTTGAAGGCGATTGCCAAGGAGCTGAACGTTCCGGTGATTGCGCTTTCGCAGTTGAGCCGTGCGACGGAGATGCGCGGCGGATCGAAGCGCCCGCAGCTGTCGGACCTCCGCGAGTCTGGCGCCATCGAGCAGGACGCCGACATCGTGGCGTTCATCCACCGCCCGGAGTATTACGGCATCAATCAGGACGAGAACGGAATGCCGACGGCGGGTATGGCCGAGATTATCCTGGCGAAGCACCGCAACGGTGCGGTGTGCGACGTGCCCCTTCGCTTCCTGAAGGAGCAGGCGCGCTTTACGGACCTGGAGGATTCGATGCTTCCGCCGTCGGACGCCGCGGAGAGTCAGCAGGCCTATGACGACTATGCGAGCGGTTCGAACAACCTTCCGGGCGGCTTTGGGGGCGGCAGTGCCCTGAACGGCGCCATGGGCGGGGAGTTCGATCTGAATCACTCGGCGCATCTCGACGAGGAGCCGCCGTTCTGACGCCTGCCGCGGATTTTGAAACCACGATAAAAAAGAGACAACCATGTTCGTTCGCACGTATGCCGGAGCCCTGTTGGGTATCGACGCCGTGAAGGTGACCGTCGAGGTCAACATCACGGGCGGCGGTCTGGGCCTGTACCTTGTCGGACTCCCGGACAACGCCGTGAAGGAGAGCGAGCAGCGGATCCGTGCGGCATTCGAGAACTCGGGCGAGCGGATGTCGGGGCGGAAGGTGGTTGTGAACCTGGCCCCGGCGGATCTGCGCAAGGAGGGGTCGGGTTTCGACCTGCCGATTGCGGTGGGGATCCTCGCGGCGATGGAGCGGGTCGATGCCGGGGCGGTTTCCGACACGATGTTCGTCGGGGAGTTGTCGCTCGACGGGTCGCTGAAACCCGTGCGCGGCATCCTGCCGATCGCCATTGCGGCGCGTCAGGCGGGGTTGCGGCGTCTGATTATCCCGGTGGAGAATGCCGGGGAGGCGGCGGTGGTCGAGGGGATCGAGGTGCTGGGCGCCGGGACGCTGCGCGAGGTTGCGGAGTGCCTGAACGGCGAACGGACGATCGCTCCAGCGACACCTCCGGTCGGGGACCCCTTTGCTCCGAAGCGGATGTGCTATGGGGAGGATTTTGCCGACGTGAAGGGCCAGACGCACGTGAAGCGGGCGCTGGAGATCGCGGCGGCGGGCGGCCACAACGTGCTGATGATCGGGGCTCCGGGCTCGGGCAAGACGATGCTGGCGCGGCGCCTTCCGACGATCCTTCCGCCGCTGACGCGCGAGGAGGCGCTCGAAACGACCAAAATCCACTCCGTGGCCGGGAAGACGGCCTTTGCCGGGGGACTGATGACGCTGCGGCCGTTCCGGGCCCCGCACCACCTCACGTCGCAGGTGGCGCTGATCGGCGGCGGGCAGTCGCCGCGTCCGGGCGAGGTGTCGCTGGCGCACAACGGGGTGCTGTTCCTCGACGAGCTGCCCGAATTCGGGCGGAACGTCCTCGAAGTGCTTCGGCAGCCGTTAGAGGAGAAACGGATCGTGGTTTCGCGCGCGAAATACAGCGTGGAATACCCGGCGAACTTTACGCTCGTGGCGGCGATGAACCCCTGCCCGTGCGGCTATTACAACCACCCGACGAAGGAGTGTACGTGCTCTCCGGGGGCGGTGCACCGTTATATGGGGCGTATTTCGGGTCCGCTGCTGGACCGGATCGACCTGCAGGTGGAGGTGACGCCGGTGCAGCCCTCCGAACTGACCTCGGCGGCTCCGGGTGAACCGAGTTCGGCGATCCGCGAACGGGTGATCCGGGCCCGGGAGATCCAGGCTGCGCGGTTCCGCGACGTGGAGGGGGTGCATACCAACTCGATGATGGGGAGTTCGCTGCTGCGGAGCTGCTGTCGGCTGGATGCGGCTTCGGCGGCGCTGCTGGAACGGGCCATGGAGCGGCTGTCGCTCTCGGCACGGGCCTACGACCGGATCCTGAAGGTGGCGCGGACGATTGCCGACCTGGCGGGCCGTGCGGAGATTGCGGCGGAGGACATCGCCGAAGCGATCGGCTACCGTTCGCTGGACCGCGGTACGTGGGGCCACTGATTTTCGCGGCGTTCTGAGTGGGGGGGGGAATGCTGATTCCGGCGCAGTTCGGAGCGGGGCCATTGGGGATGTGATCAAGTATTGGAAAAAGAGCGTAATATGAAAAAAATCATTCTTTCGGGCGGCGGCACGGGCGGCCATATCTACCCGGCCGTGGCGGTTGCCGAGGCGTTGAAGCGCCGCTTCG
>CALUKL010000157.1 GCA_944321195.1 uncultured Alistipes sp.
CGAAGGCGTGCTGGAGGAAGGCCAGTTGGTTCAGGTTATTCCGTTCGCGCGTCAATTCGGAGACCAGGCGCAACTCCTCGGGACCGATCCGCCGCAGGATCCGTCCCGAGGTGACCGCCTGGCGGGCGTACTCCGAAAGGGTCAGATTGCAGGCCGCTACCTTGCGTTGCACCCGGAGGTATTCCGCCTCGCTCACGCGGAAACGTACCGTGCGGGAACGCAAGGTTGCCGCACTCTTCCGCGGGCGACCACCCTTGGGTTTCGCTACCTCCATGGCTCGGAGACGTTGGCGGTGAAACAAACAATCGGGAGCGGTTCCGCGCAGCGTGTTTCGTCGGACTGGAGCGACGTCCTGTGCCCCGAATCCGCGGCGAGCCCGGCGAGCAGCGGATGGTTCGGTGTGCGACCCTCGGGAGCAGACCGGGCGGGGCAGCCCCGCAGGGCGAGGTGGTTCGAAGTGGCAGCCAAAAACCCGATGCGGGGTTTTTGTGCCACAAGAACACAACCTCGCTCCTTTCGGTTTTCGGACCCGGGAGCCGGCAGCACGTTCGACGCCAGCAGTCGAACGGTGCGGAATCCCGGGATCGCAAAGGCTTCAGCGCGGAGGCGCTCCCGTACCGGCAAACGGCAGGAGGTTCATGTCGCGGCAAGAATGGGAAGCGTGCAGCTTTTAACCCGAACGGATCGGGGCTTATCGTCGTCCAACCGGGGACGGTGGGCAACCGATGGAAGGTGGTCGGATCTTCAGTGGGGAGCCGTGGAAGGGATGGATGGCGTTATCATGGTTGGTGGTTTTTGCGTCGTTTCGAGGATAACGGCACCCGTTGCCGCTTTGTTTCACCATGGGGCACGATTGCGCGATCTTGCCGGTTGTTGCGCACTCAAAGCAAAGGGCACCGCAGGGGCTTTTTTAGATTCGGTCCACACAGTTGATACCGGAAATGGCCCGCGCTTCAGAAAAAAGCAACCGGACCTTCCGCAGAAAGTCCGGTTTGATTGGAAGAGGCCCGCGTCGGGATCACGCTCCGTAGAAATAGGAGGCCGTAGCGCCACCATCGGCCAGGAAGTCACTCCCGGTGATGAACGAACCCCGGGGTCCCATCAACAACTCCGCGACGTTGGCCACCTCGTCGGCCGTACCGGGGCGGCCGGCCGGACATCGGGCAAACATCTCCTTGTAAAAGTCTCCGCGCGGACCGTTGAACTCGTCCAGCGCCAGCGGCGTGACGATGATGCCCGGCGAGATGGAGTTGATACGGGCGCCTCGCCGGCCCCATTTGACCGCTTCGGCCATCACGCGCTTGACGTTGCAGCGTTTGGCCAATTGGTAGGCGTGCAGCGTATCGCGGATGTTGCGGGGCTGCAGAATCTCCAACGCAAGCAGCTCTTCGGTCGGAGTCGTGGCCAGCAGCCGGTCGGCCTCTTCGCCGAGAGCCGGCAGGCGGTGTCCCGACTGGCTGGAGACGGTTACGCCGACCCCGCCGCGGCTGATGACCCGTCCGACCTCCTCCAATAGTATCGCCGTACCGTAGAGGTCGACCCGAAGGATTGTTTCGACGGAGGCCTGACTCGGTGAGACTCCCGCCGCATTGACCAGCATCGAGACCTCACCGCAGCTCCGGGCCGTGTCGATCAACGCGAGGATCGAATCCCGCGAGGAGAGATCCATCTCGACCGGGACGGCATCGAATCCGGCCCGATTCATCGTTTCGGCAATCAATGCGGCGTGCTGCGGGCTCTTGTCGCCGATGACGATCTTCATGCCGGCGCCCATGCGGCGGGCGATTGCCATGCCGATCTGTCCGGCACCGGTCAGTATCATCACCTGTTTCATATCCTCAATATTTTAACTGTTTCAACCACTCCAACACCTGCTTCCGGGCCTTCTCCCGCTCGTTCTGCGCCACGGAGCCCCGCACGGCCAGTCCGTTCAGCACCGAAGCGCCCCGACAGGCCGCCCGCAGCCGGTTCTCCGTATCGGAAAGACCGCTTCCTTCGTGCGTACAGAAGGGAATGACGACCTTGCCCTGCCAGTCGTGCCGTTCGAGGAACGTATAGACGGGCATCGGCAGATCGCCCCACCAGTTGGGATAGCCAAGGAATATGACGTCATACTCCTCCACGGCGATATCTCCGACAAGTGCAGGACGGGCCTTTGACCGCTTTTCCCGCTGGGCGACCTCCGTGCAGGCTCGATAATCGTCGGGATAAGGTGTTGCCGGCTCGATGCGGAAGAGGGTTCCACCGGTCGCGGAGGCGATCAGCTCCGCCACGATATGCGTATTCCCCTGCTCGATGTGGCCCACGGCGTAATTCTCCCCGGTGCGCGAGAAGAAGGCCACCAAAATCTTTTTCGTATTCATGTGTCTCTCTTTTACCAGTGTATTCTGTGCGTGTGTATATGCCGGCAGCGATACGGCCAACAGTAGAGCGGTCAGCGTCGCTCCGATTCGCTTCATGGACAATCTCATGGCAAGGTGCGTTTGAAAAAGGCCGTCAGCTTCTCGATGGCCGGGTTAACGGCACCGGGACGGTCATAAAGGTCAATATGCGAATAGCACGGGATTGTATAGATCTCCTTATCCGGCCCGGGCAGCGCCTGGTAGAGACGCTCGGTCTGCCACTCGGAATCGGCCCGTTCGCCGACAATCAACAATACGGGCTGCGTCAGCAGGTAGCTGTTCTCGATGGCCGAAAAGGCCATTTTCGTCGCCTGACTGCGGCGCAGATAGCGATTGTCGGCCCGCGGGTGCCAGGCACGTGCCGTGCGGTAGTAGTCATACCCCTCGCGGAACGAAGGGGCGGTCTCTGCCGTCGGCTCAGGGCACATGTAGACCTTCATCAACTCCACGCCCCGCGCTTCACGGGTCCGCTGTTCGGAGACCTCCTCCAGCAGGGCGATCTGCTCCTCAACCGTACGTCTGCGCAGCCACCCCTCGCGATTGGCAGCACCGATATCCGCGGCGCTCACCCCGGCCACGGCCCGGATACGGCGTTCAGTCGGTGCCGTAGCGATGACATATCCGCCGCCGGCACACAGGCCGAGGGCTCCGATACGGTGCTCATCCACGAAAGGCAGCGTCACCAGATAATCGACGGCATAGCGAATATCCTCGACCCGCTCGTACGGAGCCTCGGAATAGTGTGGCGTACCACCACTCTCCCCGGCATAGGCGGCATCGAAGGCCAGTGTCACAAAACCGTTTTCGGCCAGCCGGAAGGCATACAATCCGGCCGACTGCTCCTTGACACTGCCGGCGGGGTGAATGCTCAGAATGGCCGGATAGCGCTTTTGGGGGTCAAACCCTGCGGGCAGAAAGAGGTTGCCGACCAGCACGATCTGGTTGCTGCGCAGGAACGACACCTTGCGGACCCGGACGCCACTCGTTGTATTGACGGGCGTCACGGTCCAGGCCTCCGTCTGCGGCACACCGGGGAGGTTGTCGTTCTGCGTCCGGGCTCCGACACTCCCGACAGCCGCAAGCAGGAGAGCCGCAATCAAAATTCGTTTTTTCGTCTGTTTCATGTCTGTGAATAACTGTTGGTTGGATTCCAACGGCAAAATTACGCCGCACACGTCGTCGTGGGGTTATACAAAACACGGGAAGGCTTCACATATCCACCGATCCCGTCGTAGCGAGGATGAAAACTCATCCGGATTTGCTAACTTTGTAAAACGAAACCCGTAAATCCGCCCCTATGGAGAAGACGCTGTTGAATATCGAGACCATCACCGAATACAACGACCTGCTCGGCGTCGAGACGCTGCATCCGCTGGTGAGCGTGATCGACCTTGCGAAGGCCCGCCCCATGCACCACATGCGGCATACATTCAGTTTCTACGCGGTATTCCTCAAGGACGAGAAGAATTGCGACCTGATCTACGGCCGCCAGCGCTACGATTATCAGAAAGGATCGGTCGTCTGCCTCGCCCCCGGGCAGGTCATCGGCATCGAGGACACGGGCGAGGAGTTCCAGCCCCGGGGCCATGCGCTCTGCTTCCACCCCGACCTGATCCGCGGCACCCACCTCGGACGTCATATCGGCGAGTACACCTTCTTCTCCTACGAGGTCAACGAAGCGTTGCACCTCTCCGAGCGCGAGC
>CALUKL010000158.1 GCA_944321195.1 uncultured Alistipes sp.
GCAGGTGAAGCCCGCATCCACCGAGAGCTTCTGCACCCGATCCCCGAACAGCCGGCGGAAGTAACCCGCATAGGAGTTGAACCGCCGTTCGTCGCCCCACGGATAGGCCATCGCCACGCGCTTACAGACCCCAGTCCGAAGGGTTGTAGGTATCCTTCGGGGCGTTCGGAACGTTCGCAAAGAAGGTAAAGCCCGTCATCTCCTCGATCTCCGAAACGCTCATCATGTCCTTGGCTTGCGGGGTATGGCCCTTTTCCATGTTGTGGCGCAGCACGAAAGCTGCGCACTTCAATTCGCTGGCCGAAAGGTCATAAACCGACTTGCCGGTTGTACCGCTCTTGCTCCGCAGAATCAGGTAGTAGAACATCGAGGGGCGCGTAACGTCGCTGCGTCCGCCGAACGAGATCGTCGCCGGAGAACAGCTCTTGCCATAGGCATCGGTAAAGGGCTCGAAATAGGTGCCGATCACCACATAGGTCGTATCTTTGCAAACCTGTGCGTCGACAAAGGATTCCAGGTTGTTCCAGGCTCCGCCTCCGGTGTTGAAAGTCGAGGAATATTGCGGGGCAATATTCGTATAGTAGAAGACCTGCCGGTTGACGGCGCTCGTCACCTCCCGCTCAGCCGATCCGAGCATATGCCCCTTGTTACAACCGCCACCGGTAGACGTGCTGTTATACTGGATATTGGAGGGGATATCCGGATCCTTGCCATAGGCATCCGTCCTTTTCGTACCTTCTACCTCGTAGCAGGCATGACGCGGCGCCGCCACCCACACCGGGCAGTGGTGCTCGGCACTGTAACATACCGTATAGTTACGAGCCAGATGGCCGTCCACCCGGAAGTCCGGGCAGATGTGGTAGGCGTAATAGAGATCGGAGCTGGCCACCTCCACCGGCAATTCCGGCCAGCCCGAATACTTCGTCAGGCCGCCCGTTGGATCGCCGCCGCCCTGCGAGGCCGAGGTCGTGAAGCGTTCCGTCGCACTCGCATAGCTCTCGCCTTCCCACTCCGCACAAAGCCGGAATTCATACGTCGTCGAGGCACTCAGACCCGTCAGCGTCACGGTCTTGGTCCCCGAACCCGAAGCCACGGATTTCTGCGTATAACTTTGCTCCGAACTCTTCCGGTACTCGAACCGGAGCGTATACTCCGAGGTCGGCCGCTCGAACGTGAAGCCGCAGCTCAATGTCGCCGCCGACGCCGTGACGTTCAGGGCCGAAGGGGTTCCGAAGGTCGGACGCTCCGGATCGGGATCCGGGAGCGTTGCGCTCTGCTCCGTCCGGAATACGCTCCCGACACTCTGCATCCGGCCCGTTCCCAGATCCGCATAGGCATAAACCACGTAAAAGGTCTCCTCCTGCAGTCCGCTCAGCGTCGCGCTCAACGTCGAACCGTCGACCGAACCCGCCGGAACCGTCTCGAAGGCTCCCATGCCCTCGTTGCTCACCACAGCATAGAGAAAACCCGCATTCGAACCGGTCAAGACGCCCGGGCCGAACTTCGTGGCACAACGCAACTCAACCGTCGTACCCACCACCGTGCTCTCCGGCGTCGAGAACCATTCACTGCCTCCCGTATCCGAATCCCCGGAATCACACGACACGAAAAAGGCCGTCAAACCGACCATCAAAAGGGTAAAAATTCGCTTCATAAACTTTTACTAATTTTCATAAAGGCAAAAGGCATCCTCGCCGGTGCCCCACCCGTATCTATCGCTGTTTTATCGAAAATCCCACGCCGTTTTATCAAAAATCGCCTTCGGGGCATTCGGCACATGCACGAAAAAGGTCATCCCGGTCTTCTCCTCGATCTCCGCCACCGAGGTCATGTTCTGCGAAGGCTTCCCGCTCGGATAGGCCCGGTTCTCGAACCAGAAACCCATACACTGCAGTTCGTCGGCCGAAAGATCCTGCACCTTTCTGCCCGTATTGCCCGCCTTCGCGCGCAGCAGCACCCGGAAAAAGTGGCTCGGGACCGTGCATTTCCGGCCGCTCTTATCGGTCACTTCATCCGTGGCATGTACGCCATGCACCCCGGAAACCACATAAAGCGTATCCTTATTGAGGTTTTTCCAGCAATCCTCCTCAAGCGACTTCCACACCCCGCTATTGAAACTGTTCTGCCACTGAGGCGCTACATTCGTCACGTAAAAGGTCTGGGCATTCGCCGCATAACTCACCGTGCGGTCGCTCGACGCCAGCAGGTGACCCTTCGAATAGCCCGGTTGCGGCTGGTACGAGCCCTTGGTCAGGGCCGGCTGGATCGACTGCGGCAGTTCCGGATCGTAGTCCCAGGCATCCGACCGGCTCTGGTCGCCCTTGTAGCATTCGTGAAGCGGGAAGGCTGACCAAAAAGTGATCCGGTTCCCCGCACTGTAACAGATCGAGTAGTTCCGGCCCCCGGGAAGCCCCGAGCAGAAGTGCGCCGCATAATAGAGGTCCTCCGAGTCGTTGTCCACCGCCGGCAACTCCGCCCAGCCCGTATGGACCGACAGATCGTAACGTTCAAAAACGGGAGGTTGTTCCGGATCGGGACCCGAAGTATCCGGAAAATCCTTCGAATCGTCGCCTCCGCAGGCGACCAGACAGGCGACAAGGCACCCTGTCATCCATGCGATCGTCTTCGTCTTCATACTCGTCACTCTTTGTTTTTGGAATCGATCCAGATCGTCACCGGACCGTCATTGATCAAGGCTACCTGCATGTCGGCACCGAATTCGCCCGTCGCAACGGGACGGCCCGTCAACTCCCCGACCCGCGCCGCAAACCGTTCGTACAACGGTCGCGAAACAGCCTCCGGAGCCGCTTTGACATAGCTCGGGCGGTTCCCCTTGCGCGTCGAGGCCATCAGCGTGAACTGGCTCACGACCAGCACCTCGCCCCCGGTCTGCACGACGTCGAGGTTCATCACCCCCTGTTCGTCGTCGAAGATCCGCAGCCGGACGAGTTTCCCCGCCAGGTATTCCAGGTCCTCCTCGCCGTCGTCGTGACCCACGCCGACCAGCACCAGCAATCCCTTCCCGATCCGCGAACGGAGCACGCCGCCGATCGTTACCGAAGCCTCTTTCACCCGTTGTACAAGCAGTCGCATCGTCCTTCCTTCCGGTTTTCGCTACAGATTTTCAAAAACGGCCCACAAATTGTCGTCCGACGGAACCGGAGCCGTGACCGAGACCGGTTCGTGGCGAACCGGATGGTCGAACTCCACACGCCGCGAATGGAGCGAGATCCCGCCCCCGGGTTGCGAACGCCGCGCCCCGTACTTCAGGTCCCCGCGGATCGGGCAGCCGATTTTCGACAGTTGCGCCCGGATCTGGTGGTGGCGTCCCGTCAGCAACTCGACCTCCACAAGCGTATAGTTCTTTCCACGGCCCCGCGTCTCATAGCGCAGCCGCGCCTCCTTGGCATCCCCCTTCGGGGTATCACAGGCCCGCGAGCGGTTCGTGCGGCCGTCGCGCAGGATGTAGTGCCGCAGTTCGCCCCGCTCGGGGTCGGGGGTCGCCTCGGTCAGTGCCCAGTAGACCTTGTGGATCCGCCCCTCGCGCAGCATCCCGTTCAGCCGCGTCAGCGCCTTCGAGGTCTTGGCGAAGAGCACCGCACCGCTCACCGGGCGGTCGATGCGGTGCACCACTCCGAGGAAAACATCTCCGGGTTTGGCGTCCCGCACCTTGATGAAAGCCTTGATCTGATCCTCCAGGGCGCTCTCGCCCGAAGGATCCGGCTGCACAAGGTCCCCGACATGCTTGTTCACGACGAGCAGATGGTTGTCCTCGTAGAGGATATCGTCCGGAGTGAACATCGCCGTTTACAGAATAAAGGTAAAGGGCAGGAGTTTTTCCGCCGTATCGACAACCGAGGCCGTGCCACCGCCGCTCATGATGATGCGGATCGGGCTCCCCTGACGGCGTTCCGTGTCCACCAGCACCTGGCGGCACTGCCCGCAGGGGTAGCATTCGCGCTCCGAAGGCTCCGAAGCAATGGCCAGCGATTCGATCGGGTCGTCGGCATGATTGGCCGCGGCATGGAAGAGCAGCGTCCGTTCGGCGCAAAGCCCCGCCGGGAAGACCTCGCTCTCGATGTTGCTGCCGTGGAGGATGCGGCCGCTGCGCAGCCGCGCCGCAGCACCTACCCGGAATTTCGAATAGGGGGCTTGAGCCCGTGCCGTGGCCTGCCCGGCCTCGGCGACCAACAGGCGGTCCGCTTCGGGAAGTTCCGACAGCGCCGCATAGTATTCGTAATCGAAACGGAACTGCTTTTTCATAACCCCTTCCTTTTTCAGGAAAAAACTCCCATAAATAAAAAAATGGGAAGTGAACGACAAAATTAGTAAATATTTCCGATTCCCGCAACAGATATTTCCCAAACTTCTTTCCGGAGCCGTACAGCAAGTCTTCCACCCCAAAAATCCCCGGGCGGAAATGCAGGGACAGTCCGTCCATCGAAAATCCCCGGGCGGAAATGCAGGGACATCCCTTCCCTCGAAAAATTCCCGGGTCGAAACGCGCCGCGGCACGTCCCGATCCGGGATTTCCCTGTTTCCAAAAAACAGTTGCGTCGAAAACCGCCGACCGACTGTCTGTCTACTCCAGCACGAACTTCGCCTGCACGTTATACTCCAGGCGGATGGTCTTGAACTCCAGCGGCTCCTCCTCGGCCGCCGCCTCGGCGGCCCCGTAGGCCTTCGCGCTGCGCATCAGCACCGCATTGTCGTACATCACCGGCATGACGTTGCTGTTCGAATCGTAGATGTAGAAGCACTTGCCCACCGTCTGACCGATCGCCTCGGCCAGCGTCGCGGCATTCGCCCGGGCGTTGCGGATCGCCTCCACTCGCACCTGCTCCTTGTATGCGTCGATCTTCGAGTGCGAAACCTTCAGGATCGAGACGTCCGAGATCCCCAGGTTGTCCAGCGCCTGCCAGGCCCGCGCCACTTCGGCCGACGTCCCCAGCTGCAACTGGTATTTGGCCGTCGCTACCGAGGTCTTCTTCTTGAAGAACTCGCTCGACAGGTTCGCCACCTTGAGCTGCTTCTCCACGTCGACGCCCAGCTTCTTCAGCGCAGCAATCATGTCGCGCTGCTGGCTCTCGACCGAAATCTTCCCCTTCGAGTCACGCTCGTTGATGATGATCTGCAAATAGAACTCGTCGGGCGTGATCTCCTTCTCGGCCCGGCCGTTGACCTGTACATAACTCGGAAATGCCTCCTGGATCTGTGCTGCGGCCGGGAGCGCTGCCAGCGCCACGACGGCCATCAAAATCAGTCGTTTCATGATATATCAGTTTTTCAGTGAACAAAACTCCCGTTTGAGAAACGGTTTTGTATAAGAAACGGAGGATTCCCGAAAATACTGCGTCAGCGCCGCACGAGTTTCACGACATTCTCCACGTGGTGCGTGTGCGGGAACATGTCCACCGGCTGCACCGCCTCCACGCGGTAGGCACCGTCCATCAGCGCCAGGTCGCGCGCCTGCGTCGCCGGATTGCAGCTCACGT
>CALUKL010000159.1 GCA_944321195.1 uncultured Alistipes sp.
ACGAAACGGCTCCACACTTTCTTTTTTATGTAATCCGCAGTCGGGGCCGGGTGGAAAACTGATACGATTTATCATGAAAAAATGCCAATATCGAGGCCATTCAGTCCATTGTCGACGTATTGTCCGCTGCGGATTGCATAACGGCGGTCGTCCCGGTTCGCAGCGGGATGGAGACGATCGGTTATACGATTACCTGCGAGAAGAGCGAACCGATAACGATGTATCACGAGAAGGACGCCGTGGATGTGATCCTGTTTGAAGACGATCTTGTCAAGAGTATATGTGTGTCCCGCTGGGATGTCGGCAAGGATGGTGGATTCTCGGCCGAAGAGGCCCGGTCCGTCACTTTACTGCGCAAGGCGTTCAATGCGGAACCGATTCGCCATTGTCGCGGCGGAGTAGCGGTTGCCCACGAAACGATGACAGCCTGCATGATGCAGGCTGTCGTCGTTTTATTTCAGTATTTTTTGCAGCAGCACTTCGTCGCGGTAGCCGTCGGGAGTCCACAACCAGTCGCGTTTCGTGCCGACCTCCCGGAACCCCAGTTTGCGGAACAGCCCCAGGCTCGCTTCGTTGTCGGCCCCGACGTTGCACCACAACTGGTGCATCCGCAACCCTTCGCGAGCATAGCGGCAAAGCCTCTCCACCGCATCGGCTGCATAGCCCCGGCAACGGTCGTTTCGGTCGTAGATCAGGATTCCCAGCCCGGCACGTCCGTGCAACGGATCGTATTCGAACAGGTCGAGCGTCCCGATCGTGCGGAACGTGCGAAATATGCGGGCCGTCCGATTCGGGTTGGCGGCCTTTGCTTCATCGGCCATTCCCGGCTCTGCTTCCGTTTCCACCGTTTCCGTTTCCGTTCCCGCCATTTCCGTTCCCGCCGTTTCCATTCCCGCCGTTTCCGTTTCCGCCGCTCCTGCTGGCTCCGGCACCTCGATCATCAGCCGCAACTGGCCGGTCCGCAACAGATCGCCGCCCTCCAGCTGCCGGGAAATGAACCGCTCGATCTGCTCCCGCGAAAAGGGTTCCGTCGTGCCGCTCACCGCCCAGACCGCCGGATCGTTCTCCCACGTGTAAAGGAGTTCGACATCTGCCGGTTCCACGGCCCGCAGGCGGGTCAGGCTCCCTTCGAGTGACGTCACAGCCCGATCACTTTGTTGCGGATCAGCATCGCTACGCCCCAGGCGTTCGCATTCTCGCTCATTTTCGAAACGCGGAACTTCGTGTCCTTGTAGACCAGGTTGAGCGAGTATTTGTTCGTCGCGGACTTCAGCGGCAGCATGATGTAGTCGCCCGCCGCCGCGAGGTTGCCGCCCACGATCACCGTCTCGGGGTTGAACGTGTTGATCAGGAAGGCCACGGCCTTGCCGACCTTCTCGCCCGCCTCCTCGATCAGTTCGATCGAGAGGTTGTCGTCGTTTTTCGCCGCCTGGATGATGTCGTCGATATGGATGCTCTTCTGCTGGTCGTACTTTTCCTTGAGGATCGTGTTGACGCCCTTCTCGATCAGGTGGCACATCTTGTCTTCGATGGCGATACCCGAGACTTCGGTCTCCAGGCACCCCTTCTTGCCGCACGAGCAGATGATCTCGTTGTCGAAGAACGGAATGTGCCCGAATTCACCCGCGAATCCGCTCTTGCCGTAGTAGAGCTGTCCGTCGACCACGATGCCGATGGCCACGCCGCGGCCCATGTGCAGGTAGAGGACGTTGCTCTCCTCCTTCGATTTGCCGCACGTGTACTCGGCATAGCAGCGGGCCCGGGTGTCGTTTTCCAGCAGCACGCGGATGCCGACACGATCTTCGAGGATGTCGCGCAACGACTGTTCGCTCGACGTGAAGTATTTGTAGCTGCGGCCTGTGGCGGGGTTCACGCGGCCCGTCATGCAGACGCCCAGGCCGAGGATCTTCGCGCGGTCGATGCCGCAGTTGGCGATGAAGTTTTCGATATTCGAGCAGATGCGTTCGATGCACTGCGGGCGGTCGATGAGTTCGAACGTGAAGTCGTTCTCCTCCTTGATGATATTGTTCTGCAGGTCGGTGATCAGGAAGCGCATGTTGTCGCGTCCGACATTCACCCCGGCGAAGTAGATGGCCGAATTGGCCAGTCCGAAGATGTTCGGGCGGCGTCCGCCCGGGGTTTCGACCTTGCCCAGATCCGAGACGATGTTCTCGTCGACCAGTTCCTGGACCAGTTTGGTGATCGTCGGGACGCTGATATGCAGCTCTTTGGTCAGTTCCGAGAGCGTACATTCGCCGTTGACGGCCATGTGTGCGATGATATTGCGCTTGATGATGCTGTTCTTGTGGGAAATGCCCTTCAGGGCCTCGTCTTCGTGTTTGTTGAAAAATTCGGTGAGTGATGTCATCCTTCCAGGCTGTTTTTTAAGTAACAATGCAAATATAGCGACTTAAATTAAAAAATGCAATAACTTTTTAAGTAATTTAATAAATTTTCCGCCTAAAAGGACAATAAAAAAATAACGACCTGAATACCAGGTCGTTATTTTTTTTGGGCAGGATGGGTGCGTTGTCCGGGCGGCAGCCATGGCATTCGGGACGCTTCGTCCGCAGAACCACTTACCCCCCCCCTTGGAATTGGCACCGGACCCTTTTCTCGGGATTGCACACAATCCCGCTCCCGTGAGGGGGTTACAGCGTCGATTTCGACTCGACGGTGGCGGTGGCATCGACCTTGCGGATCAGCCCCTGGAGCACCGTGCCGGGGCCGAGCTCGGTGAACTCCGTCACGCCGTCGGCCAGCATGTTCTTGACGATATAGGTCCAGCGCACCGGAGCCGTCAACTGGGCGATCAGGTTGGCCTTGATGGCGGCGGGATCGGTGTAGGGTTTGGCGTCGACGTTCTGGTAGATCGGGCACGAGGGGGTCTGGAACGGAGCCTCGTGGATGGCCTTTTCGAGCTCCTGCTTGGCGGGCTCCATCAGCGGCGAGTGGAACGCCCCGCCGACCGGCAGGCGCAGGGCGCGGCGTGCTCCGGCTGCCTTGGCCTTCTCGCAGGCGGCCTCTACGGCCTCCACGGCTCCCGAGATCACCAGCTGCCCCGGGCAGTTGTAGTTGGCGGCTACGACCACGCCGTTGACCGAGGCGCAGATCTCCTCGACGGTCTTGTCGTCCAAACCGAGGATGGCGGCCATCGTGCCGGGCTGTGCCTCGCAGGCGGCCTGCATGGCCATGGCACGTTTCGAGACGAGTTTCAGGCCGTCCTCGAACGAGAGGGCTCCGGCAACGACCAGTGCCGAGAATTCACCCAGCGAGTGTCCGGCAACGGCATCGGGTTTTACGCCGAGGGCCTTGGCCATGATCACCGAGTGGAGGAAAACGGCCGGTTGGGTGACCTTCGTCTGCTTGAGTTCGTCGTCCGTTCCGGCGAACATGATGTCCGTGATGCGGAATCCGAGTATCTCGTTGGCTTTCTCGAAGAGTTCCTTTGCTTCGGGAACGTTGTCGTAGAGGTCCTTGCCCATCCCGACGGCCTGGGCGCCCTGGCCCGGGAACACGTAAGCGTGCTTCATGATTTTCGTGTTTTTTGGTTTAGCGGTTGCAAAGATACGAATTTATTTTCTAACTTTGCACCGCCAAGGTTCACAAAGGGCCGATCCCGAGTATGCGATCGAGTATGCAGGAGGTTGTGAGGCTCTGCGTGATGAAAAGGGAATGCCGTGAAAATCGGCAGCAGTTCCCGCTGCTGTAAGTCCCGTAGATTGCCGCAACACGCTGGCCACTGGTCCTCGCAGGACCGGGAAGGCGTTGCGACAGGGATGAGCCAGAAGACCTGCCTTGCACTTCCCGGGAGGGGAGAATCTTTTTCGAGCGCATCTGCGGAGAACGGAGCATCGTGGAAATCGGCGGCAGGCCGCAAAAACGGGTGTTTGTTTGGTGCGATACGGCGAATGGAGGATTCGATCTCGGGAGGTCCGGGACCGGATTTTTTGTTTTTATACATATTCATTTAAACCAAACGACCATGAAACGATTTCTATTTGCTTCGGCCTTTGTGCTGGTGGCGGTGCTGACTTTTGTCGGCTGTGCGAAAGATGACAACGGGAATGCTTCGGTTCCGGCGACGGCCGTCGTGCTGGATGTCACGGAAAAGGACCTCGCGGTGGGGGAGACCCTCCAACTGACGGCGACGCCCGCTCCGGCCGATACGACGGATCCGGTGGTATGGAGCTCGGACAAGGAGACCGTGGCCACGGTTTCGGAAACGGGTCTGGTGACGGCCGTAGCGCCGGGTACGGCGGTTGTCAAGGCCGTTTGCGGCAGCGTGTCGGCGACCTGCACCGTACAGGTTGTCGAGCCGACGCCCGCCGTGGAGTATGACATCATCTCCTTCGAGGAGGAAGAGGGGATGAAGGACTTTGCGGGCAAAGCCGTCACACTGGGCGATATCGAGGTGGTCGGCGGAAGTGCTGCCGGGACCCATCACCAGGTTTTCTGGGCAAAACCCTATGCGGCCGAGTACGGTGACCCCGAAGCGATCATGGGCCTGGAACTCGACTGTCCGCTCTTCTCCACCGCCGATGAGAATGTCTGGTTCGGCTCCTACTATTGCGACTGCACCGGCTGGGGCACTCAGATGGATACGTGGGGCGGCTTCGTGCTGTCGCGGAACTGCAATACGACGGCGACGGCATACGATTACGCCAATCAGTTCTCGGTCTATGCCGAGTCGGGGGCCAATTCGGGCAACACTTTTGCCGTGGCCTACTGCAACGGCATGATGGGCGGGGCATACTCCGCGCCGGTCATTGAATTCGCCAAAACACCCCGCACGGTGGCCTATCTGTACATGGCTCCCTCGACGATGCTCGATTCCTATTATAAATACGATGCTATGGCCGCCAAGGACCGCACGTTCGGGTTCCGGATCACCGGGTCGCTGAAGGATGTACAGACCGGTACGGTGGATGTGACGCTGGTGAAGAACAGCACGGTCGAGGCCGGATGGGTCAAGGTCGATCTCTCGGCGCTGGGCCAGGTCGACAAACTGACCTTCGCGCCCGAAGGCATCAATCCCAACAAGGATTTCGATCCGGTTTACTTCTGCCTGGACGAAATCGCGCTCGTGAAAGAGTAAGACTTTTTAAAACATATTGCTATGAAACTTTTCCCACACGTTTTTCTGGCGGTGCTGTGTGTTGCCGCCCTGGCCGCCTGTTCGAAAGATGACGAGAAGAATCCGGATCCTGACGGGCAGTACGATCTTATCTCCTTCGAACCCTCGGAACACATGGTCGATGTCAACGGCGAAGAAATTGCGCTGAAAAGCGTCACCATGAGCCTCTATGAAGGGGCCGGATACGCCGACTTCACCTTTTCCTCCGTCTACTGCGGCAAGGAGTACGCCACGACGGCCGATTACGACGGTCCGCTCTTCATGACCGCCGACGGATCGGTGAAATTCCTCTCCTACTATGCTTCCGGTTTTGACTACTGGAACGGAATCGCTGTGGCTGCCATGCCCGACATGCAGTCGGCCGCCAGCGCCACGAAGCAGCAGTTCTCCGTATGGGCCGAAGGCGGTGCCAACAATACGCCGACCTATGCCGTCTGCTACGACTCGAATACCCCTTCGGAGGGATATCCTGCCGGGATGAGCAAATCGGGTTATCCGACCTTCACCCTTGCGCAGCCCCGGGTTATCGATCACCTCTACATCGCCAATTCGACCTATGTCTACAATTGGTTCCAGGGCGAAGAGGACGACTTGTTCCAGGTGAAGATCACCGGATGGAAGGGTGACTCCGAAGTGGGTTCGACGACCGAGACGTTGATTTCGGGTTCGACGAAGCTCGCCGGATGGCGCAAGGTGAATTTGGCCTCGTTGGGAGCCGTCGATAAACTGGTCTTCAAGGTGGCGGGTATTGACATTACGCAGGATCCCTCCTATTTCTGCATCGACGAAATCGCGCTTGTGAAGGAGTAATCCAGCTCTCGGCCATTCTGAAAACAACCGCCCCCGCAGCTTCCTGCGGGGGCGGTTTTGTGGGGACCGGGCGGTTTTGTAGGGACCGGGCGGTTTTGTAGGGACCGGGCGTTTTCGCGGGGCCGGGCGGTTTCGCGGGGGCCGGGCGGTTTCGTAGGACCGGACCGTTTCGTGAGGGCTGAATCGTTTGCGGCCCGGGACGGAGAGCCGTTTCCGGCGGACCGCCCTCCAGCCGCCCTTCTGCCGTTCTCGATCTGGTGCGGAGACCCGGTTCCGGGGGCCGTTATCCTGCGCCTTCTGCCGCCCTTCTGCCGCCGCCGGGCCGGGCGTCAGAGGTTGAAGGCCCGTTTGAGTTCATCCATCTGCTCGGGGGTCGTGCCCGTGGGTTCGAATCCCATGGACTTGGCCGTAAGGTAGATCTGGGCCGATTTCGAGAGGACGTCGATCTGGTCGAAGGCCTCCATGACGTCGGGACCTACGGCGCAGACGCCGTGCTTCTCCCACATCACCACGTCGTACTCCTTCAACTGCTCGATCGTTGCCCGGGCCAGCTCCACGGACGACGGCATGGCGTAGGGGACGATTCCGAGACCCTTGGGGCAGAAGGCCCGCGTCTCGGGGATCATCGACCACAGAAGGTTCGTCAGCACGTCTTTTTCGAGAAAGGCCGGGTTGTGGGTCATCGCCACGAGGTCGATCGGGTGGGTGTGGATCGCCGCGCGGTAGCCGTTCCCTGCGGCGAGCATCTGTTCGTGCATGGCCAGGTGCGACGCCAGTTCGGAGGTCGGGCGCACGGGATGGTCGGCGACGATTTCGTAGGAGGCTCCGTCGTCGAGGATGCGGATCACCGCACCGTTCTCCATCGGGCGGCGGGCCAGGTCGCGCATCCGGCGGTTCGTCCCCTTGCAGAAGAAGTAGCACCCCTTGAGCCGGGGCAGGGCCATGCCGAACGGAATCGGGTCGCTGAGGGGCGGCAGGGCGCGGACCGCATCGTCGATGCACTCCGTGACGTTGATCGTGATGTTGCCGCCGTTGCGCTCGGCCCACCCCTTTTGCCAGAGGTATCCGGCTACCTCGGCCACTTCGGCTACCCGGCGGGCCAGTTCCGGACGGTTTTCGAGTATGGATTCCATGAATTGCGGTTTATTGGAACAAAGATGGGAAAAATATCGAGAAAAGCAACAGGACAAGTCCTGCGGTGAGTGTCGCCAGCGTGCGGGCGCTGGATCCCTTCCACTCCTTGAGCAGAAGGCCCCAAAGGTTCGAGAAGAGGACGTTCAGCGACATGAGGATGCTCCACGAGAAGGCCGTGAGCATGGGCGATCCGGAGAGGAAACTCTTGCCCGTCTCCAGTCCGAAGAACTGCGAGTACCAGAGTACGCCTGCCAGGGCGCAGAACAGCAGGTTGTTGGCCAGCGTGGAGCGGCTGACGCGGAGATACTCTCCGGCGGTGTGGTTGCGCACGTTCTGGTAGAGGCAGTAGGCGGCGTTGGTGACGAACCCGCCGGTGGTGACGAGCAGGATGACGGGCAGCCCGGCGAAGAGCGGTGCGACGCCCTGTGCGGCGGCAGCGGCCCTGATCGGCGCCCCGGCGTCGAGCCCCAGGGCGAAGCAGGCGCTCATCACACCGGCCAGCAGGGCCACGACGAGCCCTTTCGTGAGGGCGAAATCGCGGATGGCGGCGCGTTTCTCTTCGTCGCTCATCGTGGCGGCGCGCAGCGACCCGGCGTAGCCGATCACGGCGATGCCCGCCAGTGTGATGCCGACGCCGACCAGCAGGATGAGCCCGGGGCCGTGCAGCAGGTCCGTTCCGGCGAAGAGGGCCGGGAGCAGCGTGCCGAAGGCCGAACAGGTCCCGAGCGAGATCGACTGCCCGAGCGCCACACCGAGGTAGCGCATCGAGAGCCCGAACGTCAGGCCGCCGACGCCCCACAGCGCACCGTAGACAACAGCCCGAAGGGCGCCGCCCTCGCCCAGCAGGGCGAAAAGCGAACTCCCCTCAGGTATGGCGATCAGGGCTCCGAGCAGCGGGAAAAGAAGCCAGGCGAAGATGCCCTGTACCATCCAGAAGTTCTCCCAACTCCATTCGCGCACGCGGTTGATCGGCACGTAGGAGCTCGACTGCCCGAACGAACCGAGGGCGATG
Organism: uncultured Alistipes sp.; assembly: GCA_944321195.1. GTDB lineage: Bacteria > Bacteroidota > Bacteroidia > Bacteroidales > Rikenellaceae > Alistipes. The sequence goes on from CALUKL010000159.1 coordinate 8,094, forward strand.
ATCAGCAGTCCGATGAAGATCTCCATAGGGTTATCCGCGTTTGGAGGTTACGTCGCGTTCGTACTGCTGGACGTCGGCGATGAACGTTTCGCCGACCGGCACGTCGTTGCGGCGGCAGAATTCGTCCCATACGGCGTTCCAGGGCAGCGATTTCGACTCTTCGAGCAGGGCCAGGCGTTCGAAGCCCTGTCCGTTGGCCTCGTATGCGCGCAGTTGGGCGAGGGGTTCGAGCAGCGCCTGCATCAGAGCCTTCTGCGTGGCCCGCGAGCCGATGACGTAGGCGCCGATGCGGTTGATCGAGGCGTCGAAATAGTCCAGGCCGATGTGTACGCGGTCGAGGGCGTCGCAACGCACGATCTCCTTGCAGAGCTCCAGCGTGTCGTCGTTGAGGATCGTCACGTGGTCCGAATCCCAGCGTACCGGGCGCGAGACGTGCAGCATCACCTCCGGGGTGAAGAGCAGCAGCGACGAAATCTTGTCCGCTACGGACTCCGTGGGGTGGAAGTGTCCCGTGTCGAGCGTGACGATCTTGCCGCGCGAGGTGCCGTAGCCGATGTAGAAGTCGTTTGAGCCGACGGTATAGCTCTCCAGCCCGATGCCGAAGACCTTCGACTCGATGCAGTCCTTCATGTGGGCGTACTCCGTCTCGAAGATGCGGTCCAGCGAGTCGCGCAGCAGTTCGCGGTACTTCATGCGGTTGACCGTGAGGTCCTTCGAACCGTCGTGCACCCAGATGTTCATGATCGAGGGGTCGCCCTGCGCCTTGCCCATCTCCTCGGCGATGGCCCGGCAGCGGCGCGTGTGCTCGATCCAGAATTCGCGGATTGCCGGGTCGGGGTTCGCCAGCGAAAGGTCGCCCGACTTGGGGTGCGAGAACGATGTGGAGTTGAAGTCCAGTTTCATGTCGTTGGCCTTCGCCCAGTCGATCCAGCCCTGGAAGTGGCGCGGCTCGACCTGGTCGCGGTCAACGAACTGGCCGCCGAACTCGCCGTAGATTTCGTGGAGGCTCAGGCGGTGCCTGCCCGGGATGAGCGACTTGGCCTTGAGGATGTCGGCGCGCAGTTCGTCGATGTTGCGCGCCTTGCCCGGGTAGTTGCCCGTGGTCTGGATGCCTCCCGAGAGCTCTCCGCCCAAATTCTCGAATCCCGTCACGTCGTCGGCCTGCCAGCAGTGGAGCGACAGCGAGATGCCTTGCAGCGCCGCAAGGGCCTTTTCCGTATCTACGCCGATGGACGCATAGCGCTCCCGGGCGATCTCATAAGCACGTGTGATCTGTTCCTGTTTCATGTCGGTATGTGTTTTATGGGTTTGTTATTCGGGGTTGTTCGTGATGCGTCGGAAACGGTCATAGGCCTCGTCCCAGGCCGCGTCGTGATGCGGGGTGAACCGCTCGGTGGGGATGCGGCGGGCGATAAGCGCACGCATCTCGCGCAGCGTCGTGACGCACCCCGCAGCCCGGGCCTGAATCATGAGGTTGCCCACGGCCGTAGCCTCCGAAGGCCCGGCCACGACCGGAAGCCCGATCGAATCGGCCGTAAATTGATTCAACAGGGTGTTTTTCGAACCGCCTCCGATGACGTGCAGCCGCTCGATGGGGAAGGGTGCGATCCGCTGGAAGCGTCCGAGGACCAGCCGATATTTGAGGGCCAGGCTCTCGAAGATCGTGCGGATCATCGCGCGGTCGTCGGCGGGCGGTTGCTGCCCCGTCCGGGTGCAGTAGGCGCGGATCGCGGCGGGCATGTCGCCCGGGGCGGCGAACGAGGCGTCGTCGGGGTCGATCATCGCGGCGAAGGGCGCCGCTTCCGAGGCCATGCGCACGATCTCCGGGTAGGAGTAGTCGCGCCCTTCGGCCTTCCAGCGGCTGAGGCACTGTTCGAGAATCCACATGCCGGTGATATTCTTCAGCAGGCGCGTTGTCCCCTCCACGCCCCCTTCGTTGGTGAAGTTGCAGGCGAAGGTCCGCTCGTCGATCACCGGGTCGGGGATCTCGATGCCCATCAGCGACCAGGTTCCCGACGAGAGGTAGGCGAAGCGTTCGTCTTCGGCCGGGACGGCGGCGACGGCCGAGGCGGTGTCGTGCCCCGCCACGGCGATGACGGGCAGCGTCGGCAGGCCGCATTCGGCAGCCAGTTCCGGACGCAGGGTTCCGATCCGGTGTCCGGGCAGGACGATCGGCGGGAAGAGCTCCGGCGAGAGCCCCATCCGCTCCAGCAGCCGCCCTTCGATGCGCTTCGTGCGGGGGTTCAGCAGCTGGGAGGTCGACGCGATGGTGTACTCGGTGACCA
>CALUKL010000160.1 GCA_944321195.1 uncultured Alistipes sp.
TACCTGGGCCTGAACTCCATCCTGCGGGCGGCCGGACACCCCCGCAAGTCGATGTATGCCACGATCAATACGGTGATCATCAACGCCATCCTCGACCCGATCTTCATCTTCTGGTTCGACTGGGGAATCCGCGGCGCGGCCATCGCTACCGTGCTGGCGCAGATCATCTCGCTGATATGGCAGTTCCGCATCCTCTCGAACCGCGGGGAGCTGCTCCATTTCCGGCGCGGCATCTACCGCCTGCGGCGCAAGATCGTCCGCGACATCCTGGCCATCGGCATGTCGCCCTTTTTGATGAACCTTGCGGCGTGCTTCATCGTGATCCTGATCAACAAGGGGCTGAAGGAGTTCGGCGGCGACCTGATGATCGGCGCCTACGGTATCGTCAACCGCCTCGGCTTCTTCTTCGTGATGATCGTCATGGGTATCAACCAGGGAATGCAGCCCATCGCCGGATACAACTACGGCGCACGGCAGTTCGACCGGGTGCTGCGGGTCCTGAAGTTGACGATGATCGGCGCCACGTGCATCACGACGGCCGGATTCCTGATCGGCGAACTGTTCCCGCGCCTGGCCGTAAGCCTTTTCACCACCGACGAGGAGCTGATTCGGCTCTCGATCGAGGGAATGCGTATCACCTTCATCTGCTATCCGATCATCGGCTTCCAGATGGTGGCCACGAACTTCTTCATGAGTATCGGCATGGCCTCGAAGGCGATCTTCCTGTCGCTGTCGCGGCAGCTGCTGTTCCTGATGCCGTTCCTGATCTTCCTGCCGCACATCTTCGATGCCTATACGCCGTGGGACGGCAGCTGGGGCGTCTGGTGCTCGATGCCGCTGTCGGACCTCCTGGCCTCGATCGTGGCCTTCTTCATGCTGACTTACCAACTGCGGAAATTCCGGGCCATGAAGCCTGCCGTTTCCGCCGAAAACCCGCAATGACCTATGGAACGCGAAAAATTCGTTATCAATATCGGCCGCCAGTTGGGCAGCGGCGGCAAACTCATCGGCGAGATCATCGCCCGGCGGCTGGGTGTCAAGCTCTACGACAAGGAGCTCATTAACCTGGCAGCCCGCGAGAGCGGTCTCTGTGCGGAGTGCTTCGAGCAGGCCGACGAACGGAGCCGCAAAGGGGTATTTGCAACGTTGATCGGCTACCTGCGGGCTCCGTTCACGGGCTACGAAGGCGGCAATTCGAACAACATTCTGGCCAACGAATCGCTGTTCCGGATCCAGAGCGACGTGATCCGCAACATCGCGGCGAACGAATCGGCGATCTTCGTGGGACGCTGCGCGGACTACATCCTGCGTGAGCATCCGCGGTGTGTGAACGTCTTCATCACGGCCGACGAAGGGGACCGCTGTACACGTCTCTGCGGGCGGCTGCACTGTACCGAGGCGGAGGCCCGGGCCCTGATGGAGCGTACGGACGAACAGCGGGCTTCGTACTACAACTATTACAGTTCGCGGACCTGGGGCGAGGCGGCGACCTACCACCTGTGCGTGAACTCTTCGGTGCTGGGCGACGAGGGCACGGCGGATTTCATCCTGGAGTTCGCCGCACGGAAACTCCACGAGCAATTTTAGACGAAACAGCAAGATATGGTTTTATCCGAACAGATCAAGGAACTCGAAACGCGCCGTGAAGCGCTGGAACGCTGCCTGGACATCGAGCAGAAGCGCATCGACCTGCGCAACGAGGAGGAGAAGACCCAGGAGCCGAACTTCTGGGACGATCCCGACCGGGCGCGGGAGCAGCTGCGCAAGGTGGCGGGGATCAAGGCGTGGGTCGAGGATTACGATGCGATCCGCAAGGATGTCGAGGACCTCGCGCTGATGCCCGATTTCGTGAAGGAGGGGGTCGTGAGCGAGGAGGAGATGGACGCGCACTACGCCGCGACGCTCGAAAAGGTCGAGAAGCTCGAACTGCGCAACATGTTGCGTCGCGACGAGGACAAATTGGGCGCCATCATGGACATCAATGCCGGGGCGGGCGGCACCGAGGCGCTGGACTGGGCCTCGATGCTGCTGCGCATGTACACGCGCTGGGGCGAGGCCCACGGCTACAAGGTCAAGGTGCTGGACTACCAGGCCGGGGACGAGGTGGGTGTGAAGTCGTGCACGATCGAGTTCGAGGGTGAGTACGCCTACGGCTACCTCAAGAGCGAGAACGGCGTGCACCGCATGGTGCGCCTCTCGCCCTTCAACGCCAACAACAAGCGGCAGACGACCTTTGCGTCGGTCTTCGTCTCGCCGGCCGTTGACGACACGATCGAGATCACGATCAACCCGGCGGACATCGAGTGGGACACGTTCCGCTCGTCGGGGGCCGGGGGTCAGAACGTCAACAAGGTGGAGACGGCCGTGCGGCTGCGCTACCACGGCAAGGACCCCGATACGGGCGAGCCGATCGAATATCTGATCGAGAACATGGAGACGCGCTCGCAGTTGATGAACCGCGAGAACGCGATGCGGATCCTGCGGTCGAAGCTCTACCAGCGGGAACTGGACAAGCGCATGGCCACGCAGCAGGCGCTGGAGGCCTCGAAGAAGAAGATCGAGTGGGGTTCGCAGATCCGCTCGTACATCTTCGACGACCGCCGCGTGAAGGACCACCGCACGGGAGTCCAGACCTCGGCCGTGGAGGCGGTGATGGACGGCGATCTGGATGCCTTCATCAAGGCCTACCTGATGGAGTTCGGCGGCCAGGCATAGCCAGGGGCCGGGGAGTCGTGACCAGGGGGCTGGACGGAGACCGGAAGTCGGGAGCCGAGGACGGAGGTTGCCGTGCGCACCTTGTCTCCGTATCGGCGGCGCAGTATCCGGTCGCGGAAGCAGGCTTCGCACACCTCCGGAGCCGTCAGCGTGCGGAAGGGGCGGGAAGGGTATTCCGGGTGCCCCGACTGAAACGGGCTGAATCGGTGGGTTCAGCGGCCCGGACCGGGATGGCCGATCCCAACAGGAGCAGCAACCAGAGCGTTCTCATGACGGAGGATTTTTCGATTGTATCTCTCCAAGATAGCTGAAAATCAACGGTGAAGCAAATGATAAAGCGCCTTTTCTCGATCGGGTCCGCGGCTGTTGCGGGCCTTGCAGTGGCTGTCGTCGGTGTGGCGGCGATCGTGACGCCGATGCCCGCCGCGGCAGGGAACAGACCGGAGGGCTCCGGCGTGCTGGTTGGCATGACCGATACGGCCGCCTACTTCCCGCTGCTGCGCGGGCGTCGCGTCGCCGTGCTGGCCAACCATACCTCCGTGGCCGCGATGCCCGGAGCCGTGGGGACTGCTGGGCGCCCGCTGACCGTCGATGCCGCCGGAAGGGTCCATCTGGTCGATCTGCTCCACGAAAGCGGTTTCGATGTCGTGGCGATCTTCTCGCCCGAACACGGATTCCGCGGCACGGCCGATGCCGGGGAGAAGGTCGCCGGGTCGGTCGATGCCCGCACGGGCATTCCGATCCGCTCGCTCTACGACGGACGCACGCTGCGCCCCTCGGACGAGGTGATGCGTTCGTTCGACGTGCTGGTCGTCGACATGCAGGACGTCGGGCTGCGCTTCTACACCTACTATATCTCGATGCTGCGGATGATGGATGCTTCGGCCGAATTCGGACGGCCGGTCATCGTTCTCGATCGCCCGAACCCCAACGGCGACAAGGTCGAGGGGCCGCTGCTTGACAGGAAGTACAAGTCGGGCGTCGGGGCGCTGCCGATTCCGGTGCTGCACGGCCTGACGATGGGCGAGATCGCCCGCATGGCCGTAGGTGAGGGGTGGGCCCGGCGGTGCGACCTGACCGTAGTCCCGTGCCGCAACTACACCCACGCCACGGAGTACGTGCTTCCCGTCGCGCCGTCGCCGAATCTCCCGACGCAGCGGGCCGTCTACCTCTATGCGGCGCTGTGCCCTTTCGAGGGGACGGTCGTGAGCCTCGGGCGCGGCACCGACAAGCCGTTCGAAATCTACGGTCACCCCGATCTCAAAGGGCGGACCTTCACCTTCACGCCGCGCCCGACCCCCGGGGCAAAACATCCGCCGCTCGAAGGCCGCCTGTGCCGGGGCGAGGATTTGAGCCGTCTGCCGCTTGACGAGGCCCGCATGACCGGATTTTCGCTGCAATACGTCATCGACGCCTGTGCCGATCTCGGGCTGGGCGAGTCTTTCTTCACGCCGATGTTCGAGAAACTGGTCGGCGTGGGGTGGATCCGCAAGATGATCCTCGACGGGGCCACGGATGCCGAGATCCGGGCCCGCTGGGAGCCCGAAGCCGCGGCTTTCCGGCAGCTCCGGGCAAAATACCTCCTGTACGAATAGCGACGGCCTTCGATGAAAAGCGGCGGCACGCCCGGCAAAGGGTGTACCGCCGCTTTTTTGTCCGGTCCGCATCCGTTTCGGCCGTGCTGCTTGATACGGTCGTGGGTGTGCCGCCGCTTTTTGTGGCGTTCGGTCCTGTCGGAGCCGCTTGTTGCGTCTCCGAAGCAATATCCGCCCGTTTCTTGCTCTGTCTGGCCGCCTCCGTTCCGGTGTCTGGCCCCTCCCTTCCCGGCGGATCAGTCGATCTCCGACGTCGCAATCCGGTCGGCTTCGGTCAGGGGACGCAGCACGCGGCAGGGATTCCCCACGGCAATGACCCGCGGCGGGATGTCGCGCGAAACGACGCTCCCGGCACCGATTACGGCCCCCTCGCCGATCGTCACCCCGCGCAGGATGACCGCATTGCCGCCGATCCAGACGTTGTCGCCGATCACGACGGGCAGCGACTGCATGATCCCCTCGTTGCGCTGGT
>CALUKL010000161.1 GCA_944321195.1 uncultured Alistipes sp.
GCGGCGCTGGCGCTCATGCGCGGCGACCAGTCCGAAGCGGGTGATCCCGAGGAGAAAGCCGAGGATGTGCAGGCCATCGCGGAGTTTATGGTCGAAAACGGGTATTGCACAGTTGAAACGCTTCCGCGGACGGTCATTGCGTGGGATCTGGTGCGCATTGCCAACCTCGGGCGCTGGGCCCTTCACGCCGGTTATCTCTCCGGGGAGGAGATGTGGCAGGTGATGCAGGTGGCGGCCGATACCGCCCGCGAACACTTCTCGTCATGGGAAGAGTACGGACGCAGTTTCGCTATGGGTCGCGGCGTCTGGCACGGCGACGAGGAGGATTGCCAAACAGCCTGGGAGATCGTCAGCGCGCTGCTCGAAGAGGAGACCTCGCCGTGGCGGCAGATCCCGTGGAACGCATAGCAACCCGCCAAGATTGGAACGATGGAACGGGGACTTGAATTCTATGTGATGCTGGCCGCCGTGGCGGTCGGTGCCCTGACGTGGCTCTACAGGAAAGGCAGCCGGGTCTGGCGAACGGTGCGCAAGTTGCGCCGCTCCTTCCGGGAGATCTGCCTGAACCCGAAATCGGCACTCGATGATGAACACTGCCGCCAGCTGGCCATCGGGGCGATGTACGCCTCGCAGCAGGGGGCCTGGCAGAATTCGCTGGAGACGGGGATTTTCGACACGCTGTCCGAAATCCTGGGCGGCTGGTGGGGGATCGATTCCACCACGGAGGCCCGCGGGCAACTGGACTACCTCTGCGAAAAGGGATTCCGCTACTACTGGCCCACGGTGCTCGAAGCCCTTCGGCTCGACGACCGCGAGCGGCAGGACGAGCTTCTCCAGCAGCGGATGACCTCGCAGGAGGATTACGACAAGGCCTCGTCGCAACTCGAAAACCTGCGAGAGACCCTCGGCGAACTCCTCTCGTGCGGCGTGGTCGCCTCGAAAGATGAACTCAACGGCTGCAACGTGACGGGTTGGGATGCCGGGCGCATTGTCTTCCTGGCACGGGCCTGCTGCGAAATGGGCTACCTCACCGAAGGGGAGGCCTGGGCGTACATCGGCCGGGCCGATGCGCTGGCACATGAGGCATGCGGGTCGTGGCGCGAACTGGCGATGAGCTATATTCTCGGGCGTTCGCTCTGGGGCGGCAAACGGGCCTACAATTCGGTGATGAAGACGACGGCCGACGTACTGCTGAGCAACCCCAAGAGCCCGTGGGTGCGCTACCCGTGGTAAGGACCCGACGAAACAGCGATGAAAGCCGCGCTGAAATACCCGGTCTTCTACCTCGCCCCCGCGGAGCACATGGTCTATGTCTTCTGGCGGGAGGAGAACGTGACGACTCGCCGGCTGTTCGCCGAGGCCGACGGCTGGGCCGGGCAGGAGGTGGTCGACGCTTCCGGACGACTCTACACGATCCGCCGTTGCCGGGAGACCGGTCCGGTCGGGCTCTACGGTCGTATCGGACCAACCGATCGGCGCACCGTCCGCTACGACACCGACTTCGAAGAGGAGGTTCGTGATTGTCCGCTCCCGGAGCTACAGGCGTGGATTGCCCGTGAATATCCCCGGTCGGAGTGGTTCCGGGAGGCGTGCTGGCGCAATGCCGCCGACTTCCGGCGGGAGGTCTGCCGCTGCCGGAGTTTCGAGGAGCTGGCCCGGATGTTCCGCTGCCGTCCCGAAGAGGAGCCCTCTATCCGACGCGATCTTGTGCGCTTTCTCGCCGTGGCCCTCGTTGTGGGGCTTGTTATCTGGCTGCTGGCCCGCTACACATAAAAACAAAAACATGAGAATCAATCATCTGATCGTATTTCTCCTTCTGCTCACTGCCACGGGCTGCGCAAGCACCCGTAAATCCGCCGAGCCCGACCCGACATTCGTGGCATCCGAGTCAACCTGGCTCTATCGGGATGCCGAGGTGGTAAACCGCCGCCTGAAGCCCCTCGAACGTCCGCAGGTGCGCTTCGAGGTCGAGCACGCCATCCTGCACGGGGATTCTGTCTGGGTGGTGGCTCGCGCGACAATTCCCCACCGCTCGATCCGCCGCGGGGAGTGTTTCAGGGCGACGTGCGTTCTTCAAGCCCCGGAAGGCATCATGGAGTTGGGCGAGCTGTCGCTCGACTCGGGCCATTTCATGCCCGACGAAGAGGAAGACGTGGATGTGGCAACCCGTCCCGGACGGATGCAGAACCTCTATCTGTCGTGGCGCTTTGCCTGGGACGAGCGCATGCGGACGAATGCCTTCATCGTGGTCTTTGCAAGCCTGACCGACGGCCGCCACCTGTTCCAGTATCTGCCCCTGATGCTGCCGCTCTTCTGGAGCGACGACACGGAGGATGAGCTCCTGTGGCCCCGGTCGGCCGGGATTCCCGAGGAGGCCCTGCTCGATCGTTCACCCTTTGAAAAACGATAACCCCGCGGTTCCATGATACCACTACACATCCAACCCCTGCCGGACAGTACTCCCGATGTTGTCCAAAAGATCGACGCACTCAACCGCAAACTCGGATCGTTCATCCACGCGCCCCTCAATCTCAAGGAGGTGCTGCGCATGGAGCCGTTCGCCGCCGACGCGGAGGTGGTGAGGGCCGTTGCGGCCTCGCTCGACGGCTACGCCATCCTCCCGACCTCGCCTGCAAATCGTGAGCGCCAACGCACGACGGGTCTGCCGAAGGACTACGACATCGTGGGGTTCTGGTACTGCGTGGCGCTTCTCGCCCTTTCGGCAGAGCCGGAGGC
>CALUKL010000162.1 GCA_944321195.1 uncultured Alistipes sp.
TGTTCAGTGAAAACTGTCGGGTGGAGGCATCGAGGCGCACGGCGATGAAGAGCAGGATGGTGAATGCGATGAGCGACGAACCTCCGTAGCTCATGAAGGGCAGGGGGATTCCCATGACGGGCATCAGACCGATGGTCATGCCGACGTTCACGAGGACGTGGAACAGCAGGATCGAGGCCACGCAGTAGCAGTAGATGCGCCCGAATGGCTCCTCCTGACGCTCCCCCATGCGCATGAGCCGCAGGATCAGCAGACAGAGCAGCACGAGGACGAAGGTTGTTCCGAGGAATCCCCACTCTTCGCCGACGGTGCAGAAGATGAAGTCGGTGTGCTTTTCGGGGACGAATCCGTATTTGATCTGCGTACCCTGGAGGAACCCCTTTCCGGCGAAGCCGCCGGATCCGATGGCGATTTTGGCCTGGTTGACGTTGTAGTCGGTGCCCAGGGGGTCGCTGATGATTCCGAGGAAGCTGAGTATGCGGTCGCGCTGGTGCTGTTTGAGGATCGAGTTGAAGATATAGTCGGTCGTGGGGAGGAAGATGAGCGATCCGACGAAGAGTCCGAGCGTGATGAATATGTTGGTCAGCTGCGACCGGTAGGCGTACACGGCGGCAAAGGCCACGGCGGCGAGGGTCATCAGGAGCAGGCTGTGGTAGAGGTCGAGGGTCCCGGGGCTGATGAGGGCCATGATCAGGCAAAGGAGGATGGAGGCGAGCATCAGCGCGGCGAGGAAGATGATGCGCGAGCGCCAGTGCCCGTTCATCATCGCTTCGGAGAGCGTGCAGACGAGGATCAGGCAGAGCAGGAGCATCATCGGGGAGAGGAGGAACGAGACGATGAACAGGGTTCCGATCAGCAGGACGGGGATGCACAGCCACTTGTTGAGGCCTTCGCGGTAGAGGACGAAGAGGAACGATCCGAGGACGATTCCGGATCCGGTATCGTTCTGGAGGATGATGATCAGCAGGGGGATGCAGATGACCAGTGCGACCTTGAAGAGGTCTGCGGGGCGGTTGATCGAGAAGGAGTAGTTGCTCATGACGCGGGCCAGGGCGAGCGCCGTTGCGATTTTGGCGAACTCGACGGGCTGGATGCGGACGGAACCGAATTCGAACCAGGCTTTGGCCCCGTTGACTTCGCGGCCGAAGAGCAGGGCGGCGACCAGGAACGCGAGTCCGGCGAAATAGGCCGGATAGGCGAACATGTGGTAGTATCGTTCGTCGAGCAGCAGGACGACGAGTGCCGTGACCCAGGCGATTCCGATCCAGACGAGCTGCTTCATGTAGAAGTGCGAGAAGGAGAATGTCTGCGCTGCGGAGTCGTCGTAGGAGGCGGAGAAGATGGAAACGAATCCGGCCAGTACGATCAGTACGTAGAGGAGGACTGTTCCGCGGTCCACGCCGTCGAGAATACCGTTGTGCCGGTTACTTGTCATAGGCGGGGTAGTGGATTTGCATGTTTTTGACATAATCCAGCAGGTAGGGTCGGCGGATCGTGTCCGTGAGGTAGTACTCTTCGAGGAGGCTGGCGATGGGCAGGGCGGCCGAGGCTCCGAATCCTCCGTTTTCGACATAGACCGAAATGGCGATCTTCGGGTTGTCCTTCGGTGCGAAGGAGAGGAACGTGGAGTGGTCGCGGCCGCGGGGGTTCTCGGCCGTACCGGTCTTTCCGCAGACGTCCCAGCCGTCGAGGCGGGCCATCGTGGAGGTTCCTCCGACGTTCACGCCGCGCCACATGCCCTCGACGATGGGTTCGAAGTGTTTGGGGTCGACCTTCGTGTAGTGTCGTTCGTAGAAGCGGCGGTCGAGCGAGTCGCGTCCCTCGATCTTCTTGACGATGTGGGGGATGTAGTAGTAGCCGCGGTTTGCGATGATGCAGGCGAGGTTGGCCAGCTGCAGGGGCGTGCATCCGAGCGCATCCTGCCCGATGGCGAGTGAGAGGACGGTGAGGGAGTTCCACGACCCGCGGTACTGGCGGTCGTAGTAGGCGCGGTCGGGGACGTACCCGTTCCCTTCGTCGAGAAAGTCCGAGCCGAGCTTGCGGCCGAACCCGAAGCTCTCGACATACTCTTTCCAGACGTCGAAGCCCTCCTTGACGTTTCCGTATTTGGGGTTGTCGAGGATGTCGCGGAAGACGTAGCAGAAATAGGCGTTGCACGACGTGGCCACGGCGAAGCGCAGGTCGAGGGGCGAGGCGTGCGCGTGGCAGGCCATCTTGAGCCGCCCGGCCTGGTAGCCGTTGTGACAGACGTGGAGGTCCGAGGGCCGGAGCACGCCCTCCTGCAGACCGATGAGCCCCAGGACGAGCTTGAAGGTCGATCCCGGGGGGTATTTGGCCTTCACGGCGCGGTTGAACAGAGGTTTGCGCTCGTTGTAGAGCATCCGCATGTAGTTGTTCCCGCGTTCGCGCCCGACCAGTTCGTCGGGGTCGTAGGTGGGTGAGGAGACCATCATGAGGATCTCGCCCGTGGAGGGTTCGATGGCTACGGCTGCCCCGACCTTTCCGCGCATGAGTTCTTCGCCGAGCAGCTGCAGCCGGGCGTCGATCGTGCTGACGAGGTAATTCCCGGGTTCGGGAACGGAGTCGTAACGGCCGTCCATGTAGGAACCCTTGATGGCCCCGTGGGTATCTATCTCCTGGATCTTGACGCCCTTCGTACCGCGGAGTTCGGGCTCGTAGGCGGATTCCACGCCGCTCATGCCCACGTAGTCTCCGACCTTGTATTCGGGATGGCGTTTCAGGTAGGTGTCGTTGACCTCGCTGACGTAGCCCAGCAGGTTGCCTCCGATTTTGCGGGGGTACTGCCGGACGGTGCGGTAGACGGTGTAGAATCCGCGGAAATTGCCCTCGTCGAAGCGGAGTTTGTCCTCCTTGGGGATGTAGCTCGTCACGACGCGCGGGGCCCGCGGGCGGACCCGGGCATTGGCCAGTTCCCGTTCGAGTTTTTTGCGGGAGATCCCGGCGACCTCGCAGAGGCGGGCGGTATCGAACCCCCGTTTGTCGATTTCGCGGTAGATGACCATCAGGTCGTAGCATTCCCGGCTCTGGACGAGGTACTCTCCGTTCCGGTCGAATACCTCGCCGCGCGGGGGATACTGCACGACGTGGCGCAGGACGTTTGCCTCGGCGAGTTCGGCGTAGCGGGAGTCGAAGAGCTGAATATAGCCCAGGCGGGCGATGATCACCGCGAAGATGAAGATCACGATGACCTGCAGGGTCCTCATTCTCAGTAAGCTTTCGGAGTCCCTCATACGCGTGCGGAGATTTTTGCGGTGAAGATGCGGGCGATGATCCACCCGAACGCCACCGAGATGGCGGAACTGATGGCGATTCGCAGGATCGTGTGGGGTAGCAGGCTCCAGGAGAGGGCTTCGAGCAGGAAGAAGATCGAGTGGTGGATGATCGTCAGGGTGAGGAGGAACAGGAAGAATTTTCGGGTTCCGAGGCGGTCGGGAGAGGGGATTCCGCCTTCCCGGACGTTTTCGCGGCCGCAGATCATTTCGGCGAGCGAGGGCCGGAAGAAGGCGATGGGGAGTGTGGCGATGGTATTGATTCCCGCGGCTCCCATGGCGCAGTCCATGGTGATCCCGAGCAGGAGTCCGGATCCGAGGACCGTGACGGGCTGGGCGTCGAGCGGCAGCAGGGCGATGAAGACGACGTACACGAGGGGGTTGAGGTATATGCTGATCGAGAGGTTGTCGAAGAGGAATACCTGCAGGAGGGCGACGGCGGCGAATAGCCCGATGTATGGAATGGTTCGGTACATGTCAGTTGACTCGGGAGTGTTGTTCGACCTGTTCGCTGTGCAGGAGGTCCTGGATTTCGTATCGGTCGCGGTCTGCGACGAGGATGACCTCGTTGAGCCGTGACATTTCGGCGGCGAGCCGCACGCGGACGGTATACGAGGTTTTCGTTTCGTTGAGTTGTGCGCTTTCGACCCATCCGATGAGAATATCGGCGGGGAAGTATTCGGAGAGCCCTGCGGTGACGACCTCCTGTCCGGGTTGGGGGTCGGCGTATTTGGAGAGTTCTCCGAGCATCACGAATCCGGGATTCGTGCCGTCCCAGTAGATGGAGCCGGAGTATTCGGATTGCGCGATTTTCCCGCTGGTCCGGAAGGAGGTGTTGAGTACCGACATGGCGACGGCATATCGGTCCGTGCAGGCGACGACGTATCCGACGAGCGAACCGTCGGGGGCCAGTACGCCCATCTCCTCCTCGATGCCGTCTTCGCGGCCCCGGTTGAGTGTCAGGAGGTTCTGCATCCGGTTGAGGGTGCTCCCGACGACGGCGGCGGCGGCGAACCGGTATTTGGATTCGCCTATATCGCGGAGGTATGCGTCGAGGCGGGCTTCGGTTTCGGCTTCCTGGTACTGGGCGAGTTTTTCTTCGAGGCGTGCGACGTGTTCTGCGAGTTGCCGGTTCTCGCGTCCGAGGAAAAGGTACCGCCGGATCCCGGCGAAGAAACCGTGCACACCGCCGGCGACCTGGTTCGACCGGGCGAGCAGCCGGGCCTGGGTATAGCTGGAGGAGTGTGCATAGTAGCCGATGGCTGCGGCTTCCAGCACCACGAAGAGCACGACGACGTAGGTGCTCCGGACGAACTCGATCAGCTTGCGCACGGCGTTTTTCGGTTAAAGCGGGGGATTGACCTTAATTCAAGATTGCGGACCGAGGCCCGCAATCCGTTTCGCAAAAAGTCCGTGTTCCGTGCCTCAGCGCATGAGGAACGAGAACCGGTTGATGTTCTTCAGGGCGATACCCGTCCCGCGGGCGATGGCGCGCAGGGGATCTTCGGCGATGTGGAACGGGATTCCGGTCTTTTCGTTGAGCCGGCGGTCGAGCCCCTTGATGAGGGCGCCGCCGCCTGCGAGGTAGATTCCGTTCTTGACAATATCGGCGTAGAGTTCGGGGGGCATCGATTCGAGAACCTTCATCAGCGCGGCATCGATCTTCGAGAGGGACTTTTCGAGGGCGTATGCGATTTCGCTGTAGGAGAGCGAAACGGTCTGGGGCAAGGCCGTGAGCATGTTGGGTCCTGTTACGACGAAATCCTCGGGTGCCTCTTCGAGGTCGGAGACGGCGGCGCCGATCGAGCACTTGATGGCTTCTGCGGTCCGTTCCCCGATCCGGATGTTGTGCTGCTGGCGGATGTAGCTCTGGATGTCGTTCGTGAAGACGTCTCCGGCGGTGTTGATCGATTCGGAGCAGACGATTCCGCCGAGGGAGATGCAGGCGATCTCGGAGGTGCCGCCGCCGATGTCGATGACCATGTTTCCTTCGGGGGCTTCGACGTCGAGTCCGGCACCGAGGGCTGCGGCCATGGGTTCGTAGATCATGTATACCTCGCGGCCTCCGGCGTGTTCCGCGGAGTCGCGCACGGCGCGGATCTCGACGTTGGTCGATCCCGAGGGGATGCAGATGACCATGCGCAGCGACGGTGCGAAGAGGCTTCCGGAGGTCTTGACCTTCTTGATCATGCCCCGGAGCATGAGTTCCGTGGCGTTGAAGTCGGCGATCACGCCGTCCTTGAGCGGGCGGATGGTCTTGATGTTCGGATTTGTTTTCTCGTGCATCTGGCGGGCCTGCTGGCCGATGGCGACGAGTTTTCCGGTATGGACGTCGAGTGCGACGATCGAGGGTTCGTCGACGACGACCTTTCCGTTATAGATAATGAGCGTGTTGGCCGTACCGAGGTCGATGGCCAACTCCTGAGTCAAAGAAAAGATTCCCATAAAACTACCCCAACACTATATTTTGTAAAGTCGTTATTTACAATTACATATGCGGATCTGCCGATTTTCGGTGCGTCGGGAGCCGACATATCTGGACAAAGGTAGCAAAAAGCCCCGGAAAAACGTCTATTTCAAGGTGTATTTTTTTTCGGCGGCGGCGGTTTGCCCGGTAAAACGGGATTTGAAAAGGCGAAATTCCGGGCAGGGGAGCGTGATAATCTGCTTTTTTTGCTATATTTGTAGGATAGTAGCATAAACAGATTCCCGTATGGAATATAAAATCGGCGCCGATGCGCGCTGTGCGGTAATTGGTTATGGCAGTTGGGCGACGGCCCTGGTGGGTCTTCTTGCGGCCAACGGGCGCCGGGTGGGGTGGTACGTCCGCAATCCGGAGGTTTTGGAGTCGCTGCGGAGCGAGGGCCGGAATCCTCGTTACCTGAGCGATCTGGAGCTCGATCCGTCGGTCATCGCGCCGTCGGACGACCTGGATGCCGTGGTCCGGGATGCGGAGGTGGTGATTCTGGCCACGCCGTCGGCCTACCTGAAGGAGATCCTGTCTCCGCTGACCGTTTCGCTGAAGGAGAAATTCATCGTTTCGGCCATCAAGGGCATCGTTCCGGGCGACTACCAGACGGTCGTGGAGTATATCCACGACCGCTACGAACTCTCCTACAAACAGTTGGGGCTTTTTACGGGACCTTCGCACGCCGAGGAGGTCTCGCGCGGGAAACTCTCCTACCTGACGGTGGTGTGCACGGACCTGGAGAATGCCCGCCTGATCGGTTCGCGCTTTGCCGGGGGGAACATCCGCCTGAGCTATTCGACGGACCTTTATGGCATTGAATATGCTGCGATTCTGAAGAATATCTACGCCCTGGCCGTGGGTCTGGCCGTGGGTCTGGGCTACGGGGACAACTTCCTGGCGGTGCTGATCGCCAACTCGGCCGGGGAGATGACGCGCTTCCTGGAGGAGAGCTACCCGGACCGCCGCGACACGCAGGTCTCGGCCTACCTGGGGGACCTGCTGGTGACGTGCTACTCGAACTACAGCCGCAACCGGCGCCTGGGGCTGCTGATCGGCCACGGGTGTACGGTGAAGAGTGCGCTGAACGAGATGACGATGGTGGCCGAGGGGTACTTCGCGGCGGACTGCATCCGCCATATCAACACGCGGCATCGGGTTGAGATGCCCATCGCGGAGATGGTCTACCGGGTTCTTTACGAGCGGGCATCGGCCCGCAAGGAGATGCAGGCACTGACAACCAAATTAATTTGATACGATATGAAAAACGTAAAAGTAGACATTTCGAAGGCGGGCGTAGAGATTACCGCCGAGATGGAGTCCAAGGCACAGGCCGCCAATTCGCTGCTGCACTCGGGCAAGGGTGCGGGGAATGATTTTCTGGGTTGGGTGCGCCTCCCGTCGTCGATCACCGACTCGGAAATTGCCGCGATCAACGCTGCGGCGGCAAAGCTTCGTGCGAAGGCCGACGTGGTGATCTGCATTGGAATCGGGGGTTCGTACCTGGGCGCGAAAGCGGTTCTGGAGGCGATGAGCGACCCGTTCAAGCTGCTGCACAAGGAGCAGCAGAGCCCGACGGTTCTCTTTGCCGGGCAGAACATTTCGGAGGACTATACGGCCGAACTGCTTGATGCGGTGAAGGAGCACTCGATTGCGGCGATCGTGATCTCGAAATCGGGCACGACGACCGAACCGGCCATCGCCTTCCGGCTGATCAAGGCGGAGATCGAGAAGCGCTACGGCAAGGCGGAGGCCGCCGAGCGGATCGTGGCCGTGACGGACAAGGCGCGCGGGGCGTTGAAGACGCTGGCGACGCAGGAGGGCTACCCGACGTTCGTGATTCCGGACGATGTGGGCGGACGCTATTCGGTGCTGACTCCGGTAGGTCTGCTTCCGCTGGCCGTGGCGGGCGTCGACATTGCCGCCCTGGTGCGCGGGGCACAGGAGATGGAGAAGGCGACGGCCGAGGGCGTACCCTTCGCCGAGAATCCGTCGGCGATCTACGCCACGGTGCGCAACGCACTTTACGCTTCGGGCAAGAAGATCGAGATCCTGGGCTCCTACGAACCGAAACTGCAGTATATCAACGAGTGGTGGAAGCAGCTTTACGGCGAGAGCGAGGGCAAGCAGGGCAAGGGCATCTTCCCGGCCAGCGTGACGCTAACGGCCGACCTGCACTCGATGGGCCAGTACATCCAGGAGGGTGAGCGGACGCTGTTCGAGACGATCATTTCGGTGGCCCGTCCGGCCTCGAAGGTCGTTATCGAAGCCGATTCGGAAAACCTCGACGGCCTGAACTACCTGGCCGGGAAGCGGATTTCGGAGGTGAACCGCATGGCGGAACTGGGCGTACAGCTGGCCCACGTGGACGGCGGGGTTCCGAACCTTCGTGTGGAGATTCCGGAGATTTCGGAGGAGGTGATCGGTTCGCTGCTCTACTTCTTCGAGAAGGCGTGCGGGATCAGCGGTTACCTGCTGGGTGTGAATCCGTTCGACCAGCCGGGCGTGGAGGCCTACAAGAAGAACATGTTCGCGCTGCTGGAGAAGCCGGGCTACGAGGAGGCTACCAAAGCGATCAAGGCGCGGCTGTAGAGGTCGGGCACGACGTTCGATAAGAAAGCCGGCATCCCGTAAAAAGGGTGCCGGCTTTCTTGTGGGCGGATGCGGGACGATTCCCGGACAGACCGGGGCGCCGCGCATTATTGCTTTTGGGCCGTGAATTCCAGCGTGTTGGCCAGGTCGAACGGCTCACCGGCCGATTCGCCTTCGCCCAGCTGGCATTTGACGGTCTCGAGCGTGAACTTTATTTCACCCTCTTTCGTGTAGGTGAGCTGATCGGGAGCCTCGATCGTGATCAGGACGGGCATAGAAGGAATACTGATCCGCAGTTGGGGCGTGGTCAGTGCCGCCGAGAGTTTCGAATCGTCGGCCGTCGGCGTGCCGATCGTCACATCATAGGTGATCGTTCCCAGCATCGGGATGAGTGTTGAGGCCGCCTGATCGCCGAGCAGCGCCTTGACAAGGGTGGCCGCCGGGAACTCGGGGAAGTGTACGGAGCCCTGGTCGGTTACCTCGAACGAGACGGCAATTCCGGTTTCGGGCTGCGGGTCGGGATTGATGCTGCTGGGCGAGGGGGTGAAATCGAAGGTCCCGGAGTAGGCTCCCACCATCTCCTGAAGGGTCAGGGCCGTGCCTTTGTCATCGTCATTGTCATCCTTGTCGCAGGCCGTTGCGGCCAGAGCGAGGCAGGCCAGCGCTACGGCGGCCAGGCTGTTGGTGAATTTTTTCATGGTTTTCATGGTTTTCGTGGTTTTCATTTTTCACTGTCGGCAAAGATAACGGGCCGCGGCTGCCGCGGCAAATAAATTCAACCGACCCTGTGGATTTGATCACGAATCCGCGTTTTTTTACCATGACCGTTTTGTGATATTGGGCTGATTTTGAGTGATATGTACGAAAAAGGCCGTCCGGTAATCCGAACGGCCTCCGATTTTTTTTGCCCATCGATCGTTACAGGACTCCCTGCTCGACCATCGACTTGGCGACCTTCATGAATCCGGCGATGTTGGCGCCCTTCATGTAGTTGATGTAGCCGTCGGCCTCGGTGCCGTATTCCAGGCAGGCGTGGTGGATCGACGACATGATCTGATGCAACTTGGCATCGACCTCTTCGGCCGTCCAGTTGAGCTTCTGGGCGTTCTGGGTCATTTCGAGTCCCGAGGTGGCCACGCCGCCGGCATTCACGGCCTTGCCGGGTCCGTAGGGGATCCTGGCGGCGATGAAGGCGTCGATGGCCTCGGGGCGGCAGCCCATGTTCGAAACCTCGGCAACGATCTTCACGCCATTGGCCAGCAGTTTCCTGGCATCCTCGCCGTCGAGCTCGTTCTGTGTGGCGCACGGCATGGCGATGTCGACCTTGACCTCCCAGGGCTTGCGGCCGGGGAAGAACTTCGCGTTGGGGAACTTTTCGACGTAGGGCTCCACGACGTCGTTGTTCGAGGCGCGGAGTTCGAGCATGTAGGCGATCTTTTCGGCGTTGAGGCCCTCTTCGTCATAGACGTACCCGTCGGGTCCGGAGATCGTGACGACCTTGGCCCCGAGTTCCGTGGCCTTCGTGGCGGCGCCCCAGGCGACGTTCCCGAATCCGGAGATGGCGATGGTCTGGCCCTTGATGTCCATCCCGGCCTTTTCGAGCATCTGGCGCAGGAAATAGACGGCGCCGAAACCGGTGGCCTCGGGACGGATCAGCGAACCTCCGTAGGTCATGCCCTTTCCGGTCAGGACGCCGGTATTTTCCTGGGCGAGTTTGCGGTACATGCCGTAGAGGAATCCGATTTCGCGGCCTCCGACGCCGATATCACCGGCCGGGACATCGGTTTCGGGACCGATGTGCCGCCAGAGTTCGGTCATGAAGGCCTGGCAGAAGCGCATGACCTCGCGGTCGGACTTGCCTTTTGGGTTGAAGTCCGAGCCGCCCTTGGCGCCGCCCATGGGAAGCGTGGTGAGGGCGTTCTTGAAGATCTGCTCGAAGCCGAGGAACTTGAGGATCGAGAGGTTGACCGAGGGGTGGAAACGCAATCCGCCCTTGTAGGGGCCGATGGCGTTGTTGAACTGGACACGGTAGCCGATATTGGTCTGTACTTCGCCCTTGTCGTCTACCCATACGACTTTGAACGTAAAGATGCGGTCGGGTTCGACGATCCGTTCCGCGATACGGTTGGCCTCGAATTCGGGGTGCTGGTTGTAGGCGTCTTCGACGGTCATCAGCACTTCGCGCACGGCCTGGAGGTATTCGCTTTCACCGGGGTGCTTGCGTTCGAGGTCGGTCATGATTTTGTTAACGTTCATAGCACAGAAGTTTTTAGGTTTGGCGTTCTTTTGTTACAAATATAACAATTTTTATTATGGATTGTAACTTCTTTCGGGAAAATTTCAGGAAATTTTTCATTCATCGGTATTTTCCCGAATCATTCCCCTGTTCGAACGGCCGTCGATGCAGACCCAGAGGGGCCGCTCGAAGCGCACCTGCCGCAAATAGGTTCCGTCGTAATGGGCGGGCATGGCGTCGAGGCGCTCTTCGCGGAAGATCCCGTCGCCGCGGAAGGGGCTGATGGTCAGATAGCCGACGCCGAGCGAGGTGACGTTCTGGAAGAAGTGGGTACCCTGGGAGGGTTCGACCTCGAACTTTTCGATTCCGCACTCGACGATGACCTTCGCCTCGGAGATGTGGTTCCACTTGACGGGCACGCCGAGGAAGGGATCGGAGGATCCCCAGCGTCCGGGTCCGACGAGGATGTACGAACGCCCTTCGTCGCGCATCCGGTTGTTGAGCGTAAGGAGCTCCGCGGCGATTTTCCCGGTGGAGAGCGAGTCGAAGGTGCCGTTCTTGACATAGATGATGTCCGCGAGGTCGGCCATCATGCCGATTCCGAGGGCCTGTTCTCCGTAGATCAGGGCTTGTCCGGGGTCTTCGGCGGACCAGTCGATGGCGCGGTTGTCCTGGTTGTCGATGATGGGTCGGATCTGGAGGAGGTTGAAGATCTGCTTGCGTCCGGGTGCGACGTCCATGTTGACGGCGAACTCCACCTCGACGGGGCAGCGCATCTCCTCGGCGCCCATGCGGAGGATGTCCGAAATGATCTCGGCGAGGGGGAAGGTGTTGTACTTGAGGATGTTGTTGAACGTGATGACCTTGCGTCCGCGGTCGAAGGGGCTGTCGGAGATGCGCTCGTTCTCGCGGTCCCAGACCGAGCAGACGAACTTCGAGTTTCGGAAATCGGCGATTTCGCGCAGGGAGAGACGGCGCAGGTTCACGGCGTCGTCGATCGAGGTGCGGAACTCCTCGGGTCGGAGACTCAGGGCGAGGATCTCGGTCTGGGTGTCGCTCAGGGCCAGTTCGGGGGTTGAGGTCTGGAGGACCTTCTGCGGGTATCGGGGCGAGAAGCGGAGGGTGCGTCCTCCGTCGACGACGAGTTTCCCGAGCCCCATGGCGACGTTGCAGACGCCGTCGGCGGCCTGTTCGTCGCCGATGGGGTAGTAGTTGATCGACCGGGCGACTCCGGAGCAGGTGGGGAACCAGAGCCCGTTCTGCTCCGTTCCGCAGACCTCCTGGATGATGACGGCCATCTTCTCCTCGGAGATGAGGTTTTGCGAGGTGGCGATGTAGGCCCTCGACGCGGCGAAGTAGACCGAGGCGTAGACGCTCTTGACGGCGCGCAGGAGGAGTCGCAGCATCTGGTCCTCGTTGTCGGTGTATGGGATCATGTAGGTGGAGTAGATCCCGGCGAAGGGCTGGTAGTGGGAGTCTTCGAGTTTCGAGGAGGAGCGCACGGCCAGCGGGGTCCGTACGGTCCGGATGTATGCCTTGAGCTCCTCCTGGAGGCGTTGCGGCATGGTCGAGGTGACGAATTCCGAGAGGATCTCCTCGTCGGAGAACTCCTGGGAGATGATGTACTGGAGTCCGTTCCGGCGGATGAACTCGTCGAAGTACTCCGTAGCGATGACCACCGAGCGGGGGATCATGATGCGGACGTTGTCGTGTTTGTCGTACTGGTGGTGCTTCATGAGCATGGAGTTCATGAAGGCCAGTCCGCGGGCCTTGCCGCCGAGCGATCCTTCGCCGATGCGGGCGAAAGCCACGGCGTCGGAGTAGGTTTCGGGGTCGAATCGCGCGACGACGCCCTGTCCGAGGAGCGTGCGGTAGTCGCGGATGAGGTTCACGAGGACGCGGCGGTGCTCCTCGACCGTGGAGAAGTGGCTTTTGTTGTATTGGCGGATGGAGGCGGCCAGGGGGAAGAGGCCGCGCGAATAGAGCCACTTGGAGAGGTGGTTCTGCGAGGTATGGTATTCGAAGGCCCTGTCGGGAATCGTGGCGATCATCTGCTGCATCTGGGTGAGGTCCTTGGCGCGTCCGATTTCGGCGCCGGTTTCGGGGTCTTCGAAGACGAAGTCGCCGAATGCGAACTCCTTGGCGATGTATTCGCTCAGCTGGGAGAGGAGCGTCTTGGAGTTCTTGGCGATGAATCCGGCCCCGAGTTCGCGGGCCTGCTCCTCGAAGGAGGTCTGCGAGGACTGCAGCAGGACGGGCATCAGGGGGTTGTCCTGCTTGATGCGTCGGCAGAGGTCGATCCCGGCGTCGAGTTTTTCGGTGTCGGAGGGGTCGTTGCGGTGGAGGATGAACCCCACGTCGGAGATCACGCCGAGGAGGTTTTTGCGGTAACGGTCGTAAAGCTCCGTGGCCTCGTCGTAGCTGCGGGCCAGGAGGATCTTGGGGCGGGCGCGTTTGCGGAGGACCTGCTGCTGTTCGTTGAAGGCATCCTTCAGGAACTCGGTGTTCTGCAGCAGGATCAGCTTGTAGAGCTCGGGCAGGTAGGTGGAGTAGAAGCGGATCGAGTCCTCGACCAGGAGGATGGCCTGCACGCCCCCTTCGAGAATATCCTCGTCGGCGTTCATCTTGTCCTCGATGAGCTTGATGATACCGATGATCAGGTCTGTGTTTCCGTGCCAGGAGAAGATGTAGTCGAGGCCCGAATGGTCCTGCTCCTCGATGCGGCGGTAGATGTCCTTGGAGAAGGAGGTGAGCAGCGCGACGGGGATGTTGGGATGGCGCTCCTTGACGATGTGTGCGAATGCGAAGACGTCGGGCTCTCCGACGTTGTACATCGTGAGGATGAAGTCGTAGGAGTCGTCTTCGCGCAGGGCCTCGAGGGCCTCGGCCGTGGAGCTCACGCGGGTGAGCGACGGGGGGTTCGACATGTTGAGGTCGATATACTCCTGGTTGATCTGGGATTCGATGTGTCCGTCCTCTTCGAGGATGTATCCGTCGTAGCTGCAGCAGACGAGGAGGATCTTGTGGATCCGGTATTTCATGAACCGGTAGGGGAGTTTGCTCCCGTCGGGCATGTACTGTTCGAGGCTTTTGTTCATTCGGATTCGAAATTTGATAGATGAACAAAAATAAGGAAAAAATTGTTACCTTTGGACGTTGGAAACGTCGAAAATAACCGTAGAATCATGAATCAGGGAAAATATACGTTGCAGGAGGTGACGACGCCGGCCGTGGAGCGGGAGTGGCTGAACCTGCCGAAACGGATCTACAAGGGCAACCGAAACTGGGTCTGCCCGCTGGATCAGGATGTGCTGGAGGTCTTCGACCCGGCTCGGAACGAGCTTTTCGCCGACGGCGAAGCGATCCGCTGGGTGGTCCGGGATGCTTCGGGCGAGGTCGTGGGGCGCATTGCTGCGTTCTACAACCGTGAGAAGGCGGCCATCGAGGAGCAGCCGACGGGCGGCTGCGGCTTCTTCGAGTCGATCGATGATCAGACGGTGGCCGACATGATGTTCGACGCCGCGCGGATGTGGCTGGCGAGCCGGGGCATGGAGGCGATGGACGGTCCGATCAACTTCGGGCAGCGGCGCGACTGGTGGGGCCTTCTGGTCGAGGGCTACGAGTTCCAGCCGCTCTACAAGAACCCCTACAACCCGCCCTACTACAAGGATCTGTTCGAAAACTACGGTTTCCGGAACTACTTCAACCAGCACAGTTTCATCTGGCGGGTGAACAATTCGGAGGCGAACAAGCAGATCTTCGCACGGGCCGAACGGCTCTATACGGTTCCGGGCTACCGCGTCGAGACGATCGACATGAAGAATCTGGAGGAGGCGGCCGAGAACTTCCGGGTGATCTACAACAAGGCGTGGGCCCTGTTCTCGGGCGTTCGTCCGATGACGCAGGAGGAGGCTCTGATGATGGTCCGCGAGATGAAGCCGATCATCGATCCGCATATCATCTTCTTCGCCTATTTCAACGACGAGCCGATCGGCTTCTTCATCACGGTTCCGGACCTGAACCGCCTGATCGGGAAGTTCAACGGCAAGTTCGGGCTGTGGCAGAAGCTGCGGCTGATGTGGGACCTGAAGGTCCGCAAGTCGTGCGACCGGATCTTCGGCATCATCTTCGGCATCACGCCGGAGTTTCACGGAAAGGGCGTGGAGTCGGCCATCATGGTGAAATACTACGAGTTCCTGGAGCTGACCAAGAATCCCTACAAGACGATGGAACTGGCCTGGATCGGAGATTTCAACCCGGTGATGAACCGCATGATCGAAACCTACGTCTGCGCCACGCGGCACAAGATCCATACGACCTACCGCTACCTGTTCGACCGCACGAAGGAGTTCCACCGCTGCCCGCGCCTGGGCGTGAAACGCCGCGAGTAATAACCAAACCACCTATATGAAAACCACCGTATTTACCGATTATCACATTGCCGCGGGAGCCAAGATGGCCGAATTCGCGGGTTACAACATGCCCATCGAGTTCACGGGCATCACCGACGAGCACATGACCGTGCGCCAGGGCGCCGGGGTCTTCGACGTGAGCCACATGGGCGAGATCTGGGTCAAGGGCCCGAAGGCCGAGGCGCTGCTGCAGCGCATCACGACGAACGACGTTGCGAAACTCTACGACGGGAAGGTGCAGTATTCGTGTATGCCGAACGGCCGCGGGGGGATCGTGGACGACATCCTGGTCTACCGGATCGATGCCGAGACCTACATGCTGTGCGTCAACGCCGCGAACATCGACAAGGACTGGGCGCATATCTGCGCCGTGGGCCGCGAGGAGTTCGGCATGGAGGCTGGCCCGGGCAAGGAGCTCTACAACGCTTCGGACGAGATCTGCCAACTGGCCGTGCAGGGGCCGCTGGCGATGAAGATCGTGCAGAAGATGTGCGCGGAACCGGTCGAGGGGATGGAGTACTATACCTTTAAGAAGATGGAGGTTGCCGGCTGCCGGGCGATTCTTTCGATCACGGGCTACACGGGAGCCGGAGGCTGCGAGATCTACGTGGCCAACGAAGATGGCGCAAAACTGTGGAAGGCTCTTTGGGAGGCCGGTGCCGAGTACGGACTGAAGAACATCGGCCTGGGGGCCCGGGACACGCTGCGCCTGGAGAAGGGCTTCTGCCTCTACGGCAACGACATCGACGACACGACCTCGCCGCTGGAGGCGGGCCTGGGGTGGATCACGAAGTTCGCCGA
>CALUKL010000163.1 GCA_944321195.1 uncultured Alistipes sp.
CTCGGTATATCGAAAAGTGTTGTTACAAAGCCTATGTTTCTCCAGAAGAAGATTATAATAATGCTAGCAATGATAGAATACAGTATCCTTGCTGTTTTCGATTGAATCATATATTTATTGCAAAATCCTGTTTTAGAATCGCAAAATTAGAAAATATTTCTCAGCCTCGGGATGCCAATTGATATAATCGCCAAGATCCTCGGCCACTCGAATACCAACATGACCCGTCATTATGCCAAAATATCCGAGGCGAATATCAGTCGGGAAATGCAAAAAATCGGGAAAATCTTAACGTACTGATGCCGGCGACCGACCGGGCGGCAGTGACGGGTGTTCATTGTGCCTGTGTAGTATAAAATGAGGTTGGATCAGTGTCGATTCATGGGCCTTTTCTTCTTTTTCCGAATCTACTGTTGTTGCTCCTCCTCATAAGCCTGTCCGTCTGCCAATTCCAGAATCGCGTCCAGCGGATGGATCAACGGATCCGGCCGGTATGGCTCTTTTGAGGAAGACGGTGTCTGTTCTGAGGTATTCCGATAGACTCTTCTGCCCTCCGCTTCGGGATAAAACTGCTGCTCGAAGGCATTGGCCGAGAAACTCCTTTCCAGCAGGGATCCGTTAGCTACAATTCCCTGCCCTCGGTTAACCTTCTCCTCGTTGCAGCGGATAGCGCCGCCGACGGTCGCTCCCGTCCTTATATTCGCAACCATCTTTCGGCCTGTTTGGTAAGATCCCGAATCTCGATGCTCGACCGCTTCTACATCACGCGCCGCCGATCGCATCACGGAGGTGGTAACCTACCTCTCGGGCGTGGCCGGAGTAAACAGCGGCGTCGTGACCGACTGCTACGCTACGGGAAATGTCCACGGGGGCTGACAAGAATGTCGACGGCGTGACAGGAAAAAACAACAACGCCGGCACCCTGACCGACTGCTGCTGGAGCAACAGCCTCGAAACGGGTATCGGCGACGGCACAAAGCCGGGATCCTGCCCGCAACCGACTCCAGGAAGAGCTACTGCCCGGGTACGGATTACAACATAATATCGGCCCGACAAACCTGTGACCCGCCCCATCGTGAAGAGATTGCGACAAAGGGATATACAAGGAATTGACGCTGTAGGACAAAACTCCATCAACAGCACTATCTATCAGATGGTTGCAAGGATTTGCAACCGCATTTTTCAGGCAATCCCGAGCGGCCATGAAGCAATCGGACCCCCGAAATTCCGCATATCCCGTTCAAAAAACAGCGTCCCGGATTTGGTTTTTCAAAATTTTTAACTATTTTTGTAACCAGTTAAAGTCAGAAATCATGAGACTCTACGGTTTTGCATACTTCTTTTATTACTTTTTCTTTTTTACCAGAAGAAGAAGCGGGACGGTATGCATCAATACCCTGAATTGAATCAAGCAACCATAAATTCACGAAGAATCCCGCACGACACCACGTGCGGGATTTTTTCTTACAAAAAAACAAATCTAAAAACATGGAGCAAATCGCCATACAGGGCATCGCAGGATGCTATCACGAAACCGCCGCCCGGCGCTACTTCTCCGATCGACAAATCGGCGTACTCCCCTGTTCGAGTTTCGACATCCTCTTCAGCCGCATGTCCGCAGACCCCGCCCTGCTGGGAATCGCCGCCATCGAGAACACCATCGCCGGAAGCCTGCTCCCCAACCACGAACTCCTCCAGCGCAGCCGTGCCCGGATCGTCGGCGAACAGAAACTCCGCATCTCGCACGTCATCGCCGCACTCCCCGGACAAACCCTCGACGAAATCCGAGAAGTACACTCCCATCCCATCGCCCTGATGCAGTGCGGCGAATTCCTCAAAAGCCTGCCCGGAATGAAGGTCGTCGAACGCGACGACACCGCAGGAAGCGCCCGCGAAATCGCCGAAGAAAAACTACCTGCCACGGCCGCCATCTGCGGAGCCGACGCCGCGGAACTATACGGCCTCGAAATCCTCCAGCGCGGCATCGAAACCAACAAACACAACTTTACCCGCTTCCTGATCCTCGCCGACGTGAGCCGCGCCGCGGAGTTCCACGATCCCGCACGAACCAACAAGGCCTCGCTCGTCTTCACGCTCCGTCACACCCAGGGAAGCCTCTCGAAGGTCCTCACCGTACTCTCGTTCTACGACATCAACCTCACGAAAATCCAGTCCCTGCCGATCATCGGCCGCGAATGGGAGTATCAGTTCTACGTCGACGTCACCTTCGACGACCCCGTGCGATACCGGCAGGCCGTCGATGCCGCCCGCCCGCTCACCAGCGACTTCCGCGTCCTGGGCGAATATGCCGAATGTCCCAATCCGGAGATCTGAAACCCGGAAACGTCCGCAATACAATCCATAAAAGTCGAACAGTCAAAAATAACAACCATTATGAACGATCTCCAACCCATCGTACTTCCCGGGGTCGATCCCCGGCGTCCGTTAGTCATTGCCGGCCCGTGCAGTGCCGAAACCGAAGAACAGGTCATCCAGACTGCCCGTACCCTTGCATCCGAAGGGATCCGGATCTACCGTGCCGGGCTCTGGAAACCCCGCACCAAACCCGGAGGCTTCGAGGGCGTCGGTGAACAGGGTATCGCCTGGCTCCAGCGCGTGAAGCACGAAACCGGCATGTACACCGCCACGGAAGTCGCCACCCGCCGACACGTCGAAGCAGCCCTGAAGGGTGGAATCGACCTGCTCTGGATCGGAGCCCGCACGGCCGCCAACCCCTTCGCCATGCAGGAGATTGCCGATGCGCTGCGCGGGGTAGACGTCCCCGTGCTGGTGAAGAACCCCGTCAGCCCCGACCTCGAACTCTGGATCGGAGCCATCGAGCGCATCCACAACGCCGGGATCCGACGTCTGGGAGCCATCCACCGCGGATTCACCTCCATCGACAAGAGCATCTACCGCAACCACCCCATGTGGGCCATTCCCATCGAGCTGCACCGACGCCTGCCGTCGTTGCCGATCTTCTGCGACCCGAGCCACATCGGCGGCAAACGCGAACTGATCGCCCCGCTCTCGCAGCAGGCCATGGACATCGGGTTCGACGGCCTGATCATCGAGGCGCACTGCTCGCCCGACTGCGCCTGGAGCGACAAGGCCCAGCAGGTGACGCCCGACGCGCTGGCCTACATCCTCCGCAATCTGGTGATCCGCGAGCAGACCATCACCACCGAAAGCCTCAACGAACTGCGCGCCCAGATCGACAAACTCGACGATCAGCTGCTGGAGATTCTGGTCCGCCGGATGCGCGTTTCGCGCGACATCGGGCAGTACAAGAAGGAGCACGACATGCCGATCCTCCAGGCACAGCGTTACGAGGAGCTGCTGGCACGCCGGGCAGCCCAGGCCGTGGAGCTGGGTATGGACCGCGAGTTCATGCGCACGGTGCTGCAGGCCATCCACGAAGAGTCGGTCCGCCAGCAGATGGAGGTACTCGGCAAGTAGCTTCACCGCAGGTCACGGAGCACCCGTCCCGCGCGGTATCGGGAAAGCCGCTGCACAACGTGCGGACTCGAAGCCGTCCACGGGCGGTCCCGGACCGGGACCGCCCTTTTTTCCATACGGATTGCCCGCCACTCTCCGGAAAGAACGGGAAGAACGGCGCAACCGGGACAAAGGGACGACCGGGACGAAGAGGGAAAAGGAATAAAGAAAAAGGGCAACGGCTTCTGTTACATTTCCGTGAAATGTCGGAAGCCGGGCGTGTAACATCCGTGAATGTTGTGTAAATTTGGCGCGGATTCAAACCCCGAAGCTATGGCAAAACACAAAATCCTCGTGGTCGACGACGAAGAGTCGCTGTGCGAAATCCTCCAGTTCAACCTCGAAGTCGAAGGTTATGACGTCGAGGTCGCCTACAGCGCCGAACAGGCCCTCGGAATGCACCCCGAACGCTATTCGCTCATCCTGCTCGATGTCATGATGGGCGAAATGAGCGGCTTCCGCATGGCCCGCATCCTCAAGGAGAATCCCGAAACGGCCCGTATCCCCGTGATCTTCTGCACGGCCCGCGACTCCGAAGACGATACCGTCGCCGGGCTGAACCTCGGCGCCGACGACTACATCGCCAAACCCTTCTCCATCCGCGAAGTCCTCGCCCGCGTGCGCAGCGTCCTGCGCCGCACCGCAGCCTCCGGCTCCGAACCCGAAACCATCGCTTTCGAAGGGCTCGAAATGGACCTCCGGCGCAAGGTCTGCACCCTCGACGGCGCGGAACTCTCCCTCACCAAGAAGGAGTTCGAAATCCTCGCCCTGCTCCTCGCCCATCGCGGCGTGATCTTCTCCCGCGAGGAGATTCTCCACCGTATCTGGAGCGACGAGGTCATCGTCCTCGACCGCACCATCGACGTCAACATCACCCGTCTGCGCCGCAAGATCGGACCTTACGGAAAGCACATCGTAACCCGGCTGGGATATGGCTACGGCTTTGAGGAGTAGACTCTCCTACCACCGGCGGCTTTTCCTGCTGCTGCTGTCCTTCTCGTGGGTGCTGGTGGCCTGCTTCATCGTGTTCCAGTACGGACGCGAGAAGCACTTCAAGGCCGAACGCCTCAACGCCCGGCTGCAACTCCTCAACCTGCGGATGCTCGACGCACTGGACGAAGGCGTCGAACCCGCAGCCTGCATCGCTGCCCATAACGGGCCCTTCGAGGAGCTGCGCGTGACGATCATCGACCGTCAGGGGAACGTCCTCTTCGACAACTCGCTCGACACGCTCCCCGCAGCCAACCACCTCGACCGCCCGGAAGTCGCCGAGGCCCTGGCCCACGGCTCCGGATACACCATCCGCCGACACTCGGAGAGCACCCACCGCAACTACTTCTACTCGGCGATGCTCGGCGACCGCTATATCATCCGGTCGGCCGTGCCCTACTCCGTACCGCTGAGCACGGTCCTGGCCGCCGACCGCGTATTCCTCTGGTTCATGCTCGGGGTCACGCTGCTGATGAGCATCGCGGGATACTTCGCCACACGGCGGCTGGGGCACAACATCTCGCGGCTGAACGACTTCGCCCAGCACGCCGAACGCGGCGAACGGATCGACGAACCGGAGTCCTTCCCCCACGATGAACTGGGCGAAATCTCGAACCACATCATCCGGCTCTACGCCCGACTGCAGCAGACGACGGCCGACCGCGACCGCGAACACGCCCTGGCACTGCACGAGGAACAGGAGAAGATCCGCATCAAGAAACAGCTCACGAACAACATCAACCACGAGTTGAAAACCCCCGTAGCGGCCATCCAGGGCTATCTGGAGACACTGCTGGCCAACCCTTCGCTCGACGCGGACAGACGCACGGAGTTCCTCGAAAAGAGCTGCGCGCAGATCGAACGCCTGCGCCGTCTGCTCTCCGACGTGGCGACCATCACCCGCATGGACGAAGCGAGCCAGGTGATCCGCAAGGAGCCCGTCGTCGTGAACGACCTGATCGCCGAGGTGGCCGAAGAGATGGCATTGAAACCCGCCGAACAGCGGCTGCGCGTGAATGTCGACTTCCCGGAGCGGGTCGAGGTTGTAGGGAATCCCGCCCTGCTGAGTTCGATCTTCCGCAACCTCGCGGACAACGCCGCCGCCTACTCCGGCGGGCGCGACATCTACATCCGGCTGCTGGACAATTCGCCCGAGGCGTGCACGATCCTCTTCGCCGACAACGGAATCGGCGTCAGCGACGAGCACCTTCCCCACCTCTTCGAACGCTTCTACCGCGTCGACAAGGGGCGTTCGCGCAAACTCGGGGGAACGGGGCTCGGGCTCTCGATCGTCAAAAACGCCGTGATGATCCACGGAGGGACGATCTCCGCCCGCAACCGCGAACGCGGAGGTCTCGAATTCCGCTTCACACTCCGGAAAAAAGGCTGAAAAGCAACGTTTCACAACGTCGAAACACCGCTGTAACCATTTTGTAATATCTGTTTCGGACCTTTGCTCCCGGCAAGCCGAATCTCTCCCGGAAGTCCCCGGCACGGCGCCGAAGCCCCGCCCCGCGGCGAGGACGCAACGGCAGCCTCGCGTCGACCTCCCCGAAGACGGCCCGCCCCGAACGGGAAACTTTCAAAAACGGAACAGATATTTCACCATGTCGCCCTTGTTTACAGCCATCGTCATCATCCTGGCCATCCTGGCCGTGATGGGCATCGTCGTGGGTGTCGCCAACGACGCCATCAACTTCCTCAACTCGGCCATCGGCTCGAAAGTCGCACCCCGCCGCACGATCCTCTGGGTCGCCGCGGCCGGAATCCTCGTCGGAACGCTCACCTCCAGCGGCATGATGGAGGTCGCCCGCAGCGGCGTCTTCTACCCGGCGCAGTTCTCCTTTCAGGAGATCATGATGCTCTTCCTCGGCATGATGCTCGGAAACGTCCTGCTGCTCGACCTCTACAACACCCTCGGGCTCCCCACCTCGACCACCGTCTCGATGGTCTTCGGGCTGCTCGGCGCCGCCGTCGCCACGGCCCTCTTCCACATCGCCGCCGACCCCGCCTTCTCGCTCCAGGACCTCTCGCAGTTCATCAACACCGGGAAGGCCATGGTCATCATCGCCGCCATCCTCCTCTCCGTGGCCTTCGCCTTCGTCGCGGGTCTCTTCTACATGTACGTCTCGCGCCTGATCTTCTCGTTCCGCTACGCCCCCGTATTCCGGCGCTGGGGTGCCGTATGGTGCGGAGTCTCCCTCTCCGGGATCCTCTACTTCGCACTCTTCAAGGGGCTCAAGAGCTCGGGACTCATCCCCACCTCGGTCTCGGAATACGTCACCGACCACGTGCTACTCACGCTCCTCGCCTTCTGGGCCGTGGCATCCATCGTGCTGTGGCTCTTCCAGCGGATGCGGCTCAACATCATCCGCATCACGATCCTCTCCGGCACCTTCGCCCTGGCCCTGGCCTTCGCAGGAAACGACCTCGTGAACTTCATCGGCGTGCCCCTGGCCAGCTTCGACGCCTGGCAGATCGCCCGCGAGGCCGGCAGCGAAACCATCATGATGGGAGCCCTCGAAGCCCCGGTCCGCACGGACTTCCTGATCCTGCTCGCCTCGGGACTGATCATGGTGCTGACGCTCTTCTTCTCGAAAAAGTCCCAGCACGTGGCTGAGACCGAACTCTCGCTCGCCTCGCAGCACGAAGAGGAGGAGCGCTTCGGCTCGACGTTCCTCTCGCGCGGGCTGGTGCGCCTGACGCTGATGGCCAACCACCTCTGGGCCGGCATCGTCCCCAAACGGATGCAGAAGGCCATCGACCGGCGCTTCGAGCCCCTGCCCGTCGAGGAGCGCGCCTCGGCGCAGTACGACATGATCCGCGCCGTGGTGAACCTCACCGCCGCCTCGATCCTGATCGCCATCGGTACCTCCTACAAACTCCCGCTCTCGACCACCTACGTCGTCTTCATGGTGGCGATGGGTTCGTCGCTGGCCGACCGCACCTGGGGACGCGAAAGCGCCGTCTACCGCATTACGGGCGTCATGGCCGTCATCTCGGGGTGGTTCATCACCGCACTGGGAGGATTCCTCATCGCACTGGCCGTCACGGCCCTGCTGCTCTGGGGCGGCTGGATCGCCGTTGCGGCACTCACGGTTCTCTGCGCCTGGCTGCTCATCCGCAGCCACCGCAAGACCCCCGAGTTGAAGGCCGAGGCCGAAAAGGCCCTGCTGCCCCTCGAAAAGGCCGAAACCCCCGACGAGGTGCTCTGCGCCTGCATCGGCGAGGTCTGCAACACCATGCAGGAGGTCACGCGCATCTACAACCGCACGCTCGTGGCCGTCTTCAAGGAGAACCGCAAGGTCCTCAAGGAGATGGTCCACGACTCGGAACGCCTCTTCTCGGAGGCCCGTGAGCGCAAGTACAACATCATGCCCACGCTGCGGCGCCTGCAGCAGTGCGACATCGACACCGGGCACTTCTACGTCCAGGTGGTCGACTACCTCTCGGAGGTGACCAAGGCCCTGATCCACATCACGCGCCCCTCGTTCGAACACATCGACAACAACCACGAGGGCATGTCGAAGGAGCAGATCGTCGACCTGATGCGCGTGAACGACCAGGTGGAGGAGATCTTCGACAAGATCAACGAGATGCTCGCCTCGAAGGACTTCACGGATCTCGACCGGGTGCTCGACATGCGCGACCGCCTCTTCGACACGATCGTCGAGGCCGTCAAGAGCCAGCTGCGGCGCATCAATAGCAACCCCTCGACCTCGACCCGCGCCAGCGTGCTCTACCTGACGATCCTCAACGAGACCAAGACCATGGTGCTCCAGTCGCGGAACCTGCTCAAGTCGCAGCACTACTTCCTGGAATCGCAGCACGAAATCGCTCCGTCAAGGCAATAGCAGTCCTCACGCTTCACGCGAATGTAACGGGGCCGTCATCCGAAAGAAATGACGGCCCCGTATCTTTGTCATGTGAAAACCGGAAGAGGCTTTCACAAGTTGGTTTTAGGTTACATAAGCAGGTTAGTGGGAGATGCAGCGACGCGACGTCGCAGCATCTTCGTTTTTTTACGCCGCAAGTGCCCTCGGAAGGGCCGGCGCCCTATTTCTCCATATCCCTGAGGTGGATCTCCAGCGCCCGGACCGAGATCTGGATCTCCCAGATCGAGACCCCCAGCGAGGCGATCAGCAGCAGCAGCGCAGCCCCGAACACCCAGGCCGAAAGCGTGAAGAAATCGACATAGATCAGAAACATCGTCACCACACACAGAAACAGGCTCGACACCCCGAGCGCCTGCATCGTGCGGGTGAGGTGGAGGCGGCGGCGGAGGTTGTCGATCTGTGCCTGCGTCACCTTCGAAGGGTGCTGCAGGTACTGCTCCTTGAGCGTGCGGACCAGTTGCGCATAGGAGAGAAAGCGGTTCGTGTAGGCCAGCAGGATCAGCGAAACGGCCGAAAACAGCAGGGCTGGGGTAGTCAGCGTAAGTTCTTCCATATCAGTCTGTCAATTAAGCGTTCTTCATGCCGCAAAGGTACACTTTTTCCCCGATTCCAAAAAGCAAGCCCAAGCGGCCCTTCGGATACCGAAATCCAGGTATTTTTTAAATTTTTATAAGAAATTGTAAGCAAAATTCGTCCCATGTGGAAAAAACAACCTATCTTTGTGGGCCGAAAGGAGACAATCTTAATCCCAAAACGAACAATAGCACATCTTATGGAACTGAACAAAACCTTCATCGACGGGCTTTGGAGCAAGGAGATCAACGTCACGAGTTTCGTGCAGACGAACATCACCCCCTATCTGGGCGACGCCTCGTTCCTGCAGGGTCCCACCGAACGAACCAAGCACATCTGGGACCTCTGTCTCAAAGCCATCGAAGAGGAGCGTCAGAATAACGGCATCCGCTCGCTGGACAACAAGACCGTCTCGACGATCACTTCCCACAAGGCCGGATACATCGACCGCGAGAACGAACTCATCGTCGGACTCCAGACCGACGAGCTCCTCAAGCGCGCCATCAAGCCCTTCGGCGGCATCAATGTCGTTTCGCGCGCCTGCCGGGAAAACGGCGTGGATGTCGACGAAAAGGTGCGCGACATCTTCACCCACTACCGTAAAACCCACAACGACGGCGTCTTCGACGTCTACACTGAGGAGATCCGTTCGTTCCGCTCGCTCGGGTTCCTGACGGGGCTCCCGGACAACTACGCCCGCGGCCGCATCATCGGCGACTACCGTCGTCTGGCCCTCTACGGCACCGACCGCCTGATCGAAGCCAAGCAGCAGGACCTGCGCAACCTCACCGGCCCGATGACCGAGGCCCGCATCCGCCTGCGCGAGGAGGTCGCCGAGCAGATCAAGGCCCTGAAAGACATCCGCACCATGGGCGAATACTACGGACTGGATCTCTCCCGCCCGGCGCACTCGGCACAGGAGGCCGTGCAGTGGGTCTACATGGCCTATCTGGC
>CALUKL010000164.1 GCA_944321195.1 uncultured Alistipes sp.
ATTCGGTATAGTCGCGGATCCGGTTCTGCTGGCTGATGTCCGTAATCCATCCGTAGAAGGAGTAGATCGTCGTCCGGTAGCGCAGGTAGCCCGTCTTGCCGAACGTCCGGTCGAAGTTGATCTCCACGGACGATCCTCCCTCGTATTTCGAGGTCTCATTCTCGGAAGCCAGACCGTAGGATTCCCAACCCGGCTTGTTGCTGTCCCAACTGTTGTTACGGATCGTCTCGCTCTCCACAAACACCGCACTCAGGGCCACAGGCGAAATGTTCACGGCAATCGGGAATTTCGGCTCCGGACTCTTGTAAGTCAAACCCAGCGAAATGTCCAGGTAACCCGGAGACAGAAACGTACTCTTCATATGCTCGCGCTCCTGCTCGGTACGCGACTTGTAGCCGTTGACGAACTGGCTCCGGAACTGGAACGTCGAACCGTAGGTCCAGTTCTTCGCCAGCGTAAAGGCCGGATTCACCCAGAAAAGAAACTCGTCCTGATTCTTGAACCACACCCCGTTGCTCACCGTCTCGCCATTGTCGTCCGTCGTCTCGACCTTCATGCGGTTGTAGCCGATTTTGGCCGTGAATTTCGTCTCGATCGAAAAGAGGTTCTTCTTGAACTGGTGCCGCAGGTTGAGCGTCGCAACCAGCGCGATGGAGTTGTCACCGCCCGAGACGGCAATCCACGGATCGTTGTAGGACGACAGAGACCCTTGAAGCCCCGAGCTGAACTCCAGATAGTTGCGCTCCTTGCGGATCGCGGCACGCTCGGCCTTGTAGCGCGCCAGGCTGAAATAGTCCACATCCACGGAGGTGGATTTCAGTTCGTCGCGGAACTTCACGTCCTGAGGCTCGGCCTTGACCTCGTCGATCGAGATCTGGGCCGCGGCCGGAAGTCCCCAAACCAAAAGAAACATCCCTGCAAGCAGCGCATGAAGACTTTTCATATCCGAAGCGTTGACGTTAGATTTCCAATTTGCAAAGTTATGAATTTATTTATAAAATCCTTAATTTTGTCCAAAGCTTAAAACACAAGAAAAAAACGTCCGCCATGAAATATTTCGGAGCTCACGTCAGCGCTTCCGGCGGGGTCGAAAATGCACCCCGCAACGCCCTCGCAATCGGGGCCTCGGGATTCGCGCTCTTCACCAAAAACCAGCGCCAATGGATGGCAAAACCCCTGACCGCCGCTGAAATCGACGCTTTCCGCCGCGCCTGCGACGAGTGCGGATACACGGCCGCACAAATCCTGCCTCACGACTCCTATCTGATCAACCTCGGGCATCCCGATGAAGCCGGTCTGGAGAAATCCCGCGAGGCCTTCATCGACGAGATGAAGCGTTGCGAACTCCTCGGTCTCGACCGCCTGAACTTCCACCCCGGGAGCCACCTGAAGCAGATCTCCGAGGAGGAGAGCCTCGACCGTATCGCCGCGTCGATCAATCTCGCACTCGAACAGACCCGAGGCGTCACGGCCGTAATCGAAAATACCGCCGGGCAGGGGTCCAACCTCGGATTCCGCTTCGAACACCTCCGCTACCTGATCGACCGCGTGGAGGACAAGTCCCGCGTCGGCGTCTGCATCGACACCTGCCACGCCTTTGCGGCCGGATACGACCTGCGCACCGTCGAGGCGTGCGACGCCACCTTCGCCGAACTGGAGCGTGTCATCGGGTTCCGCTATCTGAAGGGGATGCACCTGAACGATGCAATGAAGATCCTCGGGAGCCGGGTCGACCGCCACTCGCCGCTGGGCGACGGAATGATCGGCATCGAATGCTTCCGCTACATAGCCCGCGACCCGCGCTTCGACGCCATTCCGCTGATTCTCGAGACCCCCGACGAAGCCCGCTGGCCCGAGGAGATTGCCCGTCTCAAGGCCTTCGCCGAGGAGGCGTAGGAAAAAGGCTCAGGCAGGAGGGGGGGGGAGGAAGATCCCGGCAGCAAGAGCCAAACCGGCAAGCAGGAGGCACGCAGGCCGACTGGAGACAGAGCGGCTGGCAAGCTGGAGGCAAAAGCCAGGTTGGGCGGCAAACCGGCAAGAGGATCTGTGGATTCCGCCATCCTGCGGCAACCAAAAGAGAAGACCGCAAAACAAAAAAAGAGGCCCCATCGACGGGCCTCCCTTTTTTCACTCCCGGGTCCATACCCGGGATTTTTTCCACACTTTCCACACCCGAAGGAGAGCCGGAAGCATCCCCCGGGCCCGGATCAAAGCCGGTCGAGGCACGCCCGGATCAGCGCCGCGCTGTCGCGTACCTCCTCCTCGGAGATCGTCAGCGGCGGCGAGATGCGGAACGCCGTGTCGCAGAACAGGAACCAGTCGCTCAGGATCCCCGCCTCCTTGAAGAGCTCCATGATGCGGTAGAGCCGCTCCGAAGAGCCCAGCTCCACGGCCAGCAGCAGACCGCTGCGGCGGATCTCATGCACGGTCGGATGGTCCCGCAGCAGGCACTCGTAGAGGGCGCCCTTCGCTTCGACCGTTTCGACCACGCCGTTGTCCAGCAGGTAGCCGAGCGCCGCCAGGCCCGCCGCGCAGCAGACCGGATGGCCGCCGAAGGTGGTAATGTGCCCCAGCACCGGGTCGCGCTGCAGCGTATCCATCACCTCGTGGCGCGAAATGAAGGCGCCGAGCGGCATCCCCCCGCCGAAGGCTTTCGCCAGGCAGACGATGTCGGGCGTAACGCCGTATTTCTGCATCGCAAAGAGCTCGCCCGTACGCCCCAGGCCGGTCTGTATCTCGTCGAAGATCAGCAGCGCACCCGTCTCGTCGCACCGTTTCCGCAGCGCTTCGAGGTAACCCGCGTGCGGAGGCCGCACCCCCGCCTCGCCCTGCACCGGCTCGGTCAGCACGCATGCCGTGCGGCGCGTGATGCGCTCCAGTTGCGCAAAGTCGTTGAACTCGATCGCCTGCACGTCGGGCAGCAGCGGCCGGAACGCACCCTTCCACTCCTCGCCCTCCGGAGCTCCCATCATGCTCATCGCGCCGTGCGTCGAACCGTGGTAGGCCCGCCGCATGGAGATCATCTCCGTGCGGCCCGTGAAGCGCTTGGCCAGTTTCAATGCCCCCTCGACCGCCTCGGCTCCCGAATTGACGAAATAGACGCTTTCGAGTGGCGCCGGAAGCAGCGAGGCAATCTTCGCCGCATAGGCTACCTGCGGGGTCTCGACCAACTCGCCGTAGACCATCACGTGCATATAGCGCGCCGCCTGCTCCTGAACGGCCCGCACCACCGCCGGATTCGCGTGCCCGACGTTGCTCACCGAAACCCCCGCCACCAGGTCGTAATAGCGTTTCCCTTCGGGCGTATAGAAAAAGGAGCCCTCTCCCCGGGCCACCTCCACCAGCATCGGCGAAGGCGATGTCTGGGCCACATGGGCCAGAAACTGTTTTCGAAGAATCGTATTCATGGATTTTTTCCGTTTTGCCGGGTTTATTCCGTCCCGCCGAAGCGCCGCTGCAGGATCGCATCGGCATCCTTCACGCTGCGACGCATCCAGCGCTCCATCAAGGCGGCCTGCGCCCGAACCGGAAGCGCCCAGTCCGGAACCGTATGCCGCACCCGTTCGGAAAGCTGGTAGATCAGAATTGCCGCCGAAGCCGAAACGTTCAGGCTCTCGACCAGTCCGCACATCGGAATCCGCAGGAATTCGTCCGCCCCGGCGATCGCCTCGTCCGAAATCCCGGCGTGCTCCGTACCGAACACCAGGGCAAAGGGCCCCTTCGCAACATCGAAGGTCTCGGGGGTGACATCCTCGCGGTGAGGCGTCGTGGCCACGATGCGGTACCCTTCGCGCCGCAGCGCCGCAATCGCCTCCGCCGTCGAGGCGTGGCGCCGTACGTCGACCCACCGCTCCGAACCCCGCGCAATCACCGGATTCGGCTCGAAACGGCACAGCGTCTCCACCGTATGCAGTTCCTGCACCCCGAAGGCATCGCAATGGCGGATCAGCGCCGCCGCATTCTGTCCGTGGTACAGGTTCTCGGCCAGCACCGTCATGTAGCGCGTGCGCATCGATACGCTCCCCCGCAGCACACCGTAGCGCTCCGCCGTCATGAACTCCGCCAGGCAGGCAATCCGCCCGGCAGCAGGGCCCGCTTCGGGGCCGAACAGCGCATCGCTGCGCGGTGTCGTATCGTTACTTGCGGTACTTCTCATCTTCATCGAGGATTTTCAGATAACTCTCGTAGCGCGCCAGGGAGATCTCCCCCCGCTTCACGGCGTCGATCACCGCACAGCCCGGTTCGTGGGTGTGCGTACAGTTGTAGAACCGGCAGCCGGGGGCCGTGCGCATCATCTCCGGGAAGTAGTGCCACAGTTCGGCATCGTCGATGTCGATCAGCCCGAAACCCTTGATCCCCGGCGTGTCGATCACCGCCCCGCCCCCCTGCAGCGGATACATCGTCGAGAAGGTCGTCGTATGGCGGCCCTTGTGGTGGCTCTCGGAGATCTCGCCCGTGCGGATCTCCAGCGACGGGTCGATCGTCTGGATCAGGGTCGACTTCCCGACCCCGGAGTTTCCCGAAACGAGGGTCGTCACTCCGCTCAGCAGGCGGCGGACCTCCACCACGCCGCGCCCCTCGGGGGCCGAGACCTCCAGCACCCCGTAACCCGCCCCTTCATAGACCGCGCGGAACGCGGCTACGGCCTCCGCATCCTGCAGGTCGATCTTCGAAAGCAGGATCGTAACCGGGACCTTGTAGGCCTCGCACGTCACCAGAAAACGGTCCACAAACTCCGGAGGCGTCTCCGGAGAACGCAGCGTCACCATCAGCAGCGCCCGGTCGATATTTGCGGCGATGATGTGCGACTCCTTCGAGAGGTTCGAGGCCCGGCGGATCACGTAGTTGCGGCGAGGGAAAATATCGACGATGACACCCTCGTCCTCCGGTTCTTCCGCCTCGCACGACACCACGTCGCCCACGACTACCGGATTGGTCGAACGCACCCCTTTCAGGCGCAGCCTCCCCCGGATCCGGCAGCGAACCGCCGCACCCGACTCCGTCACGACGTCGTACCAACTCCCCGTCGCACGGACCACCGTCCCCGTAAACCGTTTATACATCGAATTCCTCCTTTTCCGTATCGGCAGACCGCACTGGCTCTTCCTCCCGCGATTCCGAACCCGGGACCCGCTCGCCGACCCATTCCAGGAACGGGAAAAGCGATTCGGAGAGCCGCATGACCGGCTTATAGGTTCGGGAACGCTCGATCGTCCGGGGCCCGACCAGGCTGTAATCCACGTTCAAACGGTCGAAAGCCGAGAAGAGCACGCTCAGTACCAACAGGAACTTCAGCAGCGAAACCGCGATGCCCAGCACGATATCCGCGACCCCGAAGCCTGCAAACCGGAAGAGTTTGCGCGCCAGACGCGCCGCAACGGCCACGCCAAGCACCACAACCACCAGCACGACGACAAAACCGCCCGCGGCGGCAATCTCCGGATCGAGGCGGAGCCAGCCGCCCACCTCTGTCCCGAACCGTGCCGCCAGCCAGATCCCCGCGACAATGCCCGCCAGGGAGCAGATCTGCACGATGAAGCCCTGGCGCCAGCCGTTCCAGACGGCCAGCACCACCACCAGGCATACGATCAGATCGATACTATTCAAACTTCCGCTTCAAATTGGCTCCGCAAGATACAAAAATTACCTGAACGTGCCAAAAAGCATCATCCCGGCCTCCGATATATATACAGAGGTATCGATCCAGTCTGTCTCTCAGCGGATCACATCCCGAAGTTTGACCCCCAAGGCATTACAAATAATACAGAGCGTTTTCACCGTCAGGTTTGTACGG
>CALUKL010000165.1 GCA_944321195.1 uncultured Alistipes sp.
GACCATCAGATGCACGAGTGGGAGAAGGCCTCCTACGAACTGGAAATAACCGAAGAACAATACAATGGATAACCTGATTTTCGGGATTCGTCCCGTGGCCGAGGCCATCGAAGCCGGTCGGCAGCTCGAAAAACTCTATATCCGCAAGGGGGCCGAGGGCCCGTTGATGCAGGAGTTCCGCGACCTCTGCATCCGTCACCGCATCCGCTGGCAGGAGGTGCCCGTCGAGAAGTTGAACCGCCTCGTGCGCGGCAACCACCAGGGCGTTGTGGCGCAGACCGCCGCCATCGAGTACGTCGAACTGACGGATATTCTCGAACGGGTTCCCGAGGATGAAACTCCGCTGGTGGTCC
Organism: uncultured Alistipes sp.; assembly: GCA_944321195.1. Classification (GTDB taxonomy): domain Bacteria; phylum Bacteroidota; class Bacteroidia; order Bacteroidales; family Rikenellaceae; genus Alistipes. Next base: position 354 of record CALUKL010000165.1, read on the forward strand.
TCTTCGGCGGGGTGACCGACGTCCGCAATTTCGGGGCTATCGCCCGTTCGGCCGAGTGTGCCGGGGCTCACGGGCTCGTCACGCCGCTCAAGAATTCGGCCCCGGTGAATGCCGAGGCGATCCGTTCGTCGGCCGGGGCTCTCACGACGATCCCCGTCTGCCGCGTGGGCTCGATCCGCAACACCCTCAAGCAGTTGCAGGCCGAGGGCTTCCAGGTGGTCGCCGCCACCGAGAAGAGCCGCAAACTGCTTTACGACGCCGATTTCCGCCGCCCGACGGTCCTCGTCATGGGCGCCGAGGATACCGGCATTTCGAAAGAGGTGCTGAAACTCTGCGACGAGCAGCTGGCCATCCCGATGATCGGCCACATCGAGTCGCTCAACGTTTCGGCCGCCGCGGCCGTGATGCTCTTCGAGGTCGTGCGTCAGCGCATCGGCGAGTAGACGTCCTGCGGACGGCAGCCTCCGTTTTGTCCCTCTTTCAAACAATCCTGAGCCATGAAACTGAATCTCCGAGAACGTCTTGCCGAGTTCCGTGCAAGTTTTCTGAATGTCCTGCGCCGTCATCCGTTGGAACTGCTGCTCCTGCTGGCCCTGACCGTGACGCTGATCGTCTGTCTGGAAATCGACGAGGAGCCCAACGGTCCACGGATGCTGATACTGGGGTGGGGCGCGCTGTTACTGCTCATTGTCAACCGGCTGGCCGGGCGCAGCGTTTGGCGCCGCATCTACTGGGTGGCCTGGGCTCCCCTGGTGCCGCTCTTCCTCTGGCCGGGACTGCCCGAATGGGTCGAATCCGCGCAGGCCGTCATCACCTTCACGATCCTCACGCCGCTGGCGCTGCTGGCCTGCCGGAGGGCTGTGGCCAATGACCGTTTCGTGGCCGATGCACTGGTCTACCTGCGTTCGGGCGTGCTGGCCATGCTCTTCGCCTACGTTGCCTACGGGCTCTTCGAGGCGATCCTCTGGTCGGCGGCCTACATCTTCGGGTTCAGCGACGCCCGCTGGGTCGCGCACCTCTCCGCCGACCTCTTCTTCGTGACGCAGTTCCTCGCCGTGCCGACCCTCTTCATGATGATGCTCGACCGCTGGGACGAGGCCCGCTTCGGGTCGTCGCGCGTCCTCGAAGTGCTGCTGAACTGGGTCGTCACGCCCGCCGTGGCCATCTACGCCGCTATCCTCTACCTCTATCTGCTGAAAATCCTCTTTACGTGGACGCTGCCCGAGGGCGGCGTGGCCTATCTCGTCTTCGGATTCACGATCGCAGCGCTTCTGGTCAAGGCCCTGCGGCTGCCCCTCGAAAAACGGACCCTCGACTGGTTCTATGACCGGTTCAGCCTTGTGGCGCTGCCCCTCGTGGCGCTGTTCTGGGTTGGCGTCGCCCGCCGCGTCGGCGAGTACGGCCTGACCGTTTCGCGCATCTACCTGCTGGTTTGCGGCGGGCTGATGACGCTCTGCATCCTGCTCTTCCTCTCGCGCCGGGCCGGACGTTACTTGTGGGTCGTGCTGGCCGCGATCGTCGCCTTCGCCGCCGTGAGCTACATCCCCGCCCTGGAACCCGAACGCGCCGCCCTGCGCTCGCAGACCCGCCGCGTCGAGCGGATCGCCGAACGCCTCGGGCGTCTCGACGCGTCGACGGGACGGCTCTCGCTCGCCCCCGCCTCGCTGGCCGACACGGTGCATCGGAAGGAGTACCGCGAATTGTACGAAGCCCTGGAGTATGTCGAGCGCGACAGCGCCGCGTTTGCCCGCTTCGGAGTGGAAGAGTCGAACGATCTGGTGAAGATCCTCCCCACGGCGATGCATGACTATGTGCGCTGGGGTTGGGAGTCGGCCGTCGGGGAGGTGGAGGTGGTCGAGGCGAATCCCTCCTTCGAGGTCTATTTGCCTCAAAACGCCGGGATTGAGGTCGATGGCAGTTACTCGCGCTGTTATGTCAATCTGACCGTATGGAATCCGGAAAGCTATTCCTTCGGGAACGATACGTTGCGTTTCCATCTCGGCGAGGAGCGTCCCGTGCTTGAAATCACGGGTGCGGAGGTGCTGAAAAAACAGCTCGGACAGAGCGGTTTTGATCTCTCGACGGGCCTGGAACCGTCCCGTGAACAGGCGTTGCGCCTGCTGGACTACCGCGACGATCGCTGCTGCATCCTCTTCGATCATCTCTCGGTCGAACGGCGTGACTCGGTTGACGTAATTACCTCGCTGACGGTGCATTCCCTGTGGCTGCGATGATCGGTTGGGGCCGGAAGAGCGGGGCGGCAGGACGCTCCGGACGGGTTGAAATGACCGAGGCGATCGACCATCCGCGCCTGGGAGAGGTGACCCTCGCGCAGTCGCCCCGGGCCCGGCGCATCTCGATCCGCGTGCGGGCGACGGGAGCCGTGCGGCTCGCGTACCCCTTCGGGGTGTCGCGGCAGCGGGCGTTGGCGTTCCTCGACGAGAAGGCCGACTGGATCCTCACCGCCCGGGAGCGGCTGGCCAGCCGTCGCGCCGCCCTGCCGCCGCAACTCCCGCCCGCGGAGCTGAAGGTCCGGATCGAGGAGCTGCGCCGGGCCGCCAGGGAGGATCTCCCGGAGCGCATCGCCCGGCTCTCGGCCGCCACCGGCCTGCGCTACGAAAAACTCTCGATCCGCGCCTCGCGCACGAAGTGGGGAAGTTGCTCGGGGCAGAACCACATCTCGCTGAGTCTCTTTCTGATGACGCTGCCCGAGCACCTGCGCGATTTCGTCATCCTCCACGAACTCTGCCACACGGTCCACCACAACCATTCGCCGCGTTTCCACGCCCTGCTGGACCGTCTGACCGGCGGACGTGAAAAAGCCCTCAACCGGGAGTTGAGGGCCTGTTCGATTCAGGGGTAATCCCCACCACCCGGCAAGGGCGGGACTCAGCGTCCGTCGTGGAGCTCCTTCTCCTTGCGGTAGGTGAAGCCCATGAAGACGATCGCCAGCACGCAGGCCCCGATCAGCAGCACGAACGTCCAGTCCCAGCCCGCCTTCTCGGCCACCGTTCCCAGGACGATATTGGCGAGGATCGCCGTTCCGAGGAAGTAGCCGAAGAAGCCCGTCAGTCCGGCGGCCGTCCCGGCAGCATTCTTCGGGGCGAGGTCCAGCGCCTGCACGCCGATCATCATCACCGGCCCGTAGATGAAGAACCCGATGGCGATCAGCGAAAGGGTCACGATGATGTAGTTCGAGGAGAATTGCCAGTAGAGGAAGATGAAGACCGCCACGATGGCCATGAAGAGGATCGTCGGCAGCGCCCGGCGGCCGTGGAAGAAGCGGTCGCTCATCCAGCCGCAGATCAGCGTCCCGGGAATGGCCGCGAATTCATAGGCGAAATAGGCCCAGCCGGCCTGTTTGATGTCGTAGCCCTGGGCGTCGCGCAGGTAGCTCGGGGCCCAGTCGAGGCATCCGTAGCGCACCATGTAGACGAAGGCGTTGGCGATGGCGATGAACCACAGCAACTTGTTGTTCAGTACGTACTTGAAGAAGATCTCCCGCGAGGTGAGCACCTCCTCCTGTTTGGCGCTGTAGTTTTTCGGGTAATCGTTGCGCCACTTCTCTACGGAGGGCAGGCTGCACGACTGCGGGGTGTCGCGGATCAGCACGTAGGCCACCAGCGCGATGAAGATCGACACGACGGCCGGGAAGAGGTACGTTCCGATGAGGAAGTAGTATTCGGAATGGGAGCCGTAGAACCACGATCCGAACCACAGGGCGCCGTAGACGGCCATGGGACCCACAAGAGCCCCGCCGACGTTGTGGGCGCAGTTCCAGATCGACATCTTCGTGCCGCGTTCGTTCTGCGAGAACCAGTGCGTCATGACCCGCCCGCACGGGGGCCAGCCCATGCCGTTGAACCATCCCACCAGGAAGTTCAGGACCGCCATAAGGACGATGGCCAGCTCCTTGTGTTCGGGGCCGAGCAGCCGTACCGGGACGATCATGAACATCATCGACAGCGCGGCCAGCACCAGTCCCAAGGGCAGGAAAACCCGGGCGTTGCTGCGGTCCGAGACGCTTCCCATGAGGAATTTCGAAAGGGCGTAGGCCACGGCATTCATCGACAGGACGATGCTCAGTTCGCTCTTGTCGAAGCCCAGGGGGCCCAGTTCCGGAATGGCCATCGAGAAGTTCTTGCGCACGAGGTAATAACCGGCATAGCCGATGAAGATGCCGATGAAGACCTGCAGGCGCATCCATTTGTATTTCGAATCGACCTGCTCGGCAGCGATTTCCGGCTTATAGGCCGGGGGTTGGAGTAGTTTCCACATGGTTGTAGGTTTCGGTTTGCGGCCCGGTGCAGGCATCGGGCCGGGACGTTATTTCGATTCGCAACAAAAGTACGAATGTTTTTCGCTATTTCAAAATGCCGTGTCTTTTATTTTGAAAAGAGAGTCGCTTTTCCCGCTTCCGGAAAGAAGGGAAAAATATCCGGACAGCGTATGTTTTTCCGAATAAATTTTGTAACTTGGGCTCTTGGAATAGGAAATATCTGTACACCGCACCATGAATAAAATCACCGAAGAACCCCTTTTGAGCCTTCCGGAACGTCATAATCGGATTTTGACGCTTTTGCAGCAAAACGGTTCCATTTCCGTGACGCAACTCTCCGAACTCTTCCGCGTTTCGGAAGTGACCATCCGCAAGGACCTTTCCTACCTCGAACAGCAGAAGAAACTCTACCGCACGCACGGCAGCGCCATCCTGATCAGCCCCTACATCAGCGACCGCCACGTCAACGAGAAGGAGAAACGGAACGTTGCCGAGAAACGGGCCATCGGGGCCGCCGCCGCCGCACTGATCGCCCGGGACGATTCGATCATCATCGCTTCGGGGACCACCATGGCCTTCCTGGCCCGTGAAATCAAGCCGCAGGGGCATCTGACGGTCATTACGGCGTCGGTCCCCGTGACGCGGATCCTCTCGCAGAGTCCCGATATGGATGTCATTCAGTTGGGCGGAATCACGCGCAGCAGTTCGGTATCGGTCGTGGGACCCTTCGCCGAATCGATGCTGCGCAACTTCAATTGCAGCAAACTCTTTATCGGCGTGGACGGTATCGACCTCGAATTCGGCCTGACGACCACCAACATGCTCGAAGCCTCGCTCAACGTCGCGATGATCGAGGCGGCGCAGAAGGTCGTGGTGCTGGCCGACAGTTCGAAGTTCGGGCGCCGGGGTTTCAGTAAGATCTGCGACCTGGAATCCGTCGACCGGATCATCACCGACAGCGCCGCACAGCCGCTCTATCTGGAGCGCCTGCGCGAACGCGGCATCGAGGTGACGGTCGTGGACGTCTGAACCGGGACGATCCGACATGAAAACGGGCGGCTATCACACAGCCGCCCGTTTTTTATGGAAGAGGGGGTTCGCCCGGCGTTATTGTTCCAACAGCGCCTGCAGCCGTTCGGGGTAGTCGGTCGTGATGTAATCCACGCCCAGGTCGATGAAGTAGCGCATCTCCTCCTCCGAATCCACGGTCCAGACGTTGACCTCCAGCCCCAGGTCGTGGGCCTGTTTCACCCACTGGGGATGTTCCTGCAGGGTCTTCACCGAGTAGTCGATCCCCGCCAGCCCCAGTTTCTTGATGCTTTTGGGCGGCAGATCACCGTTCAGGTAGTAGATCTTCGTCTCGGGGAGCAGCTTCTTGAAGGCCAGGCAGGCATTGATCGAGAAGGCGATGATGTCGGTGCGCTCCAGCACGCCGTGCTTGCGCAGCGCCCGGGCGATCTTCTCCGCGGCGAGGTCTTCGCGGTTGAGGTCCGAGAGCGACTTCATTTCGAGGATCAGCCGCGTGGCGGGTTTCGAGGCCACCAGTTCGAGGTAGGCATCCAGCGAGGGGATGTTCTCCGTCCCGTTGGGGAGCACGATCTGCATGATCTCCCGGGCCGTGGCCTTTTCCATGTCGATGTCGGTGCCCTTGTAGACGCGGTCGTGGTTGACGATCAGCCGGTCGTCGGCCGTGAGCCAGACGTCGATCTCCGAACCGTAGACGCCGACCGAATCGGCCTTGGCGAACGACGACAGCGAATTCTGGGCCGAACCCGGGGCGGTCCAGTAACCGCGGTGAGCGATGACTTTGGGTTGGGCGGCGGCGACTCCTCCGGCGAAGAGCAGGGCGGCCATGACGAGTTGTGTTTTCATATCCTGCGAATGTTTTGGTTGATCCTTGTGAAACGAAACCGCTACAAAGGTAACGAATATTTCCGGAATTACAACCCGAAAGGCCGGTCGGTCGGCACTTTTCATCGACCTGTCATTTCCCCGCCGTCGCCCCTGATTCGGGCCTTGGAATCGCGGAATAAAACCATTTTGGCATGAATTGAAACAAAAATAATCCGCCGTTGCGGATTTTTTCCTATCTTCGTACCAATCAAATTACTAAAACCACAAACAAAATAAGAACCATGAACATGAAGGAAAAAGTCAGCAAGAAGTTCCAGGAACTCTATGGTGAAGGCGCCATTCTTTTCGCATCGCCCGGTCGGATCAACCTCATCGGCGAGCATACCGACTATAATGGCGGTTTCGTCTTCCCGGGAGCTGTCGACAAGGGCATCGTCGCCGCGATCCGCCTCAACGGAACCGACAAGGTCCGCGCCTATGCCTACGACCTGGGCGAATCGTCGGAGTTCGGACTCCGTGAGGAGGACAAACCCGCCGAAAGCTGGGCCTGCTACATCTTCGGGGTTTGCCGCGAGGTGCAGAAACGCGGCGGGGTGATCGGCGGTTTCGATACCGTTTTCGCCGGAGACGTGCCCCTGGGTGCGGGCATGTCGTCGTCGGCAGCCCTGGAATCGACCTTCGCCTTTGCGCTGAACGACCTCTACAACTGCGGGATCGACAAGTTCGAACTGGCCCGCATCGGTCAGTCCACCGAGCACAACTACTGCGGCGTAAACTGCGGCATCATGGACCAGTTCGCTTCGGTATTCGGCAAGAAGGGGTGTCTGATGCGTCTGGACTGCCGTTCGATGGAGTACGTCTACTTCCCGTTCGATCCCAAGGGCTACAAGCTCGTCCTGCTCGACTCGCGCGTGAAGCACGAACTCGTTGGCTCGCCCTACAACGACCGCCGTGCCTCCTGCGAGCGGGTTGCCAAGGCCCTCGGGCAGGAGTTCCTGCGCGGTGCCACGATGGAGCAGCTCGATGCCATCAAGGGGCAGATCTCCGAGGAGGATTACAAGCGCGCCCGCTACGTGATCGGAGAGGAGCGCCGTGTGCTCGACGTTTGCGATGCCCTCGAAAAGGGCGATTACGAGACCGTCGGCAAGCGCATGTACGAGACCCACTGGGGCATGTCGAAGGATTACGAAGTGTCGTGCGAGGAGTTGGACTTCCTGGCCGAAGTGGCCGAGGAGTGCGGCGTGACGGGTTCGCGCATCATGGGCGGCGGCTTCGGCGGCTGCACGATCAACCTCGTGACGGATGAACTCTACGACCATTTCATCGTGACGGCCAAGGAGAAGTTCAATGCCAAATACGGCCACGAGCCCCAGGTTTACGACGTGGTGATCTCCGACGGTTCGCGCCGGCTGGAGTAGGGCACTCTTGTCAGATGGAAAATCCCGGACTGCAACTGCGGTCCGGGATTCCTGTTTTCTGGGTAAAAGAACTGTGAATTGTTGTTTTCCCGAAATCAGTAAAACCGTCACAATCCTCCGTGGAATTGTTACGCCCTTTCGCGTCATATACTGCTACTTTTGCACAAAAGAAGAAGTATATGCATGCAAATAAAACAATGGACAGAAGAGATTTCATCAAAAGCGGGCTTCTTGCCGCAGCCGTAGGAGCGGTGAGCGGTCCGAAAGCCATCGCGCAGGAAGCCGAAAGGCTGGCGGCAAGGGAGCGGTTATCGAAAGACATCCTCAATTACAATCCGCAGATGCAGTACCGTCCGATGGGGCGTACGGGTGTGAACGTGTCGGCATTGGGATTCGGGATGCTGCGGCTGCCGATGAAGAACGGGCACGTGGATTTCGACCAGACTACCCCTATGGTACACCGTGCCATCGAGGGCGGCGTGAACTACATCGACACGGGGCGTGTCTATCTCGGCGGGGAGAGTGAGCAGGCGGTAGGCAAGGCCCTTGCCGGAGGCTGGCGCGATAGGGTATATGTCACCTCCAAGATGCCGTGGTGGGAGATGCGGTCGGCGGACGACTTCGAGAAGTTCTTCGACCAGTCGCGGCGTGCGATTGATACGGATGTGATTGATTTCTACCACATCCACATGATCATGCACCGCGCGTGGAAGGACTATGTGCTGCCCTACAAGCTCATCGAGAAGATGGAGCGGCTGAAGGCGCAGGGCAAGATCCGCTTCATGGGCTTCTCCTTCCACGACAACCTGCAACTGTTCAAGAAAGTCGTAGAATACACGCCCGCATGGGACTTCTGCCTGATCCAGCACAATTATTTGGATTACGAATACGAGGCTGGCGTGCTCGGTCCAAAGTATGCCGCCGCCAACGGCATGGGGCTGGCAGTGATGAAGCCCGTCCGCACGGGATTCCTCGCCAACCTGCCGCAAGTGATGCGCGATGCACTTGCCTCTACGGGCATCCACAAACCCGATGCGGAGTGGGCGTTGGACTACTTGTGGGACATTCCCGAAGTCAGCGTGGCAGTGAGCGGCATGGGCAGCATGGAGGACGTGGAGGAAAACCTGAAATATGCAGCAAAAGCCCGTCCGAATATGCTCACCCCTGCCGAGCGCGAGGCATTGGGGGCGGCCATCTACGCCTACCGCCACGCTCTGGGACATATCGACTGCACGGGCTGCTACCAGTGCATCCCCTGTCCGCACAATGTCGCCATTGGTTACATCTTCGCCTACGTCTATAACAACTACATCCTGCACCGGAACAAGGAGCGGGCGATGGCGGACTACACCGTCTCGATGTCGCCTGTCCAGCGGGGCGACCCGGCATCCTCGTGCGTCGCTTGCGGCGAGTGCCTGGCGAAGTGCCCGCAGCATCTGGACATTCCCGCTCTGCTGGCGAGGGTGAAGGAGACGATGGGGAAATAATCCTTGCCCCGCTCCCCGATTTTCCTTACCTTCGCAACCATCAGCTATGCGGTGCGTGAAAACCGCTTGGGTGGCCGACGGACGTTCATCGGGCTGTTCGACCCTTCGGTGCGTCCATATGTGGAGACCAATGAACTTGGCTTTGTCATCCCTGCCGACCGTTTCGCCGAAATGAGCCAAACCATGCGACAATGCTGTCTGTTTGGCACTCAGGCATGGAGCAAGGTGCGGCAAAGAATATTAAATCCGTAATCTCTGGCAGTATTCTGAAGGAGTAACGCCCTCCTGCTTCTTGAACATCCGGCTGAAATGCTGGGAATATTCGAAGCCGAGGCGGTCCGATACCTGGGAAACGCTTTCTCCTGCCGCAAGGCCGTTCTTGGCAAGCTGGATCACGAACTGGCGGATGTGGCTGCTTGCCGTGTCGCCGGTGGTCTTCTTGATGACATCGCCGAAATAGTTGGCGGACATGCAGAGCTTGTCGGCGCAATACTGCACGGTGGGCAGGCCGAGGGCCAGTTGAAGCTTGTCCTCGAAATAGTCGCGGAGCAGGCGGTCGAAGCGGACGAGGATGTCGGAGTTCTCGATCTTTCGGGTGACGAACTGGCGGTTGTAGAAGCGTTGGCAGAAGTTGAGCGTCAATTCGATGTAGCCCACAAGGATGGCGTTCTGAAGTTCGTCCGGATGCTTTCCCAGTTCCTCACGAATCTGGCGCATCAGGGAGGCAAGGACGTCGTGCTCCTCGTCGGTCATGTGGAGG
>CALUKL010000166.1 GCA_944321195.1 uncultured Alistipes sp.
GTCCGCGGCGGCTTTTTCTCGATTTCGGGCACACAATGTGCTGGAATCCGGAAAAATGGATTACCTTTGCCGCGCAAATTCATCTTATAGAAGATACGAACATGAAAGATTCGAAAAACGACTCGACCCCGGTGCTCGAACGCTTCGCACGCGACAAGCGCAAACGCACCGTGATCGCTACGGCGGAGCGTGTCGAGCGTCGCCCGCGTTTGCAGCGTGACGCTGCCGATTCGGAGCAACCGTCCCATTCCTTCCGGCCCGGACACCGGACTTCGTACAACCCCAATTTTACGGCTGACAATCGGCCCCGTTTCGAACATCCCGACCGTGACGGGGCGGAGCGTCCGCGCCGCACGTTCGGCGGCCACGATAACCGCTACGGCGAGGAGCGCCCGCAGCGCAATAACGGCGAGCGCGAATATCGATACGGCCGTTACGGCGATGAAGAGCGCCCGCAGCGAGCGTATGGCGATCGTCCGCGTCGTGACAGCGGCGAGCGTTCGCAGCGGAGCGCTTCAACCCGCGGTCCGAAACCCGCCTGCGATGAAAAACGAACCGGGAAATTCGATGACCGCAAGGGCCTGAAGGGCGGCAAGTTCGCCACAAAGGGCGCCGAGGGCCGCACCTTCGACAAACGTTCCCGCAAGGGTGCCGACAAGCCGGTCTCCTATCCGAAATACGATCCGGCGGTGCAGACCGGAGAGATGCGTCTGAACCGTTTTATCGCCCAGTCGGGTATCTGCTCGCGGCGTGAGGCCGACGACTTCATCACGGCGGGTGTGGTAACGGTCAACGGCAAGGTCGTGACCGAACTCGGCACGAAGGTTCTCCCGACCGATGAGGTGCGTTTCAATGGCGAGCCCGTTCACGGCGAGAAGAAGGTCTACCTGGTGCTGAACAAGCCCAAAGGGTATGTCACGTCGCTCGACGACCCGCACGCCGGGAAGACGGTGATGGAACTGGTCAAAGGGGCCTGTACGGAGCGTATCTACCCCGTAGGGCGACTGGACAAGAACAGTCTCGGGCTACTGCTCTTCACCAACGACGGCGACCTGACCAAGCAGCTCACGCACCCCTCCTACCGGAAGAAGAAGATCTACCAGGTGACGCTCGACAAGCCGCTGACGCGGGCCGACATGGACCGCATTGCCGAGGGCATTACGCTCGAAGACGGCGAAATCTTTGCCGACGAGATCTCCTACGTCAAGGAGAACAAGCAGGAGGTCGGCATCGAGATCCACTCGGGCCGCAACCGCATCGTGCGCCGCATCTTCGAGTTCCTGGGCTACACCGTCACGAAACTCGACCGCGTTTACTACGCCGGACTGACGAAGAAGAACCTCAAGCGCGGGGCGTGGCGTTTCCTCACCCGCGAGGAGGTCGATCGCCTCAAGTCCGGACTCTACGAGTAGGGTGGGGCGCCGGGACTGAACCGGTGAGGCTGAACAGGAAAGCTGGACAGGGAGGCTGGACAGGGAGGCTGGACAGGGAGGCTGGACACGGGGCTTCCCTGGTGGCGGAATGACGCCTTCCCGTCGTCCGGAATAACGAAAAACCCGATACGGATTTCCGTATCGGGTTTTTCGTGTGTTCGACAGACCGGCAGACCCGGGTCTGGCATTCGGCAGGGCTACTCGACCTTGAGGGCCCGTTCGATGGCCAGCAGCATGTAGCGGTAGTGGTTTTTCATGCGCTCCGAGGCACCGGTCCGGAGTGCCTGCCGGTAGCTTTGCTGCATCTTGAGCAGCAGCTCGTAGTGGTTGTAATCCGTCGATGGCTGAACCCGGAAGGCAATCGACCGCATGGGCCGCACCCCTTCGATCTCCTCCGGACTGCGCCCCGACAACGTGCGTTGCAGGTGCGATTCGCGGATAAGCCGGGCCTTGTCGAGCACCGGACCGAACTCCGGGGCGAATCCCGAAGCGGAGGCGGGTTCGGAAGCCGGATCGAGTGTCGCGGAGGCGGGACCGGAAGCCGGATCGGCGAATGCCGCCACCCGTTTGCGGGTCTGCTCCAGCACCCCGGCCTTCCGGATGACGTCGATCAGCAGGCGCCGCTGCATGGCGAGGTTCGCCTCGGTGGATTCCCGTCCCGCGGCCACGTCCCGCAGGATGTAGTCGTACAACTTCTGCATCGCTTCGCGCTGCGTGTAGGGATCCTCCGATTTCGAGGCGCTCAGGTCCAGCGTCGAGAGGCTCTTGAAGACCACCTCGCTGAGCATGTCCTGACAGTATTCGCCCAGTGACACCACCTCGATCACATCCTTGTTCAGCCGGTGGTTGTCGAGCCACGACATCTCCTCCAACTGTTCGAGCATGTAGCGCAGGGCCCGGCGCTGGCGTTCGCGCGGCACCGCGGCGTAGGTCGGAAGCGTGTCGTTTTCGTACTTCTCGTTGAGGTAGATGCCCCCGAGGTTGGCCGAGACGCTTACGAACGAGTAGTAGAGCTGGTTCATCACGCTGGCCTGCACGAGCGAACGGAACGTATAGTCCTTGTCCTCCGTGCCGATCCACTCGTCGGCGTGCCGCATGACGTAGGCGTAGTTGGCAAACTCCCAGGCGGAGGTGCGGACCGGATCGTCGCCCAGGTTGTAGGGCATGGCCCGCGGATCGAGGGCCACGGCCACCGGAGTCGGCGTGTAAAGGTACATCGGGTCGCCGCGGTGGAGGGCGATCCGCCGGTCGAGTTCCGGGATCTCCGCCTCGGGGGTTGCGGCCCCTGCGACCGGCCGGTAGAGCCAGTCGACGACGTATTCATCATAAACGCCCGGGCGTTCCTGCATCAGCACTACGCCTCGCTCCTTGTCCCCGGGCTGCGCGACGAAGTTGTAGGGCAGGGCATCCATGATCGAGGCCGAGATGCCGTAACGTTGGGTGAACGACGGCGAGCGCAGCGAATCGGTCGGTATGGCCTGCGATCCGGCGTAGTTCACGGCCAGGCCCAGGCAGGCTCCCGTATGGCGGGCCACGTCGGCGGCCAGCGCCCGGGCGAAGAGCGCGGGCGAGAGTTTCACGCTTCGGGCTTCGGGTTCGGCGGCCCCCAGCTGCACGAAGAGATCGGTCCGGATCCGGGTTGCGACGTTGTGCGGGATGCAGATCGTGGCGCTCAGGATCTCTCCGCTGCGCGGGTCGACGCGCGTGCTGCTCGACAGGCTCTCGCCCATCGTGCAGGCGTACTTGATGCACGAGAATCGGATGTTGTTGGGATCGAACGACGGGTCATCCTTCGGATAGGGCCGCACCTGCACGACATCCCGGTACCCGATCTTCTCGAAGGCGGCATTCCAGCTCAATACCCCCTTGCGGATGGCGTCGTACCATCCCGCAGGGAAGGTGTCGTCGACATAGAAGACGATCGGGCGGGCGGGTTCGGACAATTGTCCGGCCGCGAAGGCTTCGGGGTCGGCGGGCTGGAGGTTCCAGCGGCAGGCGTAGTAGACCTCCCGGGCCTGCTGTTCCCGGTCGCTGTATCGGGTGAAGGCGGCGGGAACCGTCCCGATGCGGGCGTCACAGAGCCGCGGGCGCATCGTCTCGCGGGGCAGCAGCATCAGCGAACGCCGTGCCAGGGCCGTGAAGGGGGTGTCCTGCTGGACGAGATAGCCCCCGAAACGGGTCGTGAGCGTGAACGACAGGCTGCTGAGCACCGAAACGTTGTCGGCAAAGGCCTCCACGCCGCTCAGCAGCGAACTCCCCGCGACGTATTTCACCGTTGTGGCGAGGAATCCCCCGAAACTGTTGATGCCGTAGGGGTCGTGGGGCCGCATGGCCGGGTCGCCGCTCACGAAGAACGACGTGGCTTCGAAGACCGACGAGCCGTCCGGGGCCTTGCACTTCACCGGGAACGAGGCGAGCAGCGGGGCGATGCTGCTCCGCCGCACGGCCCGCGCCATGAGCGAGTCGCCGTCGACGAGCAGGTCCGACCGCACGCGGCGCAGGCAGATGATCGAATCCTCGCGCGTGAAGGTCACGTGCAGCGGTACGCCGGGCTGCTGTCCGGCAAATCCCTCGCCGGGGTCGGAACTCTCCTCGATGGTCGTGCCCAGGAGCATTTCACGCCCGAGCAGCGAGTCGGGGAGCTCGATGTAGAGTTTGTTCCCTTCGAACATGTGCAGCGTCAGGAAGCCCCGGGCCGTGGTCACCCGTTTCTCCTTGAAGAGTTTTTCGTAGTCGGTGAGCGGTTTCGGCGCTTCGCTCTTCGCCTTTTCCGCACGTTTCCGGCCCCGGGCCTGCGCGCTTTGCGGGGCGAAGGCCAGGCTCCCGGCCAGAACCAGGCACAACAGTGCCGGAAGGATGCTTGTCAAACCTCTTTTCATGGCCATGGCACTCATTTCAGGGTCTTTTCGATGTTGTGCAGCAGCAGCGCGTAGTGCATCCGGGTCTGTTGCGAACCGCTGTTCACACGGCTCTTCAGCAGCCGCTGCACGCGCAGCAGGTTGGCATAGTTCTCGGCTTCGAGCGACTGCTTGACCACGTAGAGGATCCGCGGCGGGTTGTAGCCCGAAACCGGTCCGGGATCGGCAGCCGCGTGGCGGTGCGCCGTGCACGATGCGCCGTAGCAGAGGTTGTCGCCCAGGGCGTGGTATTCGCGCAGGCACGCCGGAACGGCGATCGTGTAGGGATCGAAACCGATCTCATCTCCGGTCTCCCCGGCAAAGCGCTTCGCCGGAACGGCTCCCGTGCCGGCATATTTCAGCCCGGCGGCCTTGCAGATCGTCAGCAGGTATTCGCGCTGGATCATCATCTGCTCGTCGGTGAGGTTGCGGCCCTGGAGGGTGGGTTTCCAGACGTAGTCGTAGATATCCTTCATGCAGGCCTCGACGCTGTAGGGGTCGTCGGACAGCTGTGCGGAGTTCTCGACCTTCGCGGCGCTCATCACCACGGCCCGGATGATGGCCACCTGCATGTAGGTCTTGGGCGAACCCATCAGCTGGATGTTGCGCATCAACCCCTCGTTGTCCAGCCAGTCGAGGTCGTCGAGCTGTCCGAGCAGGAACTGAAGCGCCTCGCGTTGCCGCTCCTTCGGGACGCTGCGGTAGGCCTCCACCGGGTCGCCCACGTGCTTCTCGTTGAGGTAGATGCCGCCGACGTTGGCGAAGACGTGGCCGATATAGCGGATATACTGGCTGATGATGCCCTTGTAGATGTCGGTACGGTAGGAGTAGTCGCGGTCCTCACCCTCGACCCACTCGTTCAGGTGTGCGAGGATGTATTTCAGGTTGGCGATTCCGTACTTCGAGGCCTTCACGGCATCGTCGCCCAGGTCTTCGCTCTGCGACCGCGGGTCGAGGACCGCCCCCTGCTGCTTGCCGTAGCGAAGGACCGGGTCGGCCGCCGCCTCGGTGATCCACTGCGAGGTGATCTTGTAGACCTCCTCGGGCGACGAGGCGTCGTAGACCGGCGTGTAGAGCCACTTTACGGCATAGTAGTCGTAGGTCCCGAAGCGCGGCGGGGTCATCTTCACGCCCCGTTCCAGGTCGCCGGGCTGCGCCACGTAGTTGAAGCGCGCGTAGTCCATGATCGACGTCGTGGTGCCGTGCTGCTGCGTGAAGGTCGGCGAGCGCAGCGAGTCCACCGGAATAACGGCCGAGGCGCTCATGTTGTGCATGAAGCCCAGGCAGTGGCCGACCTCGTGTGTCACGACGTAGCGCAGCGCGTCGTCGAGCACCTCCCTGGGGAGCTTCACGCTCCGCACCGTCGTGTCGGCCTGCGCCGTCTGGATGAAGCGCCAGTTGTTCACCAGCTTGACAATGTCGTGGAAGACGTAGACCGAGGCGTTGACGATCTCACCGCTCCGCGGATCGACCCACGAGGGCCCCATGGCGTTCGAAATGCCGATCGGAGCGTAGCGGATACACGAATACTTGATGTTGTCGGGATCGAACTCCGGGTCGTCCTTCGGGTATTCGCGGGCTTCGACGGCCCCCTCGAATCCGATGCGTTCGAAGGGCTCGTTCCACTGCCGCACGGCCTCGAAGATCGGCTGCCGCCAGCTCTCCGGAAAGTCCGGGTCGATGTAGAAGACGATGGGCTTCTTGGGTTTGACCCGTTCGCCCCGGCGGTAGGCCTCCACGTCCGAGGGCTCCACCCGCCAGCGGTTCGCATAGCAGAGCAGGCGTGCCTGCTGTTCGCGCTCGCTGAAGAGGATCTTCCCGGTCGGGAAGACCGACATGCGGCTGTCGACGAAGCGCGGCTCGTAGGGCTCCTCGGGCAGCAGCACCAGCGAGCGCGTCATCACGGCCGTGAAGGGTACGTCACTGGCAATCACGCTGCTCCCGGCCTTGAGCGTGTAGGTGTAGCTCAGGTGGCTGCGAACCACGATGTTGTCGGCAAAGGCCCGGATCTCCCCGAGGAACGACCGGTCCGACTGGTAATTCGACGTGCGGGTCACCTGCCCGTAGCGGAGGTTTTCGCCGTAGGGGTCGAAGGGCGTGAGGGCCTTGTTGTCGCTCAGGAAGAGGTCCGTGGCGTTGAAGACCACGGCACAGCTGTCGGGGCTCCAGGCCGCGATGTCATACGACTTGAGGATCGCACCGATGCCGTTGGCCTCCAGCGAGCGGGCGATGTTCGGGCTCGCCGCGTCGGTCACATTGTCGCGCACCATCTTGCGGATCTGCACCTTGTCGCCCGTCTTCGTGAAACGGACCCACAGCGGTTCGGTGGGTTTCGATCCGATGACGGCGTCGCCGTTGTCCGAAATCTCGCTGACGGTCGATCCCAGGAGCATGTCCCGCCCGAGCAGAGCGAGCGGGAATTCGAAATAGAGCTTGCCCTTGACCTTGTGCAGACGGATCATGCCGTCGGCCACGTCGTGCTTCTCCTTGAAGAGTTTTTCGTACTCCGAGGGTTTGGGTTTCGCGGCCGTCTGTTCGGTTTTGGCCTTTTTCTTTCTCTTCTTCGCGGCGGCCGAAGCCGGGGTGGCTCCTCCGAGCACCCCGGCCGTCAGACCGCAACACAACAACAATAAGACGGTTTTTCGCAACATATCGCGTGATTAAACGATTAGAATCCGAAATAGCAGTAGGGGTTCTTCGCCACGTAGAAATCCATGTCCACGACCTTGCCCAGTCCGGAGAACGTGGCGATTTCGGGCGTGCTGCCCGCCGTGACGGCCTCCTCCGAGATGTCCAGCAGCACGAGCTGCCCCGACTCGGTGCCGAGCAGCATCCGGTCCTTGTAGGCCGTCTTGGCAAAAGCTGCGAACGTCGACGGAACGTCAACCACTCCCGGACGCAGGGCCGTGATCTGTCCCGGAGCCGTGTAGACTGCCGTGGCGGTACCGGCCACCAGATCGTAAGCATAGAGCGTGTTGTTGTCGGTTCCGGCCGTGAAGAAGAGCACCTCGTTGCCGCCGATGCACACCTCGAAGAGGCTTTCTTCGCCGAAGCCTTCGACCTCGGGCAGCGCCCGGAACCAGTTCAGCGCAATGGCCACCGACGTCTCGCTGTTCATCTTGTAGTCGAACGACAGCAGGTAGTATTTTCCGTCTGTTTGGTTCTTGAGCAGCAGGATGTTGGTCGAAGTGGTCGCTACTCCGACCGTGGCGTAGGTCACCCGGGCGCCCATCGCCTCGACCGTGTAGTCGCCCAAATCGGCGACATCCGGGAACGTCAGACCCGATTCGGAGTCCGTATCGCCGGGCTGCACGGATGCCGATTCGGGGATCCGCACGGCGCGGAACGTTCCGAACTCGCTGGCGATGTTGCCCTTGACGTTGAAGCCGTAGACGCTCAGCAGGCGGTTGTTCTGCCGGTCGTAGAGCAGTGCGAAGGGGATGTGCCCGTAGGATTTGTTGGTGAAGTGATCGAATCCGTTCATGAGTGCGATCTCCATGCCGCCGTCGAAGTAGACCGGCGTGGTGCCGTACTTGCCCGAATGCGCCACGGGATAGTCGTTGTAGAAGCTGAAGTCGCGCTGGTAGACCTTGCCGTCCTCCGAGAGCAGGATCGAGCCGCCGTCACGCTGGAACCCGTCCACCGGCACGAATCCTTCGGGAGCCGCACCGCCGATGAACTCCGTATTGATGTCGATGACCTTCGTGATCGTGGCCTGGTCGATGCTGACGCTGCCGCTGCCCTGGAGCACCTCCCATTCGTAGGTCGGTGTCTGTCCGTCGTAGGACACGAGGCGGATCTTGCGCGGATCGGAGCCTAACGGTTCGCCGTTCACGTCGCCGTAGACGTCGCGCACGAGTTCCCCGGGGGTCGTGGCGTCGAGCAGGTTGACGTAGCTCAGCAGCGACTGCCCGCCGTCGTCCGAGAGGATGAACCACCCTTCGGCAAACGACGAGGTGATGACCAGCGTGAAGATCGTGCTGTAACGGATGCCGTGCCCGGTGTCGATCACCGTGAACGAGCCCGCGTGGCGCCCGACGCGCAGCGGGTCGATCTCCAGGATCCGCTCCTCGGAGACAACCTCTCCGTCGATGCTCCACTCGTAGGCCAGATCGCTCTCCGAAACCCGTTCGTGGAGGATTTCGTAGCCGGGTTCGATGACGATCTCCTCGTCGTAGGACCACGTCAGGCGCACGTTCTGCATCGTGTCCATGCGGTAGACGAGGATGTCGTCGCCCGTCGTGGAGTAGTCGTAATTGCCCTTGTCCTCGTAGCAGGCCGTGGCCAGGAAGGCGCCTGCGAGGAGTGCTGTCAGAAGTTTGACGTATCTTTTCATGTGCTGCATTCGAATTAAGCGTTGATATTGATTCCGTCGAGCATCGAACTGCCGTCTTCTTCGCGGATTTCGTTGCCCTTGTCGCGCTGCTCGCGCAGGTAGTAGACGAACTCGCGGCACAGCGCCGAAATTTCGCTGTTGTCCATCTCCGAGAGGTCGCTCACGCCCGTTGCCTTGATGAACTCCTCGTACTTCTTGTTGGAGTAGGTCCCCAGGAAGGCGTCGGCGAAATCCTGATTCCACCAGTCGGGCTGGGAGATGATGTTCGATACGCGGATGATGCGCAGGCAGTTGGTCGTGGGGCCCGGGAGGAAGTCCCCGCCCTCGACGATGCGCACGGCGATGTCGACCTCCTTCTCGTCCATGACCGCCGTGCGGTGGACCGTAACGTAGGTCTCGCCGGTGAACATCCCGGCCTGGATCACCGGATTCGGGTCCAGATCGTAGGCTTCGGAGGGTGCCGTGGTCTTCTCGGGGTCGATCTCCAGCCGGAAGCCCATCGTCCGGTCGGTCGTGCGGGTTACGGTCTCCACGGCCAGTCGGATCGTGCGCGTATCCTCCCCCGGGGTGGTCTTGAACGAGAAGCGCACGATCTCGTCGGATTTCTCCGTGAAGTAGACGTAGTGGTCGTCGCCGTAGGTCGGGAGGCCCTGTTCGGAGCAGCCTCCGGCGCCGAGCAGCGCTGCGGCGAATGCAAATATGATCGTTTTTTTCATGAGTCGGTTTATTTTAAGGTCGTTTCACTGTCGGGAATGTCGAAGACGTATTTGCCTTCCATCTGAATGGTTTGCGTGGTGCTGACCAGGGTCGGACTGTTCAGGCGCTTCAGGAAGAAGAAGTACTGCCCTTCGCCGATGTTCTCCTTCCACATTTCGAGGTCGAGTTTTTCCATGAATTCCGTGTAGTTCGAAGCCGAGACCGTCTTGCGGCCCGAGCAGCGCACCTTGTGCACGAGATTCAGGTCCGAGACTGCGGCGCTGATGTCGCCGTCGCCCTGGCCGCTCGCCCCGCGGGCCTTGCACTCGGCCATGATCAGGATGACCTCCGACATGCGAAGGACCGGAATCAAGGCCCCCTGGGTATCCTCCTGGTCGTAGTCCGATCCCGTCGAGCTGGTGTACTTCACGTATTTGCACGACGCGTAGAGATCCTCCTGATACTCCTCGTCGGGCTGGTTGATCGTGTACATGTAGCGCGTGTCGTAGCTCGTCTCTCCCGAGAAGCGGTCCTTCGGCTGGCGCAGGGCGAGGATAAAGTTCGACGTCGAACCCAGGCTCGAAAGCATCACGTCGTTGTAGTTCTTCTTCAGATACTGGTCGTAAGCCGCAAAGATGATGTCGTCGTAGAGTTTCACCGCACCGGTGATGGCCGAAGCCTGGGTCTTGGTCGTGATCGGGAACCACTCCGAGCAGCTCTCGTAGACCTCGGTAGCCGTCTCCAGCGCCTTCTCATAGTCGCAGGCGTACATGTAGACCCGGGCCAGCAGCGCCTTGACGGCCCAGTAGTGGAGCCGGGTGCCGCGGTAGCCGAAGAACAGGCCGCGCGAATCGTTCGAGATGAAGCGCGTCGAGGCGCTTTTCAGGGCGTCGAGGTTCCGGTCGTTGATCTCCAGCAGCGGGAGCGCAGCCTCCAGATCGGCGACGATCTTCTCCAGCACCTCTTCCGTCGTGCAGCGGGAGGGTACGCGGTCGGGATAGGTCGTCGAGTAGGGGATCGCCATCGAGGTGCGGTCGACGACGGGAGCCGCTGCGAAGAGCCGCAATACCTCGAAATGCATCAGAGCCCGGGCCGCCAGGGCTTCGCCGTAGATCATCTCCCGTTCACCGCTTTCGGAGTAGGGGAAGATCTCGGAATCGGCCTCGGAAACGTGGGCGATCAGCGCATTGCAGTTGGCTATGGTATTGTAGGCCGTCTGCCAGATGCTTTCCAGATAGTCGAGCACCTCGCTGTTTTCATAGTCCATCTGTTCGGTATAGGTGTAGAGCTGCGAGGAGCTCATCGATCCGAAGTCGTAGTATTGTGCCAGGGCGCTCGTGAAACCCCAGGAGAGTTCGCGTCCGTAGAGTGCCGGGGATGCCATCTGCTGGTAGATGCCGTTCAGCGCCGAACGGTATCCGGAGTAGTCACTGAAGAGGTTCTCCTCGGTGGTCATGCCCTGCGGCATGATGTCGAGCCACTTGCTGCACGAGGCCGAGAGCAGCAGGGCCGAACCGGAAAGAAGTATGTTGATGATTGTTTTCATGCGGAAACGGATTTAGAAGGTGAGATTGAGCGTGAAGTTGATCGTGCGCGAGTAGGGGTAGTCCAGACCGCGCTCCTGGAGGACGGTACTGTAGTAACCCAGATCCTCGATGTTGGCCGTCAGGCGCAACATGCCCAGGCCCCAGCGCTTCACGAGCTTCGAGGGGAAGTCGTAGCTGATCGACAGCGAATTGAACTGCAGGGTATTGTAGTCCTGGATGAAGCGCGATGTGGGTCGTGTCACCATCGTGCGGTCCTTGATGTCCTTCAGCGGGGTGACGTCGCCGGGGTTGATCCAGCGGTCGGTCGAGACGCGGCGGTCGACGTTGTAGCGTTCGAGGTTGGCGTTTTCGACCTGGTTGACCAGCGTGGAGTTGTAGCGCTGTCCGCCGAATTCGTAGAGGAACGTGGCGAAGAGCGAGATGTTCTTCCAGCGGGCGTTCAGTCCGAA
>CALUKL010000167.1 GCA_944321195.1 uncultured Alistipes sp.
CGCTCTTCTTCTCGGCCACGATGCCCGCGGACATCGCCGAACTCGCGGCCCGGATCCTGCACGACCCCGTGCTGGTCTCCGTGACGCCCCCGGCATCGGTCGTCGAGACCATCGCCCAGCGGGTCCACTTCGCCGAGAAGAGCGAGAAGAGCGCCCTGCTGATCGACCTGCTCCGGAGCTCCGAGGCACACCAGGTGCTGGTCTTCACCCGCACGAAACACGGCGCCGACCGGCTCGCCCGCATCCTCAACAAAGCCGGGATCGAGGCGGCGGCCCTCCACGGCAACAAGTCGCAGAACGCCCGCGTGAGGGCGATGAACGACTTCAAGTCGGGGGCGTGCCGCGTACTGATCGCCACGGACATCGCGGCCCGCGGCATCGATATTGACCAGCTGCCGTTAGTGATCAACTACGAGCTTCCGGAGGTGGCCGAGACCTACGTCCACCGCATCGGCCGCACGGGACGCGCCGGACGTGACGGTGCGGCGTGGTCGTTCTGCTCGGAGGCCGAGTTGGAGTACCTGCTCGACATCCAGCGGCTGACGGGTTTGACGATTCCCGTCGAGGGGGAGGTTCCGGAGTATGCCGCCCGGGCGCTGGCCGAAGCCGAGCGGAAGCAGGCCGCAAAAGCGGGTCGGCGATCCGCCCCGCACTCTGCGCCGAAAGCGGCCCCAGCCCCGAAGAGGAAAGAGAAGGAGGCACGCCCCGCCGCAAAACCTGCCGGGGCCCCCGCAATCTCTCCACAGGCAGAGGCCCAGGAAAAGGCCGAAAAGGAGGAACCGGGGGAAAAGACGGGGAAGGCCCCCCAACCGCAACCTTCCGAGCATCTCGAAAAGCCCGAAAAGAGGGAATCTTCCGAAATTTCCACAGCGGAAAACGCTCCGAAAAAGCGCCGCCGGAGGCGTCACCGCGGACAAAAGGCGGAGAATGGAGCGGGACACGGGCCGGAGGAAGCCGGTGCCGAAAGGGCCGAACCTGCGGCGATGGAATCGGCCGCCACAACGGCCGAAACCTCCGGGACGAAACCCGCAGCCGGAGTTTCGCGGCCTTCGCACGCTGCGACCAAACCTGCCGAACCCACCGGATCGAGATCCGGGGCCGCACCGGAAGCCGCGGCCGGATCACAGCCCGCATCCGCCACCTCCGCCGCATCCACCCCGGAATCCGGCGACAACCCCCGGAAGAGACGTCGGAAAAAGAGTGCGCCGACGGCAGATTCCACCGTCGGGAGCGCCCCGGCATCCCCCGTCGCCGAAAAGGCCCCGAAAACGGCCGCACGACAGAAACCGGCATCCCCCGCCGCCGAAAAGGCCCCGAAAACGGCCGCACGACAGAAACCGGCAGACTCGGCCCCGGAAAAACAACCGTCGGCACGCCCCGGAACCAAACGCAACACGCCGAATCCGTCGGCACGCCCCGAAAAAGCCCGGACACGCAGCACGCCCCGCCCCAACGAGGAGGAGGAAGAGCCGAAAACCGGGATCGAACGCGCCCGGGAACGGCAGATGCCCGACCATGAAAACGAACAAATGGAGGCACAAAAACGCAATCCACACACGAACGATTGGAAAAACCGCGTTAAATCATTACTTTTGCGATCATTCCGGAAATAGACGGGGAGGGTGGAGCAGAGCCCGCACGGTTCCCGACCCGTCCCTTCCCGAAACAGTAATAGTATTTAGGAACAGAACGACATGCATCTTTTCAAACGCTGGAACAACCTCGTCGGATGGGGCGTCTTCGCCATTGCGGCCGTCGTCTACCTGATGACCATGGAACCCGTGTCGAGTCTCTGGGACTGCTCGGAGTTCATCGCCACCTCCTACAAACTCGAAGTCGGACACCCGCCCGGAGCCCCGCTCTTCATGATGCTGGCCCGCCTGGCCACGCTCTTCGCCTTCGGGAACCCCGACTACGTGGGCATGGCCGTCAACGCCATGAACTCCCTGGCCAGCGCCTTCTGCATCCTCTTCCTCTTCTGGACGATCACCCACCTGGCCCGCCGCCTCGCCACACGCAACGGCGCCGAACTCACCACCCCGGGGATCGTCGCCATCCTCGGCGCCGGGGCCGTCGGAGCCCTGGCCTACACCTTCACCGACACCTTCTGGTTCTCGGCCATCGAAGGCGAGGTCTACGCCCTCTCGTCGATGTTCACGGCGCTGGTCGTCTGGCTCATGCTCAAGTGGGAGGAGCAGGCCGACCAGCCCCACGCCTCGCGCTGGATCGTACTGATCGCCTACCTCATGGGACTCTCCATCGGCGTGCATATCCTCAACCTGCTGTGTATCCCCGCGCTGGTCTTCATCTACTACTTCCGCAAGAGTGACCGCGTCACCTGGAAGGGCATCGTCGGAACCACGCTCCTCGCCGGAGCGCTGATCGTCTTCCTGAACAACATCATCATCCCCTACACCGTCTGGTTCGGGGCCCAGGTCGACACGCTCTTCGTCAATACCTTCGGGCTGCCCGTCAACTCCGGAATGGCGGTCTTCGCCCTGGCGCTGATCCTCGGTCTGGGCTGGGCCGCGTGGAAAGCCCACCAAAAGGGCCGCGTGGTGCTGAACCTCTTCCTGGTCTCGACCACGATGGTGCTCGTCGGCTTCTCGTCCTACGCCTCGATGACCATCCGCGCCGCGGTCAACCCGCCGATGAACTCCAACAACCCGAACAACCCCCACGCCCTGCTGTCGGTGCTCAACCGCGACCAGTACGGCAGCCGCCCGCTCGTCTACGGCGCCCAGTACTCGGCTCCGCCCGAGGGCGTCGAGGAGAAACACGTCTGGTACCTCGACGAGGACGGCAAGTACAAACGGACCTCCGTACTGACGGGTTACACCCACGCCCCGGAGTTCATGACCCTCTTCCCGCGGATGTGGAACTACGCCAAGGGCGAGAAGGAGTACAAGCAGTGGGCCGCCTACCGCACGAAAACCGAGACGCTGCGTGACGAAAACGGCGAGATCCAACGCGACGCCCAGGGCCGCCCGCAGCGCGGCGAGGTGCTCGACTACGGCCGCAAGCACGTCTATACGGACCCCTACGGCGATACGCGGACCATCGTGGAGCCGACCTTCGGCGAAAACCTCCACTTCTTCTTCAACTACCAGCTCTCGTACATGTACTGGCGCTATTTCCTGTGGAATTTCGTCGGACGCCAGAGCGACATCCAGCCCTCGCGCACGACCATCACCGACGGAAACTGGCTCTCGGGAATCGACTGGATCGACGAAATGTACCTCGGGCCGCAGGACAACCTGCCGCGCGAAATCGCCGAAAACAAGGGCCGCAACACCTACTATTTCCTGCCCTTCCTGCTGGGGCTGATCGGTCTGATCTACCAGCTGAACCGCGATCCGCGCAACTTCTCGATCGTCATGTGGCTCTTTATCATGATGGGCGTGGCGCTGGTCTTCTACTTCAACACCTCGCCCGGCGAACCCCGTGAACGCGACTACGTATATGCCGGATCGTTCTACGCCTTCTCGATCTGGATCGGATTCGGGGTGCTGGCCCTGCGCGACCTCTTCGAGAAGTGCACCAAACGCCGCAGCGCAGTCCCGGCAGCGGCCGCCATACTCGTGTCGCTGAGCGTCCCGGGAATCCTCGCGGCCCAAAACTGGGACGACCACGACCGTTCGCGCCGCACCATGGCCCGCGACATCGGCTGGAACTACCTCCAGTCGACACTGCCCAACTCGATCATCCTCAACTACGGAGACAACGACACCTTCCCGCTGTGGAACAACCAGGAGGTCTACGGCGTGCGGCCCGACGTGCGGATCATGAACACGTCGTACCTCGGGGGCGAATGGTACATCGACGAGATGAAGACCCGGGCCAACGAGGCGGCCGGCGTACCCTTCTCGCTGCCCAAGCACAAGTATACCTACAACAACGACATGATCTACGTCACGAACAGCATCGACCGTGCGGTGGATATCCGCGAGGTGATCGACTTCGTGCGCAGCGACGACCCCCGGAGCCAGATCAAGCTCTCGGACGGTACCATGGCCGACTACATCCCCACGAAGCGCATCGCCCTGCCCGTGAACAAGGAGAATGCCATCGCCTCGGGGATCGTGGCCGAGAAGGACCGCGACAAGATGGTCGATACGGTGTATATCAACATCAAGCGCAATTCGCTGGACAAGAACCAGCTGATGATCCTCGACATGCTGGCCAACTTCGACTGGAAGCGTCCGATCTACCTCACGCAGGTCTACATCATGCAGGATCTCGGGCTGATGGACTACCTCCAGTTCGACGGCTATGCCTACCGTTTCGTGCCGATCCTCACGCCGGTGCAGAACCCCTACGAGATCGGGCGCATCGACGCCGATTACGCCGCGCCACTGCTCAAGGAGACCTTCCGCTACGGAAACATCAACGATCCAAGGGTTTACGTCGATTACTTCATCCAGTACAACCTCTCGGCCTCGCACGCCCGCGACTCGTTCGCCCGGGTTGCCAAGGAGTTGCTGCGCGAGAACCGCGTCGACGAAGCCGTCGAACTGCTCGACCTCGGGCTCGAAAGACTCCCGACGTCGCAGATCCGCTTCACCGACTCGAACACCTATCCCTTCCTCGAAGCCTACTACGCCGCCTCGGCCATGGGCGCCGAAGGGGCTGCCGAAAAGGGCGACGCCCTGTTGCGGGAATATGCCCACACGCTGATCGAGTACATCGAATACTACCTGCGTTTCGACGGCGCCCAGGGCGACATGGTTTCGGATCTGATCGACGAAAAGCTCGACCAGCTGGGCGATGTATACTACCTGGCCAGCTATGCCGGGCGCCGCGACGTGGTGGCCGAGCTGAACGACTACTACCGGACACTGGGTGTCTCCGAAGAGAACCTCATCGACGTGGGCGATACCCCGACGGCCGATTCGGTCGGGTTGCAGGCGGCGGAATAGCACGCCGCCGAAAGGCGGCCCCCCGGTCAGCCCGGATCAGCATCCTCCAAAGACAGGAAAACCGCTCCGATGATTCGGAGCGGTTTTCCTGTCTTTATTGTCCCGCAAAGAGCTTTTTGCCGAACCGGAAAATCCGGCTTGCCCGGCAGACCCGGAACTCAAGCCCCGTCACGACTTCTCTACCGCAGAGCCGCCCTTGGGGCTCTCCTTCGGTGTCGGCGTATTCTTGTTATTATAGAGGAAACGCTTGATCTTCTGCGTCGGGGTCTTCTCGAACTCCTCCTTCTCCTCCACCACTTCGGAGATCCGCGAGAAGCGGTTCACCTTCGCATTCACGAAATCCATGATCTCCTTCTTCAACTGCTCGGTCTTCGCCTCCCAGGCCTCCTTCTTCGTCGCCCACTCCTCGCGCCAGTCGTCGATCATCGACTCGATCTCGTCGCGGTTGAAGTGCACGAGCGCCACCAGACGCCCCTCCTGTTCCGTGACGATCGAATCCGCAATGCAGACGTGCGAATTCAGCACGCTCTCGATGTCCTCCGGATAGATGTTCTCGCCCCCCGGGCCCACGATCATGTTCTTCAGACGCCCCTTGATGTAGAGCCAGCCGTCCTTGTCAAACTCCCCGAGGTCGCCCGTGCGGAACCATCCGTCCGCCGTAAAGACCTCGGCCGTCGCTTCGGGATTCTTGTAATAACCTTGCATCACGCTCGGAGTCAGGGCCACGATCTCGCCCTGCCGCGTTTCGGGGTTCACGTTTTCAAGCCGCAGCTGCACACCCGGGGCCTGCGGGCCCGTGGATCCGAGGCGCACCTGCGAAGGCGCCGCTCCGGCCAGCAGCGGGGCCGTCTCCGTCAATCCGTAACCGATGGCATAGGGGACCTTCGCCTCCAACAGGAAGCGCTCGGCCCCGCCGTCAAGTTTCGAACCGCCGATGCCCAGGAACCGCAGCCGGCGGCCGAAGAGTTTCATCAGCTTCTTGCCCGCCACGCGGTGCAGGTAGCGGCGCAGGAACCCGATGCGGTAGAGCGCGCGCCAGAAACCGTTCGACTGGAACTTGGCCAGCACCTGGTGCCGGTAGATCTTCTCGATGACCAGCGGCACGATGAGCATCACCGTGGGGCGCACGCTCCGCAGCGCCGGCATCAGCGCCGAAGCCGTGGGCGGACGGTCCAGGTAGACCACCCGCGCCCCCATCGAGAAGGGGTAGATCATGCCGATCGAGCACTCGTAGGTGTGCGACAGCGGCAGCACCGAAAGGAACGTATCCTCACCGTCGACCGGGAAGATGGCCGCCGAGATTTCGATCTGTTTGCAGAGGGCCTCGTGGGTCAGCATCACCCCCTTGGGTTTGGAGGTCGTACCCGAGGTGTAGATGATCACGGCCAGGTCGCCGGGCTGCGGAATCCCCGTAGCACCCGCCTCGCGGACATGCTGCGCGATGACTCCGAGGTTTTTCGTGCGCACCACGACGTTCAGCCGGTCGATGGTCCGCCGCGAGAGTTTCGTAAAGAGGCGGTCCGAAACGAGCAGCGCCTTGGCTTCCGAATGTTCGATGATCATGTCGAGCTCCTCGCCCGAGAAGTCCGGGAGAATCGGCACGGCAATCATCCCGGCCGACGTAATGGCCAGATAACAGACCCCCCAGTTGGGCATGTTGCTGCTCAGCAGGGCCACCTTGTCCCCGGGACGGAGCCCCGAGGTGGTCAGGATCTCCTGCACCCGGGCAATACGACGGCCCGCCTCGGCATAGGTCACATCCTCACCGTCGAACATCGAGTAGGCGATTCGGGACGCGAACTTCTCCACGCTGTTGCGGACCAGTTCGTAGAATGTATTTATAGTCATGACGTGTGTTCTTGTAATCCGTTATAATAACGCGATATCCGGTGCGAAATTACGAATTTCCGGCCAAAAAACACTATTTTTGACATAAATTATCAACATGATCGACCTTTCGTATACCAAAAGGCTGGCTGCAGGGATCGGATTCGACCTCTGCGGCCTCGCGCCGTGCCGGCACCTCCCCGAAGCCGAAACCCGTTTCCGCGAATGGATCGGGAAGGGGTATCAGTCGTCGCTGGAGTATCTGGAACGGAATGCGGAGAAACGGTTCGATCCCCGCAAACTGGTCGACGGTGCCCGCACGGCCGTGGTCTGCGCCGTGGGCTACAAGAACCGCGTGAGCGACGGCTATCCCGACGGGCACTGCACCAAGGTCGCCTCCTACGCCTGCGCCGAGGATTACCACACGGTGCTGCGGCGGATGCTCCGCCAGTTGCTCGACGCAATCCGGGAGGCGTGTCCCGAAGTCCGCGGCCGCGCCTTCGTCGATACGGCACCCCTGACCGAAAAACTCCTCGCCATGGAGGCCGGGCTGGGGTGGATCGGACGGCAGTCGCTGCTCGTCACCCCGCAATTCGGGAGTTATGTCGTCCTGGGCGAGCTGATCCTTACCGAAGAGGCCGACCGTTACGATGAGCCGTTCGGCGGATCACGCTGCGGGAATTGCCGTGCCTGTGTGGAGAACTGCCCCACGGGAGCCGTCATGCCCGGACACGGCATCGACACGGCACGCTGCATCTCCTGTCACACCGTGGAACGGAAACCCGACACGGAGATCGGCCTCGACGGCTGGATCTTCGGATGCGACGCCTGCCAGAGCTGCTGTCCCTGGAACCGCCGCGCCCCGCAACACCGGAACCGGGCTTTCGACCCGGTTTTCGATCCGCTGACGATGGATGCCGCCGCGTGGTACGGAATGGACGAAGCACAGTTTGGCGAACGCTGCGGACGCACTCCCCTTACGCGCAGCGGCCTGGAACGCATCCGCAGCCATATCGGGGCTCCCTGCAACGGATCCGGGGACCGGGAGGATTCCGGGGAGAAGAGCCGATAAAAGCTCCCTACTCCGCCGCAGGGATCAATCCCGCTGGCAACGGACCGGAAGCCCGAAACCCCGGGGATCGGCGTAGCATTCGTAGACCGTCGCCGAGGTCAACCCGAAGGTCCAGGCCCCGAACGAGTCGGGAGTTGCGGGCGAACTGGTCCAGTAATAACCCGACGGCGTGAAGAAAAAGGCCCCGTATTCATCGTAACGATAGCCCACACCGGGATAGTAGGTCGTCGAGGAGCCGTTGTAGATGAAGTTCCAACCCTGGACGAACGACCCCGACACCTCCGTCGTACCGCTCGATACCAACGCCGTGGCGCCCGTCTGCGTGAAGGCGCTGAAGACATAGGGATGCGGGACCTTCCAGCCCGACGGGCAGGGGTCGAAGAGCGTCTTGGTCGTCTCCTGACCCACGGTCGTGCCGTTCGGATTCCCCCACAGCGCATTGTTGCGGCAGGCCGCGGTCGTACCCTGCCCCCCGCCCCAATACCAGTCGTAGGAGGAACTCCGGGTCGTGGCGATGAACGTATCGGGATGCGCCGTGGCATACCACGTGTTGCCCGTATAACCGACATATTGACCGGGCGATCCGGTCGTCTGGACCGCCGTCCGCTCCGAAAGGTAGTTGTAGGGGTTGCTGTCGGCATCGTAGACCACGTCGCCCCACGGAAAGGGATCCTTGCGGCCCCACTGGAAAAGCGACGCCCGGAACGACCGCGCATAAGGTCCGTCCTCCTTGTAGATAGCCCCCAGGTTGCGGTCCATCATCTGCGCCGAACCCGCCCCATAGGCCGTTTCGTAGGCCGGATACATCGTATAGACCTCGGCTGCCGCCTGCAGCTCCTCGTTGGTCTGGTCCGTAACCCAGATATGCCAGCTCCACAACGCCTCGTCGGACGAAGCGTCGGCATAGAGCCCGATTACGGCATTTCCGCCCAGTTCGGTAGGGCGCTCGGTCAGCGCAAAGGTGATCTTCCCGTCGGCATAGGTGATGCTCCCCGGCTCGATCAGCCACGGCTGGCTCTGCCACAGCAGTTTCGCATACCCTCCGCCCGTAATCCTGGCCGAAAGCGTGCGCCCCTCGTAGCGCTGCACCGCCTGCCGGAGACTGTCCGGGATGACGCCGTTCCCAGCCACCGTGGCATCGAACGAATAGCTCTGCGAGGGCGTCGAAACCACATAGCAGTTCGCCGTCTCGCCCGACGACGAGAGTTCGACCGTGGGACCTGCGGCCGTTCCCGTCGCAACCTCGTGCGTGATGACCGGCATCTGGGCCGGTGAAATCACGATCCCCGGCATCGACCACGTTGACGTATAGCCGTCCGTCGTGCTCACCACGACGTAGACCACACCGCCGCCCTGCGAATAGTCCGCCGGATTGACCGTCAGGTAGGCCTTCACGGGCTCCGTCCCGAGCGTCGGAGGCTCCGAAAAGGTCACCCCGCAATAGTTGATCTGCGCCGCTCCGCCCGCATAGGAGGCCGTCGCGGGGCTCGACGACGTCAGGTCGAACGAGAAACGGCCCGTCATGTTCGCCGTCCCGGAGACCGTGCCCGACAAGGAGACCGTCGCGGCATCCGTCCCGAAGAGCATCACCGACTCGACACGCTTCCCGGCCATCGTTCCCGAACCCGTGAGGTCGACCTCCACCACCGCAAAGGCGTGGCTGAAGGTCAGCGGCCCGAAGTCGCCCGTAGTGCTCGTCACGGCCCCGGCCACCAGAAAATCGTAGTCGCCCAAATGCGACGAATCCCCCGCTGCGGACTGCGCCTGCTGCGTGGCGAGCGTAAAAGGTACGCCCGAAGCACTCGATTCGCTGCCCGCCGAATAGGGGTAATAGGCATACAGTGTATAGGAGGAGGCGCCCTCGGTCAGCGTAATCTCCCCGCTGAACGTACCGCTGGCGGCCGCCTCCGCACCCTCGAAGGTCAGCGGGGCGTTGGCGGTCGTGAAGATACCGCCGCTCTCGACGTAGACCCCGATCCGGTCACCGGGGCTCCACTGCACGTTATAGCCGTCCGGCGCCAGTTGGGTACGGGTTTCCGAGGCCGCGGCCTCGATCCGGATCTGGCGTGTCACCATCCGCTGCGGGGCCGTATCCCCGGTCCGGTCCGTGGTGCAGGCACACGGCAGCCCGCACACGACCACGGCAGCAATCAATCGTCCGATCATCCCCACTCCTCCCGGTCGAAACCTTCGATATCGCCATCCACCGAGGAGACGGCGAAGCCTCGTTCAAGGCAGATCTCCAGGACCTCGACTTCGGGGCTTATGTACGTTTGTTTTTCCATGATTCCAGTATATTAGAGAACCGGTATCAGGTTCGCACATATCGTACCAAAGTATCGTTCGACCGTTTCAGAGGGTACAAAAAACAGCCTCGGCGCAATGGCCGAGGCTGTTTTTCTCAGGCTGATCGGGACCGATTACTTCTGCAGTTCGGCAAGGGCAGTCTTGGCATTCTCGGCAGCCGGACCGGCCGTCACCTTCTGGAAGGCCTCAATGGCCTGCAGCTTCATCTCCTTGGCGTTGTAGGCTGCACCCAGCAGGTAGTACATGAGGCTCTTGTCCTCCTCGTCGACCTGAGCCTCGGCGGCAGCCTGGCCCAGTTCGATCACCTTGTCGTAGTCCTTCTTGCCGGAGTAGGCCTGCAGGCGCACGTTCTGGAAGAGGGCGCTCGCCGGGTTCTTGGCCAACTGGGCGTCGGCCATCGTGATGATACCGTCGAAATCACCGGCACCCTGCATCTCGGCCACCTTGTTGTTCGTGTAGAGGGCCATCATCTCCTTGGCCTTGGCTACGTCCTCGGCGTATTTCGGGTGGGTCTTGGCGGCAATGGCCTCGTAGATCTCCATGCCCTTCTCGTACTCGCCCATCTCGCAGTAGCTCATCGCCAGGTTCAGCGCCATGCCCGTATTGTCGGGGTCGGCCTTGTAGCCCTTCTCGAAGATGCCCGCAGCGGTCTTGTAATCCTTGTTGTTGAAGGCATCGCCGCCCTGGATCTGGTAAATCTTGGCCACCCAGCCGTTCGACTTCGACATCTGCGTCATGTCGCCGTAGAGCTCGGCCAGCTCGGCGGACTTCGAGAAGTTCTTCAGCGCCTCGTCGTAGTTCTGGCTCTTGATGGCCGCACCACCCAGATAGTAGTAGCATTTGGGGAGCGTCGCCTTGGCGGTTGCCACCTGCGAGGCCACCTCTTCGTTGTCGATACCCAGGTCGATCACCTGCTCGAACGTGGCTGCAGCACCGGCGAAATCCTTGGCGTTGAACGCTGCACCGGCTTCGTTGAAGATTGTCGTAACATCCTGAGCCGAAAGCGAGAGAGCAGCCATCAGCGCCACGGCCGAAACAAAGATCTTTTTCATGCTTTTCCTATTCTTTTTGTTGAGTTTGTGCGATCGTGCACCCCTTGCAGGGCACGTTGGGTACAAAAATACGAAAAAAAATCCACTTTTGCCAAATCTAATCCCGCAAACCCGCGAAAAAAGAGGTTATCAACGCCTCGCATTCCGCGGCGAGCACCCCCGACGTTACGGTCGTTTTCGGATGGAAAACCGTCCCGCTGTAACGGCGGTAGCCCTTCTTGGGGTCGTCGGCGCCCCACACCACGCGGCTCACCTGCGCCCAGCCGATCGCCCCGGCGCACATGATGCACGGCTCGACGGTGACGTACAACGTGCACTTCTGCAGATACTTGCCACCGAGCGTCGAGGCCGCGGCCGTCAGGGCCTGCATCTCGGCGTGGGCCGTCGGGTCGGAGAGCGTCTCCACGAGGTTGTGCCCCCGGCCGATCACCGCACCGTCGGCCACGACAACCGCCCCGATGGGCACCTCCTGTTGATCCAACGCTTTCCGGGCCTCGTTTAGTGCGAGGCACATGAATTTTTCATCGATTTGCCGCTGTTCCATAACGATTTTTCGGCAAAAAACGCGATTTTTTCCCGGATTTCCAAATCCTCCGCCGCCCTGAACCGCCGCCGGACCCCGCCGTAGCGCCCCGGCCCGCGAATTTTTCACCCGCCACGCCGCCCGATCCGCAAAAGTTACGGAAAAAGTTATTAACTTTGCGGGTTGCCAAGGACAAACTAACTTACACACACCATGTACAGAACACATACTTGCGGGTGCCTGCGTGCCTGCAATGTCCACGAAACGGTCACCCTGGCCGGTTGGGTACAGAAAGTCCGCAACCTCGGGGCCATGACCTTCATCGACCTGCGCGACCGGTACGGCCTGACGCAGATCGTCGTCGAGGAGCACTCCCCGGCCGAAGCCCGCGAAACCGCTGCCCGCCTCGGCCGCGAATGGGTCATCCAGGTCGAGGGCGAGGTCGTCGAACGCCAGTCGAAGAACCCCAAGATGCCCACGGGCGACATCGAAGTCTCGGCCCGCCGCATTACGGTGCTCCACGAGGCCGAGGTCCCGCCCTTCACCATCGAGGAGGTTTCGGACGGCGGCGATGACCTGCGCATGAAGTACCGCTACCTCGACCTGCGGCGCCCGCCCCTGCAGCGCAACCTGATCCTGCGTCACAAAATGGCCCAGGAGATCCGCCGCTTCCTCTCCGACGAGGGCTTTCTGGAGATCGAGACCCCCTATCTGGTCAACTCCACGCCCGAGGGTGCGCGCGACTTCGTGGTCCCGAGCCGCATGTCCCCGAACCAGTTCTACGCCCTGCCGCAGTCGCCCCAGACCCTGAAGCAGCTGCTGATGGTCGCCGGATACGACAAGTATTTCCAGATCGTGCGCTGCTTCCGCGACGAGGACCTGCGCGCCGACCGCCAGCCGGAATTCACCCAGATCGACTGCGAGATGTCGTTCGTCGAGCAGGAGGACGTGCTCGAGATTTTCGAACGCTGGGCCAAGCACATGTTCAAAACCGTGCTGGGCATCGAATTCACCGAGCCGCTGCGCCGGATGCCGTGGATCGAGGCCATGGAGAAGTACGGCTCGGACAAACCCGACCTGCGTTTCGGCATGGAGTTTTCCGACCTGACCGACCTGGCCAAGGGGCACGGATTCCCGGTCTTCGACGACGCCGAATACATCACCGGTTTCGCCGCCCCGGGCTGCGCAACCTATACCCGAAAGCAGATCGACGCACTCACGGAGTTCGTCAAGCGGCAGCAGATCGGCGCCAAGGGCCTCATCTGGATCCGCCTGGAGGCCGAAGGCGGCGTGAAATCCTCCATCGACAAGTTCTACGCGCCCGACGAGGTGCGTGCCATGGCCGAGCGCTGCGGCGCCAAGGCCGGCGACCTGGTTCTGGTCCTCTGCGGCAAGAAGTTCAAGGTCCTCACGCAGCTCTGCGCCCTGCGTCTCGAAGTGGCCCAGCAGTTGGGGTTGCGCGACCCGCAGAAGTTCGCTCCGCTGTGGGTGGTCGACTTCCCGCTCTTCGAGTGGGACGACGAGACGCAGCGCTACTACGCCGTACACCACCCCTTCACCTCGCCCAAACCCGAGGACATCGAATTCCTCGACAGCGACCCAGGACGCGTGCGGGCCAATGCCTACGACTTCGTCTGCAACGGTACGGAGATCGGCGGCGGCTCGATCCGTATCCACGACTCGAAGCTGCAGGAGAAGATGTTCGAGCTGTTGGGCTTCACCCCCGAACAGGCGCAGGCGCGTTTCGGCTTCCTGATGAACGCCTTCAAGTACGGGGCACCCCCTCACGGAGGCCTGGCCTTCGGATTCGACCGGCTCTGCTCGCTGTTCGGCGGCTCGGAGTCGATCCGCGACTACATCGCCTTCCCGAAGAACAACGCCGGGCGCGACGTGATGCTCGACGCCCCGGGCTACATCGACCAGGCTCAGCTGGACGAGCTCTGCCTCGACCTGCGCAAACCCGAGGCATAACCCCTCTGCGGCCATTCGGCAGCAAGCAAAACGGTCCGGAATTCCGGACCGTTTTTTTATCGGATCAGCCGTCGGATCAGCCGCAGTTCTCGGATTCACGAATTCACCCCCGGGAGGTTGCGCACCACCCACCAGAGGGCGAACAGCACGCAATAGGCATAGGCCACCCAACGGTGCTGCACGATCGGCCGCAGACGCCCGGCCACCCGGCCGCGGTCGAGCGACGTCCAGGCCACGGCAAGGAAATAGGGAACCGAGACAACGAGAAACAGATTGAACTGCACCGCCTCCCCCAGACGTCCGTGCAGCAGGGCGTGCAGGGCGCGCTGTCCGCCGCAGGCCGGGCACTCCCAGCCCGTCAGTGCATGGAACGGGCATTGCGGCAGCCAGGCGCTATGCGACGGATCGACCGCATAGTAAAGGGCCGCCATCCCCAGCAGCGCTATCGGGATGGCGAGCCAAAGCGACCTGCGTGTCAATCAAAGGTCGAAAAAGGGCAGCGAAACGGCCGCCGCGAAGACAAACACCAGAAGCAGGTAAGCCACCCAGCAGAAGGCCGCAACACCGACCGAAACCCAGGTCCACGTCCGGGCATTCCGGGCGGAACGCCGGGCCGCCTCATGATTGCCCGCGAACCAGTAGGAGTCGACCTGCGAAGCGTAGACGATGGCCACGATACCGCAGGGCAGGCAGCAAAGGATCGTGCTGATGATGGCCCAGGCCAGGAAATTGTCGGGTTTCACCTCCTGGGGCTGGGGCGCGGAGGCTGTCGAAGCGGAATTTGCAGACTCGGGAGTCGATTGGGGATCGAGAATTTCCATATGATCGAAACAATTTGGGATTGAACGGTTACAAAGATACGATTATTTTCGGAAAATTCCCTTTCCGGCACCTGCAAACCCGAGGAAGAACGGTCACCGGTCCTCTGCCGGGCGCAGGCGGAGGAGCCGTCGGTTTAAGAAACCGGTTTTGTGGGCTGCTGGGTCTTACAAGGGTCTGACCCTTGAATCCGCGTCACCCGCTTTCTTTCCGTCATTCCCGCGAAAGCGGGAATCCAGGATCGCATCAATTCCCGTCATCCCCCGGATAGATTCCCCGTCAAGCGGGGAATGACCGGTTCAAGAGACCGGATTTAGGGGCGAAGGCATGTCTGAAAGATTCGGAAGCAAATCACCGCTCCCGACCGTCGAGGTACGAAACTCTTTTTAGTGGGAGGTTTGTGCGTTGGAGGCCTCCGGCTTGATGAAAAAACCGAGAAGAAAGATGCGGACTAAAAATGCGAGCGCCGGGGACGGTTTGCTTGCAAACCCGCGAATAGTCGCCCGGCGCCAATGTTAGGTTAGGCCGCGTCTTGCCGGTTTTTTCATCCTGCCGGTCGGTTTTTGCGGCGCTTTTTGCCGACCCAAAAAGCGCCCCTTTAAGAAAGGGGTTTTGTGGGCTGCTGAACCTTTAGTGGTTCCCGAAGCCTTTACCCGCATACGACCGACCGTCGGGAGCGGTGATTTGCTTCCGAATCTTTCAGACATCCCTCCGCCCATAGGACCCGGCTCTTAGCCGGGTACCTTTTGATGGCAAAAGGTACCCAAAACCAGCCGCAAGTTGCTTTTTGCGGGGCCGCAGTTTGGCGTCGCGGAAACGGGCGCCTGACGCGGGTTTGCAAGCAAACCGGCCCCGTTTCTTGTCGCGCCGCCTGCGCTGCGCCCTCTCTCCGCAAAAAGCAGAATGCGGCAGCAAGGCCCTCCTAAGAGGAGGGTTCTATGGGCTGCTGAACCTTTAGCGGTTTCCGAGCCTTGAATCCGCTCCGACCGCCGACCGTCCCGTCATTCCCGTCATTCCCGCGAAAGCGGGAATCCACCCGGCTAAGAGCCGGGTTCTATGGGCGCGGACTTAAAAAGCCCGTTTTATGGACGAAGGTGTCACGAAGGGTTTTCGACCCGGTTCTGCGCTCCCGCCCTTAAAAAAGGGGAATTTTTCGCTATCTTTACGGCGTAAAAATCTTCCAAACCATGTCCAATACCCCTCTGGCCGAACGCCTGCGCCCCAAAACCCTCGACGAATACATCGGACAGGAGCACCTCGTAGGCCCGAAAGGCGTCTTCCGCAAGTTCTTCGAAACGGGAAACGTTCCCTCGTTCATCCTCTGGGGTCCCCCGGGCGTGGGCAAAACCACGCTCGCCAAGATCGTCGCCTCGCAACTCGAACGGCCCTTCTTCACCCTTTCGGCCGTCACCTCCGGCGTCAGGGAGGTCCGCGAAGTGATCGAGTCGGCCCGCAAACAACGGTTCTTCGACCAGCGGCCCCCGTTCCTCTTCATCGACGAAATCCACCGCTTCAACAAGTCGCAGCAGGATTCGCTGCTCGGGGCCGTCGAGCAGGGGATCGTCACGCTGATCGGCGCCACGACCGAAAACCCCTCCTTCGAGGTGATCTCCCCGCTGCTGAGCCGCTGCCAGGTCTATATCCTCCGGGCGCTGGAGGACAAGGACCTCCAGACGCTGCTCGACCGCGCCCTGCGCACCGACCTCGAACTGCGCGAACGCGAAATCGAGGTCCGGGAGACCGGAGCGCTGTTCCGGTTCGCGGGGGGCGATGCCCGCAAGCTGCTCAACATCCTCGACATCCTCGTCGGGGCCACCGACGGAAAGGTGACGATCACCGACCAGTACGTACAGGATTGCCTCCAGGAAAACATCGCCCTCTACGACAAGAACGGCGAACAGCATTACGACGTCATTTCGGCCTTCATCAAGTCGGTGCGGGGCAGCGACCCCAATGCCGCCGTCTACTACCTGGCGCGGATGCTGGCCGGAGGCGAGGAGCCGCGGTTCATTGCCCGGCGGCTGGTGATCCTCGCCGCCGAGGACATCGGGCTGGCGAACCCCAACGCGCTGCTGCTGGCCAACGCCTGCTTCGACACGGTGCACAAGATCGGGATGCCCGAGGCACGCATCCCGCTGGCCGAGGCGACGATCTACCTGGCAACCTCGCCCAAGAGCAATTCGGCCTACATGGCCATCGCCAAGGCCCTCTCGCTCGTGGAGCACGACACGACGAACCGCCCCGTGCCGCTCCACCTGCGCAACGCCCCGACCAAACTCATGAAACAGGCCGGATATGCCGACGGTTACAAGTACGCCCACGATTACGAGGGGCACTTTGCCGAGCTGGAGTTCCTGCCCGAATCGCTCGCGGGAACGAAGTTCTACGAACCCGACCCGCAGAACGCCGCCGAGGCCAAGATTGCCGAACGCATCGCCCGCCTCTGGAAAGACAAATACAAATAACAGCCGGGCAAGCCACGCGGCAAAGGCTCCCCGGACACACGGCAAAACGACACATATGAAAAAGATAGGGATCATCTCCGATACGCACGGGACGTTCGACGAACGGCTGCGCGAATTTCTGAAGGATGTCGACGAAATCTGGCACGCCGGCGACATCGGCTCGCTCGAACTGGCCGACCGCATCGCCGCGTTCAAGCCCCTGCGCGCCGTCTGCGGCAACATCGACGGCGGCATGACCCGGCGGGTCTATCCGCCCTTTCTCTCGTTCGAGTGCGAGGGGGTTCGGGTGCTGATGACCCACATCGGCGGCTACCCCCGCCATTACGACCCGCGCGCCGTCCAGCAGATTCAGGCCCTGCGGCCCAAGCTCTTCATCGCGGGCCATTCGCACATCCTCAAGGTGATGTACGACCCCGTCTACGAGCTGCTGGCCGTCAATCCCGGGGCCGCCGGGGAGTTCGGATTCCAGAAGGTCCGGACCGCCATCCGGCTGACGTTCGACGCCGGGGAGATGCGCGACATGGAGGTCGGCGAATGGCCCCGGAGCTCAGCCAGATAGCCTTCCGGGAAGGGTTCGGCCCCAAAATGAACAATATCGCCCGCATAATAAACACAAGCGTCCGTCCGTTAGTTGAGCGAATTCTAACGACGACGCAACATGCAACTGAAAATCTCAAAAACGCTGGAGGGTATCATCGCCCGGGTGGCTTTCAACACCACCAAGACGGGAACCACCCACTCGCTCAAGGATTTCCTCACGCTGGAGCTGCTGCGTGAAGAGGGATCCCTGGCCTACCAACTGCTCTCCTCCCGGCTCAAGGACTGGGAGCTCTATCAGGTATGCCTGCGCATCGAACGGGAAATCGCCGCACCCCGGCAGCCCGATGCCCGAACACCCGAAGAATTTTACCGGCACTTCACCGAAGAACTGCTCGCAACCCCCACCGCCGCCAAAAGCGTATCCACGGCCCACGCCCTGCAACGGATCGCCGAAGACCGCTCGACGGCAACCGCCCGGGTGCTGGAGATGTACGGCGTGAATGCCGAAACCATTGCCCGGGACCTGCGGAAATTCGCCGTGGGAGACGACTTCCGCACCGAAATCCCGGTCGTCAACCTCCTCGATTTCCACGAGGAGAACAAACCCGCCGAAAAGCACGCCCTGCTCGAAAAGTTCGGGTCGGACCTCACGCGCCTGGCCCGCGAAGGGAAGATCGACCCCGTCGTGGGGCGCGACGCCGAGATCGAGCGCGTGGTACAGATCCTCTCGCGGCGCAAGAAGAACAACCCGATGCTCATCGGCGAGGCCGGTGTGGGCAAGAGCGCGATCGTCGAGGGACTCGCCCTGCGCATCGCACGGGGCGAAGTCCCCTACACGATCGCCGACAAACGCCTCTTCGCACTCGACATCGCGGCGCTGGTCGCCGGGACGAAGTTCCGGGGCGAATTCGAGGAGCGGATACAGCAGCTCCTCGACGAACTGCGCAACGACCGCCGCACGATCCTCTTCATCGACGAAATCCACACCATCGTGGGGGCCGGGGCCACACAAGGAAGCCTCGACACGGCCAACATCCTCAAACCGGCCCTGGCCCGGGGCGAGATCCGGACCATCGGCGCCACGACACTCGACGAATACCGCGAAAACATCGAGTGCGATGCGGCCCTCGAACGGCGGTTCCAGAAGGTCATGGTCGAACCCACGACCGCGGAGCAGACCCTCCGCATCCTGCACAACCTCGCCCCGCACTACGAACGCCACCACCGTGTCCGCTACACGGATGCGGCCCTGAAGGCCTGCGTGGAGCTCGCCGGGCGCTACATCCCCGACCGCTGTTTCCCCGACAAGGCCATCGACATTCTGGACGAGGCGGGTTCGCGGGCCCACCTCCGTTCGGCCTGCGAGCCCGAGGAGCTCCGGAACATGGAACAGGAGCTGCACGACGTCCGCCGCGAACGCCGCGAAGCCGTCGAGGCCCTGGTCTACGAAAAGGCCGCCTCGGCGCGGATGCGCGAAATCGCCCTGCGCTCGAAACTCGACGAAAGCCGCGCCGAATGGCAGCGCTCGCTCGAACACAACCCCGCGGAGATCACCGAGGAGCAGATCCGGCAGGTCATCACCTCCATGACGGGCATTCCGGCCGAACGGCTCTCGGATGGAGAAACGGCCCGGCTGCAAAGTCTCCAGGAGCACCTCGCCCGGCGGGTCGTCGGACAGCAGGAGGCCGTGGAACGGATCGCCGGGTCGATCCGCCGGGCGCGGGCCGGGCTGAAGGACGAGAACCGCCCGATCGGCATATTCCTCTTCGTGGGGCCCACGGGCGTAGGCAAGACCCTGCTGGCCAAGGAGGTCTCGAAGTGGCTTTTCGACGAACGCCGCGGCCTGATCCGCATCGACATGAGCGAGTATGCCGAAAAGCACAACGTCGCCCGCCTGACCGGTGCACCCCCGGGGTATGTCGGGTACGGCGAGGGTGGGCAGTTGACCGAAGCCGTGCGGCGCCAGCCTTATGCCGTGGTGCTCTTCGACGAGATTGAGAAGGCCCATCCCGAGGTCTTCAACGCCCTGCTGCAGATCTTCGACGAGGGACATCTCACCGACGGTGCGGGCCGCCGGGTCGACTTCCGGAATACGATCCTGATCATGACCTCAAACGTCGGATCGAAAGCCGCGGCCCGGCGCTCGGTGCAGGTCGGCTACCCCACGGTCTCGAAGCAGGCCGCCCTCGACGACGCCCCGCAGTCCGAATACCAGAAGGCTCTGGAGCAAACCTTCACGCCGGAGTTCCTGAACCGCATCGACGACATCGTTTCGTTCCGCACGCTGGAGATTGCCGACGTGAAGCGGATTGTCGACCTGGAGCTGCAGGGGCTGCTCCGTCGCGCCAGGCGCCTTGGATACAAGGTGAAGGTTACCGACGGAGCCAGGCGCCGTCTCGCCGCCATGGGCTACGAAGCTCGCTACGGAGCCCGCGCCCTGAAGCGCACGCTCACGGACCAGGTCGAAGAGCCCCTCTCCGAACTGATCATCGACGGCAAACTCCCCGAAGGCGGGACCGTAATCGTCGAATCGGACAAACAGCGCGGCATCCGCCTGCGCGTGGCGTGACCCCGGCGGGCCGCCCATGTCCGAAGCGGGTCCAACGCCCGCTTCCGGACCGGAAAAGGAGAATCCTCCGCAAAAGGGTCTCCTTTTCTTTTTTCCGGGAAGAATTTCGTACCTTTGCAGACCAAAAATCGCGAATATGTATCGTTTTTCAACATACAAGGAGCAATACAGGCAGAACCTGAAGCTGGCCTTCCCCGTGGTACTCACCCAGTTGGGGCAGATCCTCACGCAGTTCACCGACAATCTCATGGTCGGCCGCTACGGCGGTGACGACCCCCTGCCGCTGGCGGCCGTATCGTTCGGCGGAACGGTCTTTTTCATCCTCTTCATCGCCTCGATCGGCATCGCCATGGGCATGACACCCCTCGTCGGCGAACTATACGCCCAGAACGACCGCGAAAAATCCGCCGGGCTGCTCCAGAACGGAATCCTCTTCTACGGCCTGCTCGGCGTGGTCATGGCCGCCGTGCAGTATGCACTGATCCCGCTGATGTACCACCTCCGGCAGCCCGTCGAGGTGGTCGACGCCGCCATCCCCTATTACAAGATGCTCGTGTACAGCATGCCGGCCATGATGCTCTTCTTCGCCTTCAAGCAGTTTCTCGAAGGCGTCGGCAACACCCACGCCGAGATGTACGCCACGATCATCGCCAACGTGGCCAACGTCGGCTTCAACTACCTCTTCATCTACGGGCACTGCGGAATGCCCGAAATGGGCGCCGAAGGAGCCGGGCTCGGGACCCTCCTCGCCCGTGTGATGGGGATGGTGCTCATCATCGGCTATTTCGTCTCGCGCTCCCGCTACCGGCTCTACCTGCAGCGTTTCTCGCGCCGGAAATTCTCCCGGACGGATGTCCGGCAGCTGCTCCACATGGGCGGGCCGATCTCACTGCAGATGTTCCTCGAATCCTCGGCCTTTGTCGGAACGGGCATCATGATGGGATGGTTCGGGGCCGAAGCCAAGGCGACCATCAGCGCCAACCAGATCGCCATGACCATCGGAAACTGCGCCTTCATGATCGTCATGTCGATCGGCGCCGCCACGACGATCCGCGTATCGCACTGCTACGGAGCCCGCAACATCGGCGAACTCTCGCTCGCCGCCAAGGCCTCGTACCACCTCGTGCTGGCCTGGAACGCCTTCGCCGCCCTGGTCTTCATCTCCCTGCGCCACTTCATCCCCACGCTCTTCACCACCAATGCCGAGGTCATCGCCATCGCTTCGCATCTCCTGGCCTTCGCCGCCCTGTACCAGCTCTCGGATGGCATTCAGAACGTCTCGGTGGGCATCCTCCGCGGCATTCAGGACGTCAAGATCATCATGCCCATCGCCCTGATCTCCTACTGGATCCTCAACCTTCCGGTGGGCTACCTGCTGGGATTCTCGCTCGGGATG
Source organism: uncultured Alistipes sp. (assembly GCA_944321195.1). Classification (GTDB taxonomy): domain Bacteria; phylum Bacteroidota; class Bacteroidia; order Bacteroidales; family Rikenellaceae; genus Alistipes. The sequence continues at coordinate 21,461 of CALUKL010000167.1, forward strand.
GGGCCCTCGGGGCTCTACGTCGGATTCACCTTCGGGTTGTCGACCGCCGCCCTGCTGATGATTCTGCGCATCCGGCGCAGCGTGCGGCGGCTCTACGCGGTGAAATAAAAAATTTTTCGTATCTTTACGCAAATTATACCCGAAATGGAGATCGAAAAACAACATAAAGGCGTCTACAAGCCCGAAGTGGGCCGCGGCTGCGCCTTCCGTGAGGACGGTTCGGAACCCGAAGCCAGAATCTGCAACGGGTGTTTCAAACTCCACGAAACCCCCTGGCTCGAAGAGTTCCCCGTCAATGAACCCTCGGAGATCGTCGAGGTGCGATTCAAGAATACCCGCCGTTCGTTCTATCAGAACGTCAACCACCTCGACCTCAAGCGCGGCGACATCGTAGCCGTCGAGGCATCGCCCGGACACGATATCGGTATCGTCTCGCTGACCGGCGACCTTGTGGCCCGCCAGATGCGCCGCACGGGTTTCAACCCCTACAACGGCGAATTCAAGAAGATCTACCGCAAGGCCAAACCCTTCGATATAGAACGCTGGCAGGAGGCCATCGCCCTCGAACACGAAACGATGATCGCCTCGCGCCAGATCGCTGCCGACATGGGACTCAACATGAAGATCGGCGACGTCGAGTACCAGGGCGACAAGATCAAGGCCATCTTCTACTACATCGCCGATGAACGGGTCGACTTCCGCGAACTGATCAAGGTCTTCGCCGAACGCTTCCACATCCGCATCGAGATGAAGCAGATCGGCGCCCGCCAGGAGGCCGGACGCATCGGCGGACTGGGCGCCTGCGGACGCGAACTGTGCTGTGCGTCATGGATGTCGAGCTTTTCGAGCGTCACGACCGGCGCCGCCCGCGTGCAGGACATCTCGCTCAACCCCCAGAAACTCGCCGGGCAGTGCTCGAAGCTCAAGTGCTGCATGATGTACGAATACGACACCTATGTCGATGCCCGCAAGGATTTCCCGCGGCTGCGCGAGCCCCTGCAGACCGTCGACGGGGAGTGGTTCCTGGTCAAGAGCGACGTGCTGGCCGGGACGATGAGTTTCTCGTCGTCGAAGGAGACGATGGCCAACGTCACGACGCTGCCCGTTTCGCGCGTGAAGGAGATCCTCGCGCTGAACCGGCAGGGTAAAAAGGTCGAGCAACTGCAGCATGAAGACGACATGCGCCCGACGGTCGAGGAGCCGACCTACCGTTCGGAGGAGGACAGCATCACGCGCTTCGACCAGACCAAGCGCCGCAAACGCGGCGGCCGCAACAAGAACCGCGGCGGACAGAACAGACAGCAGGAGGGCGCCAACGGACAGAACGGACAGAGCCGACAGCAGAACGGGCAGCAGAGTGCCTCGGCAGACTCTTCGCGGCAGGGAGGTCCGTCGGAAGAGCGCGGAGCACAGCCGCGCGAAAACCGGTCCGAGCATCCGCAGCGTCGCAACCAGCGGGGCCGGAACGGCGGAAATGGCGGGAACAACGGGAACAACGGGAACAACGGGAACGGCAACTCCGGAGCTTCGGGAAATAACGGCAGCGAGGGCGCTGCAAACTCCGGCAACGGCGAACAGCAACGGCAGGAGAACAGCCGTCCGGGCAACCGCGAAAACCGGGGTCCGAAGCCGGAGAACGGCAACCGCGAAAACCGCCGCCGCAACAACCGCCGCCGCAACAACGGAGAGCGGAACGACGGGAACAACGGCAACGAAAATCCGCCCCGCAACGAATAGCAGACGGAAAGGGTGAAGCGGAACTTGCGAGATACGCTTCTGACGGGGCTCCTGCTCGTCGGAGCAGCCGGAATAGCCGGAGGCTTCGCAGGCTGCACATCCCCGTACCAGACCGCCGCCACGGATGTCAACCCGGCAGGCTGGGAGCGGACGGCCGAACTCCGTCTGGAGAATGCCGACACCGTGACGCTGCGCGATGCCGCGCTCTTCGTGCGCTACGACGAACGCTTCGCGGAAGACACCCTCACGGTGCAGATCGCCGCCATCGCACCCGATTCGCTCCGGTTCGAAGAGCGGTTCCTGCTGGCCATCCCCCGCACGAAAAACCCCGCGGCCCTGACGGGCGAGGCACTCATCCCCTACCGCCGTCGGATCCGGCTCGCCAGTCCGGGCGAATACCGGTGGTGCGTGACGCCGGTCCGCAGCGTCCGCGGCGTAGAGGCCGTCGGGCTCCGCCTCTCGAAGAGCAACTGACAGACGGAAGGGATGCGACCGGCCGGTCGCATCCCGCCACCGAACCATAATGCCAAGCCAACAAACCCATGGGAAAAGACAAACTCCGCCGCTTCCGCGAGAACCTGACCTTCGCGTGCTTCGTACAGCCCGAATTCGAGGAGGTTTTCCGCCACGACCATCCGCTGAAGGGGCACTGGAACCGCGATTTCTTCCATAACGACCACCCCATCGTGCTCGAACTCGGCTGCGGGAAGGGGGAATACACCGTGGCGCTGGCCGAGCGCGACCCCAACCGCAACTACATCGGGATCGACATCAAGGGGGCCCGGATGTGGCGCGGCGCGAAGACCGCCACCGAACGCGGCATGAGCAACGTCGGATTCCTCCGCACGCGAATCGAATTCATCAACGGGCTCTTCGCCGAAGGAGAGGTCGCGGAGTTGTGGATCACCTTCCCCGACCCGCAGCTCAAGACCCGGCGGGCCAAGAAACGCCTTACCTCGCCGTTGTTCCTCGAATACTACGCCCGGCTGCTGCGGCCCGACGGAGTAATCCATCTCAAGACCGACTCGAAGCATCTCTACGCCTATACCAACGAGGTGATCCGCCATTTCGGGCTTCCGTGCGAGGTCTCCGAGGCGGACATCTACGGCTCGGGGTATGCCGACGAGGTGCTGTCAGTCAAGACCGCCTACGAGGAGCGCTTCCTCGGCATGGGGCTCCCGATCACCTACACCCGCTTCCGCCTCGACGGGCAGCGCGACTTCCCCTGGTTCGACTGGGAGGAGGACGACAAGCTCGAAAAGGATGACGAGGAGGTGCGCAAAACCGGACGTTGAGTCCGGTTTTTGCGTTTCGTTCCACCAGCCCCGCCGTACGACGGAATGGGACAGGCTACTCCAGATCGAGCAACTGCATGATGCGGTGTGCGAGTTCCGTATTGTCCATTACGCCGGTAATACGGTCGGCCCCCGTGCCATAGAGATAGACGGGGACCATCGTAGCCGTATGTCCGCCCGTCGAGAAGAGGTATCGGAGCCCATTCTCCCCCAGGGTGAAATCCCGCTTGTTGGCCGGAATGGTCACTCCGCCGGTTTCGTGATCGGCCGTCACGACAACCAGCGTCCCGGGCGTCCGGTCGGCATAATCCATCGCCACGGCCACCGCCCGTTCGAAATCGCGCATCTCGGCAAGCAGCCGCTCCGCATCATTGTCATGTCCCGCAAAGTCGATCTGCGAGCCCTCGACCAGCAGCAGGAAGCCCGTTTCGCGTGCCGAAGCTTCCGCCGAAAGGAGCTCCAGCGCCTTCTCCGTAGCCCGGGGCAGGAAATCTCCGCGCCGGGGCGCCTCGGGCAGATGCTTCTCGGCGACCACACACGCCACCCGTGACCGGTCGACATGCCGGAGCTGCGACAGGGAATCGGCCATGACATATCCCCGGCGGGCCAGGGCTTCAAGGTAGCTGCCACCTTCGGGAGCCCGTTTCTCCAGCCATTTGCGCCCGCCTCCGAAGAGAACGTCGATCTTCGAATCCAGCAGTTGCCGGGTAATCTCCGACACATCGCCCCGATCGGCCACATGGGCATAGAATCCGGCAGGCGTGGCGTGCTGAAGATAGCTCGTAACAACGATTCCCGTGGCCATTCCCTTCTCCCGGGCTCGCGCCATCGACGACTCGAACGGATTCCCCTCGGGATCCTGCCCGAGCGTTCCGTTATCGGTCTTGAAACCCGAGGCGAGAGCCGTACCCGCAGCCGCCGAATCCGTCACGCGGTTGTTGGCCGAACCTGTACGGATCAGGGCCACGTTCTGCGCCCGATCGAACGCCGTCAGCGTGTCACCCCGCTCGAACTGCAGCATCGAAACCTGCGAAAGGCCCATGCCGTCACCAATCAGAAAAATCAGACTGCTGATCCGTCCCTCGTCCGAAGCCATCGCACATGCCACGGTAAAGAGGCATGCCACCAAACTCAACATCGTCTTTTTCATACGCTATCGTCGATTTCGGGACGAAGATAACACCTTTTCTGGAACTTTTTACTACATTTACATCACTTTAACCCTTTTGTGACATGGATGTAAAGATCGCATCGGACTGGAAGGAGATCCTCGCTCCGGAATTCGAAAAGCCCTACTTCGCACAACTTACCGACTTCGTCCGCCAGGAGTACGCCTCCCGGCGCATCTTCCCCCGCGGGAGCAATATCTTCCGGGCCTTCGACAAGTGTCCGTTCGAGCAGTTGAAGGTCGTCATCATCGGACAGGACCCCTATCACGGTCCCGGACAGGCCAACGGGCTCTGCTTCTCGGTCGGCGACGGCATTCCCTTCCCGCCGTCGCTGCAGAACATCTTCAAGGAAGTGCACGACGACACCGGAACGCCGATTCCCGCCAGCGGGAATCTCGATCGCTGGGCCGAGCAGGGCGTGCTGCTGCTCAACGCCGTGCTGACAGTCCGGGCCCACGAAGCCGCCTCGCACGCCGGGCGCGGCTGGGAGACCTTCACCGATGCCGTCGTGCGGGCCATTGCCGAGCGCAAGCAGGGAATTGTCTACATGCTGTGGGGCAGTTACGCCCAGAAGAAGGGGGCCATTGCCGACCCGCAGCGCAACCTCATCCTGAAGGCCGTACACCCTTCGCCGCTCTCGGTCTACCGCGGGTTCTTCGGCTGCCGCCACTTCTCACGTGCCAACGAGTACCTCCGCTCTGTCGGCAAAGAGCCGATCGTGTGGTAAAAAACCTTAAAACAACGACCTACGGATGAGACACTTCGCACTACCGATCGCAACAGCGCTGCTGCTGCTTGCACCCCAGGTCCTCCGGGCACACGATTACGAAGACGCCACGATGCGCTTCACCGTTCCCGACGATTACACCTACCAGACCTTCAACAACGAAGCGCAGGGCATCACGGGTTTCACGGCTGAAAAGGAGGGCGTCAAAATCACCCTTTTCCGCATTTCGACCGACCAGTGGATCGACCGTCCGAAATGCCTTTTGCAGCGCGACGACAAATGGTTCCCCTCACTGGCAAAACTCCCCCTCATCAGCCAGTCCACCCCGCTCTGGGAGCGCTACGACAAAGTGAGCGACTACCGCACGGACAAGGGCTACCTCCGGGTCTACCGTTACGTCGACGGCAAGGGAATCGGTTTTCTGGTCGCCGAAAGCAAGGATGCGGATTGGGAACATGCCGACCGGATCGCCTCCAGTCAGCGCTACAAGGTGACGGCGGGTTACCTCTTCGACCGGGGCTATTACCTGCTCTCGAAACTGCTGGGCTACATCGCACTCGCGTTCGCCGGGGTGGGTGCGATCTACGCCCTGCGGGAGAACGCCCGCAATACCCGGATGTGGATGGTCCTGCTGCTGATCGCCATAGCAGGCGGCCTGCTGATCTGGTTCGAACCGTTCTTCGGGCGGAAGCTGTGGATGATCATCACGGCCGTCGCCCTCGTCATCTGCGTTTTCTCGTTCAACGGCATGGACTCCTCCGACAGCGACGATCCGGGCAGCGACTACGACGGGACCGGCACCACGATCCGCTACGACGTATAAAAAAGAATCCGGACGCCTCAGGCATCCGGATTCTTTCATTCTCAAAGCAAGGTACTATCCCAAATAGGATTTCAGCAGTTTGCTGCGCGACGAGTGGCGCAGGCGGCGGATCGCCTTCTCCTTGATCTGGCGGACCCGTTCGCGCGTGAGGTCGAACTTCTCGCCGATCTCTTCGAGGGTCATCTCCGAGCAGCCGATACCGAAGAAGTACTTGATGATGTCGCGTTCACGCTCGGTGAGGGTCTCCAGGGCCCGGTCGACCTCCGTCGAGAGGGATTCATTGATCAGCCCGCGGTCGGCATTCGGCGAATCGGGGTTCACCAGCACGTCGAGCAGCGAGTTGTCCTCGCCGTCGGCGAACGGTGCGTCGACCGAAACGTGGCGCCCGGCCACCCGCAGCGTATCGGTCACCTTCTCCTTCGGGAGTTCCAACTCCGTAGCCAGCTCCTCGGGCGACGGCGTGCGTTCATGCTCCTGTTCGAAGCGCGCGAACGCCTTGTTGATCTTGTTGAGCGATCCTACCTGGTTCAGCGGCAGGCGCACGATGCGCGACTGTTCGGCCAGGGCCTGCAGAATCGACTGACGGATCCACCACACGGCATAGGAGATGAATTTGAAACCGCGGGTTTCGTCGAACTTCTCGGCGGCCTTGATCAGTCCGAGGTTTCCCTCGTTGATCAGGTCCGGAAGGCTCAGTCCCTGATTCTGGTATTGTTTGGCGACGGAAACCACGAAGCGCAGGTTCGCTTTGGTAAGTTTTTCCAGGGCCTCCTGGTCTCCTTTCTTGATTCGCTGGGCGAGTTCCACCTCTTCCTCCACCGTGATAAGCTCCTCCTTGCCGATCTCCTGCAGGTATTTGTCCAGCGAGGCGCTTTCGCGGTTGGTGATGGACTTCGTAATCTTTAACTGACGCATATATTAACTTAACTATCCTAAAACTGTCACACCTGGGAGCCCGCCTGCGGACAAGAGCCTATTCGACGAGCATGTAGCTTGCCGAACGGCCATTCGGATATACGCCGTCGATCGAACGGACTTTCTCGGTCATGCGCTGCATTTCGCTCAGCGAATAGACCGGGCGGTCGTTGATGTGCGTAATCACAAATCCCTGCTTGACGCGGGCCCGGGCCAGAATTCCGTCGGCCTTGATGCCGACCACCTGTACGCCGCCCTTGATATCGAGCTCACGGCACAGTTTGGTACCCGCATCGGCGAACTTCCCGCCGAGGGCCTCGACCACGTCGACATCCTCTTTGGTCATCAATTCCGTTTTACCAGCCTTATTACGCAAAGTGACCGTAAATTGTTTCACCTCGCCGTCCCTTTTTACCGATAATTTGACCGTATCGTTGGGTCGGTGGCGGGCGATCTGCTCCTGCAGGGTCGACGGTTCGGTAATCTTCACGCCGTCGATGGCCAGAATCACGTCGCCCTTGCGGATTCCTGCTTCGGAGGCGGCACCGCCTTCGACCACGCTGGCCACATAGGCACCGCCCAGCTCCTTGATGCCCAGCTCTTCACCCTCGGCGTCGAGGAAATCCTGATCCACCACACGGAACTGGATGCCCAGCAACGCACGCTGCACGACGCCGAACTCTTTCAGATCGACGACCACCTTGCGGACGATCGTCTCCGGAATGGCAAACGAATAGCCCACATAGCTTCCCGTCTGCGACTTGATGAGCGTATTGATGCCGACCAGCTCTCCGTGCGTGTTGACCAGCGCGCCGCCCGAGTTGCCGGGGTTGACCGCAGCGTCGGTCTGGATGAAGGATTCGATGCGGAAATCGTTCGGGATGGCACCCAACTGACGCGCCTTGGCGCTCACGATCCCGGCCGTGATGGTCGACTGCAGGTCGAACGGCGAGCCGATCGCCATCACCCACTCACCCAGGCGCAGGGCGTCCGACGACCCGAAGGGCAGCGTCGGGAGATCCTTGGCCTCGACCTTCAGCAGCGCGAGGTCCGTCGCGGAGTCCGTACCGATGAGTTCGGCCTCGAACGTGCGGCCGTCGTTGAGTTTCACCTTGAGTTTCGAGGCGCCGTCCACGACATGGTTGTTCGTCACGATGTAGCCGTCCTCGGAGATGATGACACCCGAGCCGCCGGCCCGCTGTTCGCGGTACTGCGGACGGCCGTCACCGTAGCCGTAACCGTAATCCTGCGGAATGCCGAAGAACTCCAGGAAGGGATCATAGCCCCGGCGCGGCATCTCCACCTGCTGGATGGCCTCGATGTTCACCACGGCCTTCACGGCGTTCTCCGCGGCGTAGGTCAAATCGGGGTATTTATCGTTCTGATACGACGTGAAATGGTTGCCCAGCGACGGAGTACGTTCCACTTCGCGCTCGACATATGCGACCTCGGTTCCGCGGTTCCCGACCACGGCCCAGGCCGTGAGTCCTCCGGTTGCGGCCGCCAGGGCTGCAAAGCCCAAAAATAAAAATGCCTTTTTCATAGTTTCAAGAGTTTAGTGCTTGTTTTTGAGCGGCAATTTTCATGCATAGGCATTGTTCTGAAATTCCTTTTGAGGGACAAACGGACAAAATTGTCCGGTTAGTATGTCCGCTTCGCACAAAAAAAATCGGGATACCCTCCGCGGGTGTCCCGACCGTACAACTTCCGTGCACTAAAGTCCGAACTCCCGCCGGATGGCATCCACGGCATCGAGCTTCTCCCAGCCGAAGAACTCGATTTCGCGCTCCACCTCGCGGCCGTTCTCCCAGACCTTCTCCACCTTCGTGTAGGGGCGGTTGCCGAAGTGTCCGTAGGAGGCCGTGGCCTCGAAGATCGGGTTCTTCAACCCGAAGCGCTTCACGATGGCCGCCGGGCGCAGGTCGAAGAGCTTGCCGATGCGGCGGGCGATCTCACCGTCGGTCATCCCTTCGAGGGCCTTCGGGCGCGGCGAACGGTAGGTGTCGACGTAGATCGACAGCGGTTGGGCGATGCCGATGGCGTAGCTCAGCTCCACGAGCACCTGGTCGGCAACGCCTGCCGCCACGAGGTTCTTGGCGATGTGCCGCGCGGCATAGGCCGCCGACCGGTCCACCTTCGAGGAGTCCTTGCCCGAAAAGGCGCCGCCGCCGTGGGCGCCGCGCCCTCCGTAGGTGTCGACGATGATCTTGCGGCCCGTGAGGCCCGTGTCCCCGTGAGGGCCGCCGATCACGAACTTGCCCGTGGGGTTCACGTGCAGGATGTAGTCGTCGCCGATCAGCTCCGCCAGCTTGTCCCCGGCACGCTCCAGGCGCGCCTTGACCCGCGGGATGAGGATCGTGCGCACATCCTCGCGGATGCGCTCCTGCATCTGCCGCTCGGCCTCCTTCTCGCTCAGGCCACCGCCCGGGCGGATGAACTCGTCGTGCTGCGTCGAGACGACGATCGTATGCACGCGCAGCGGTTTGTTCGTTTTTTCATCATACTCGATCGTCACCTGCGACTTCGAGTCGGGGCGCAGGTAGGTCATCACCTTCCCTTCGCGGCGGATGACGGCCAGCTCCTTGAGAATCACATGCGAGAGGATCAGCGTCGCAGGCATCATCTCGCGCGTCTCGTTGCAGGCGTAGCCGAACATGATGCCCTGGTCACCGGCCCCCTGCTCATCCTCGGCTTCGCGCTCGACGCCCTGGTTGATATCCGAGGACTGTTCGTGGATCGCCGAGAGAATGCCGCACGAGTTGCAGTCGAACTGGTATTCGCTCTTCGTGTAGCCGATGCGCTCGATCACGCGCCGGGCCACGCCCTGCACGTCGACATAGGC
>CALUKL010000168.1 GCA_944321195.1 uncultured Alistipes sp.
CTTCGGTGTTGAGCTACCTGGATTCGAACCAAGAATAACAGGACCAGAATCTGTTGTGTTACCATTACACCATAGCTCAATGACGTTTTGGTGATGCAAAAGTAGAACTTTATTTTGCAATTGCAAAGAAAATTCCGAAAAAAATTTCGTACATTTGTTTTAATCTCCTCGGAGATAAACCGAATGGAACTTAAAACTTTTTGTAAATCATTGGATTATGGGAATTAAACTGCGACTCGTCGTCATGAACTTCCTCCAGTTCGCCGTGTGGGGCTCTTATTTGGTGTGTATCGGCAATTTCCTGGGCCGTGTGGGATTGGGCGATTATATCTCCTGGTTTTATGTGGCGCAAGGGGTCGTGTCGATTTTCATGCCCGCAATCATCGGGGCCATAGCCGACAAATTCATCCAACCCCAACGCCTGTTGGGCATCTCTCACCTGACGGCCGGACTCTTCATGCTGCTGGCCGCCTGGTTCGGCTACGAGGCCACGATGCAAACCATCGCCGGCGAGGCGACATCCATTACCCCGATCTTTACGGCCTATTGCCTGAGCGTGGCCTTCTACATGCCGACGATCGCCCTTGCGAATACCGTGGCCTTCTCGATCCTCAAGAACCGCGGCTTCGATACCGTCAAGGACTTCCCGCCGATCCGCGTCTTCGGGACCGTCGGCTTCATCGCCGCCATGTGGTTCGTCAATTTCGTCGGGCTCGGGGGCCTCGGCGTCCAGTCGCAGAACCTCGAAGGGGCCGAAACCCTTGCGCTCGTACCCATGGCCGCACAGTTCACCTACATGCAGCTTATCGTCTGCGGCGCCCTGGGACTGCTGCTTGGATTGTATGCCTTCAGCCTTCCGGCCTGCCCGATTGTCCGTTCGACCGGCAAGGAGCACAAATCCCTGGCCCAGCGCCTCGGTCTGGATGCCTTCGTGCTCTTCAAACAGCGCAAAATGGCCATCTTCTTCATCTTCTCGATGCTGCTGGGCGTCTCGCTCCAGATCACGAACGGATACGCTACCCCCTATATCAACAGCTTTGCGTCGATGTCCGAAAGCTGGTTCGCTGAAAATCCGACCCTGCTGGTCTCTGTCTCTCAGGTCTCCGAGGCGCTGTGCATCCTGCTGATCCCGTTCTGTCTGAAGCGGTTCGGCATCAAGATCGTGATGCTGATGGCCATGTTCGCCTGGGTGTTGCGCTTCGGGTTCTTCGGGATCGGAACGACGGAGAGCTCCGTGGGGATCATCCTCCTGTTCCTCTCCTGCATCGTCTACGGCGTGGCGTTCGACTTCTTCAACGTCTCCGGGGCTCTCTTTGTCGAGCAGGAGGCCGCGAAACCCATGCAGGCCAGTGCCCAGGGGTTGTTCATGCTGATGACCAACGGCATCGGCGCTTCGGTCGGAACCTGGATTGCCGGGAAGATCGTCTCCCATTACTGCAGCTGGGAGGGCGGTTATCTCGTCGCCCGGGAGGGTGTTGAGGGCGGCTGGCCTGCCACGTGGCTTATCTTTGCCGGGTATGCCCTGGTGGTAGCCGTGGTCTTCGCCTTCATTTTCCGTTACAAGCACAATCCCGAGGCCGTCGGGAAGGTCAGCCATTGATCGGATGGAGATTCGTGTCCGGGAGTCCTGCATCCGTTGCGGGCGTTGCGTGAGGGTTTGTCCGTCGCAGATCTTCGTGCAGGAGACACCGCGGGGCGTCGTGTCGCTCCGTAAACCGGAGAACTGCATCCGCTGCGGGCATTGTGTCGCGGCCTGCCCCGCAGGGGCGGTCGGGCACGAAGCCTTCCCGCCGGAGCGTGTCCACGCCTTCGCGCGCCGCGACCTGCCGACGCCCGAACAGGTGGAGCTGCTGCTGGCCGTCCGGCGTTCGAACCGTGCGCTTTCCGACCGGCCCGTGCCGCCCGAGTGGATGGACCGCATCATCGCCGCCGCCGACCGCGCCCCGACGGCCAGCAATGCCCGGCAGTTGGGATATACGCTCGTCACGGAACCTGAACGGCTGCGTGAAGTGACCGAATATACGTTGCGGATTTTCAGGCGGTTGGAGCGTCTGCTCTCGAATCCGCTGGTTAGGTGTTGGCTGAAGCCGTTGATGCCCGGAGCCTACCGTTATCTGCCGGTCTTTGCGCGGCTGCGCCGTGAGTATGCCGAAGGCCGCGACCGCATCCTGCGCGGCGCTACGGCCCTGCTCTTCATCCATGCGCCCCGTGCGAGCCGTTTCGGCGCCGAGGATGCCAATCTCGCCTGTCAGAACGCCTCGCTCCTGGCCGAGGCTCTGGGCGTGAGCCAGATCTACATGGGTTTTGTCCTGACGGCCATTCGCCAGGACCGTCACAAGGCATTGAACCGGATGCTGGGGATCGGGGATCGGCGCGTCTGTGCGATCCTGGCCTTCGGGATGCCCGAATTCCTCTATCCGAACTACATCGACCGCGATCCGGCCCCGCGGAACTGAGCCGGCGGCGTGTCCCGGGGTATGCAAAAAAGGAGCGGTTTCCGACCGCTCCTTTTTATATCTTTATTTTCGCCGTTTTTCCCGGCTCTACCGGGCCCTCAAGAGGCCTCCCCTTAATACATGTTGTCGTACATCGACTGCGACTTGTCATACTTCAGGTCCGACAGCGAGGCCGCCTTCACGCCGATGTTGAAACTCCACGAACGGTGGTAACCGAACGGTATCCACGAGAAGGACATCTGCCAACAGTGCAGGTCGCGGGTGATCGACACCGACGAGGTGGTCAGCTTGTTGGCCTTGATGTCGTAACCGCCCTGGAACGTGATACCCGTCTTCGGGGTGAGGTTCACCGAGCCGTTGAAACCGATGGTCTGCGTGACGTTCTTGCGGTAGCCCGTCGTGCCGTTGTTGACGTAGGATACCGAGTAGTTCACCGCGTAGTTGAATCCGAAGTTCCACGGCAGTGAGAAGTCGTAGTAGCTTTGGGCCATGTACTGCCTTCGCAGCACGGGGTCCATCTGCCCGTAGGGGTCGTAGAAGGGGTTCTGGTACTCCGGAGGGATCGATGTGATGTCGTTCACCGCCGGGGTGCTCTTGTCCTCGCGCGACTTGAACGTGTAGCCGAACGACCAGCCCGTCGAGGTGATGCGCCCCGGGAAGAAGAGTTTGTCGTAACGCACGCCCTGCGGGGTTACCCGGTAGGGGTCGAGCGTCGCCGAGAGGTTGATGCCGAAGTTCTTGAAGATCGTCGAGCGGAACGACAGCGAGATGGTCGACAGGCGCATCGAGTCGGCCAGGAAGTTGTACGAACCGCTGGCCCGCAGTTCGTCAATGAGCTTGATCTTCTTCACGCCCGAGGTGTCGCGTTTCGAGAGCACCTTCATTTCGAGGTTCTGCGACAGCGAGAAGCTCATCGACATCGAACGCCCCGACGACGGGACGCCGTAGGCGTTGACCGCATAGGGCGAATAGGTCGTGAAACGGCCCGTCGAGTCGGTCTGGCGCGTCAGGTAGTATCCGTATTTCGGATCGCTGAAGTCCGGGGCGTAGGAGAAGCTGATCGACGGCGTCAGCGTGTGGCGGATGGCCTGGATCTTGCGGTCGCGGCGCTTCTTCGTGAAGTCGTACATGCCGTAGACGGTCGTCGACGTCGAGACGCTGAAGTTATAGTTGTACAGACGGTAGAATCCGTAGTTCGTCGGCAGCGTGTCGGTCTTGTTCGTTACCGGATTCCACTCGTACTCCACCTTCTTGAAGTACCACTTCTCGGTGTAGTTGGCCGAGGGCGTCACGTTGATGTAGTTGAAGAGGTTGAACGACGCCGAAACCGGAATCGAGTGCTCGATACCGTTCTTCATGTTGTCGAGCGTCTTCTTCGAGAAGATCTCCGACTCGGTGGTCGTCACCGAGTTGGTCATCTTTCCCGTGTACTGCATCGAGATCTTCTCATACCAGCGGTCCTTGCCCATCTTCTCCTTGCGCTTGAAGGGATAGAAGCGTGAGACGTTGAAGACCACCGTCGGCAGGGTGATCGACAGCGACTGGTTCTGCGAGTTCTGCGACACGGCCATGTTCGCCGAGAGCGAGAAGGGCGTACCGGCCCAGTTTTTCGAGTAGGAGATCGACGAGTTGGTCTGCGTGGCGAGAATGTCGTTGAGATTCGTTGCCGAATAGCGGCTGTAACCGCTCGTGGCGAAGTTCACCGAGGCCGAGAAGGTCGAGCCCGGGTTGGCCTTGGCATCCTGCGAGTGGGTCCACTGTACGCGGAAGTTGTTCTGCTTGATGTAGTCGGGTTCTCCCTTCTCGCCGGTCTTCACGCTCGAAAACTCCATGTTGAAACTGCCGCTGTACTTGTAGCGCTTGATGTAGCGCGAGGCGGCCGAAGCCTCCCACGACCCCAGCGTATAGATGCCTCCGCGCACGGCCAGATCGGCATAGTCGCCCAGCGTGAAGTAGTAGCCCAGGTCGCGCAGGAAGAAACCCTTGGAATACTCCTCGCCGTAGGAGGGCATCAGAAGTCCCGATTTCGGCCCCGAACTGATCGGGAAGAAGCCCTCCGGAATGCCGAGAAAGTAGATCGGGACATCCTCCATGACGAAATAGGCCGGGCCGGTGATGACCTTTTTGCCGGGGATCACCTTCGCCTTGGTCATCGCCAGGTAGAAGTGCGGGTGGTCGGTCTCGTCGCACGTCGTGTACTTGCCGTGCTGGATGTTGATCGTGTTGTCGGGCATCTTCTTCACGCTCCCGCCCACGAGCCAGCCGTCACCCTGCTGCGTGGCCACACCCTTGATCTTGGCCTTTTTCGAATCGAGGTTGTAGGTGATCGTGTCCATCTGGTAGGAGGCCGAACCGTCCGAAAATTCGGGCTTCGTGACGATCGGTTTGCCGTCGAGCGAGTCAGGCTTGCCGTAGGCGTGGACCAGTTTCGAGTTCATGTCGATGCGCATGAAGTCGGCCTTGAGGTTGCTGTTCTGGTAGGTCACGTCGCCCTGGTTGTAGATGTAGACCAGCTTGTTGCGTACGTCGTAGACCAGCGAGTCGGTATTCTTGCCCGAAATTGGGTCGTCGAGGAATGCCCCGGCCGGCCGGGGTTTCTTGACCGTGTCGCGCCGCATCGTGTCGGCGGCGAGCGAATCCGTGGCAAGCGAGTCGGCCCGCATCTCCAGCGAATCGCTCTTCAGGGCGATGAGCGAATCGACCTGGGCCGAGAAGAGCGAATCCTTCTCCTGCTGGCTCAGGGCGTTGAAGGCGGCGTTGCGCCGTGCCTGTTCGCGGGCGGCCCGGACTTCACGGCGGGCTTCACGGCGGGCTTCGCGGCGCGAAACCGAAGCGGACGGCGATGTGGGGGCGGAGAGTGCGGAGGATGCGGGCGGCTCGGACGAAACGGCAGATGCCGTGGAAGCCGGGGCTGCGGAATCCGCGTCCCGGGGAACGGCGTGCGCCTGCAACAGGGTATCCTCTCCGAGCCGGAACGGGGCGGTGCGGGGTGCCATGCCGCCCAATACGCCCTGGGCGAACAGCATGAGCACGGCCGCCGACAAGAGATATTTTGCCCTTACCTTATCCAAAATTCCAAAAATTTTCCGTACCTTTGCCGACAGGTCGGCAAAAACGCCCGGATCGGGCCTTGGAAGCCCTCCTGCCGCGTTTTCGGCTCGACAAAGATAGGTAAAAAATTACAGAAAGCTTGCACTTGGCACCATTAAATATGCGCACGCGCCTTTTGCTGCTCCTCGCTTTCGCGGTTGCCTCCGTCTGTACAAACGCGGTTGCCGCGGGGAATATTGCGCACGGCGTCGGGGTCGTGGTGATCGATGCCGGACACGGCGGCAAATTCCCCGGAGCTCACTACGGCGGCGTCTACGAAAAGGACCTCACGCTGAAGGTGGCCCTCAAGCTCGGCAAACTCATCGAGGAGGGAATGCCGGGCGTCAAGGTCGTCTACACGCGAACCACCGACAAGGCCCTGGGAGCCGATCTGGCGACGGACCTCCAGGCACGGGCCGATATTGCGAACAACGCCGGGGGCGATCTCTTCATTTCGATCCATGCCAATGCGGCGCCGCGGGCCACGGCTGTCAGGGGCGTCGAGACGCTCATCATGGGCGAGACCCCCAAGGAGCAGCGCTATAACGAGAATGCCCTCTACGAAAGCAACCGCGAGGACCTGATCGACATGTCGGACGAGCGAACCGCTGCCATCGTGCGGGCCTATATCCAGAACCTGCAGTTCACCTACGGCGAGTACAGCATGGCCATCGCCCGCTGCATCCAGACGCAGTACACCAAGGCCGGACGCAACTCCCGGGGCGTGAAACGGCAGTTGTTGCGCGTGCTGTATGCCACGGACATGCCCGGTGCGCTGACCGAGATCGGGTTCATGACCAATGCCCAGGAGTTGGCCTACATGAAGTCGGAGAAGGGCCAGAACGAAATCGCCGCGTCGATCTACCGCGCCGTGAAGGAGTATTCGTCCTACGTGCTCGAAACCCGCACGGCCGAGGAGGGTGCCGCCGCGGAGCGTGCGAAGCCGGACGCCGGGACGGAAAAGGAGGCTCCCGCCGCCTCGAAATCCGCCTCGAAACCCGCTGCCGGAGATGCCGCGAAGGCGGATTCCTCCGCCGGGAAGAGCGCGGCAAAATCCGACCCGAAGACCGAACCGGCCGGGAAAAACTCCTCCAAGGGCGAAAAGGAGGAGAAGGTCGCAAAGGACGGATCGGCGAAAGGAGGTGCTGCGGCATCGGAACCCTTGCGCTATACGGTGCAGGTGCTCGCTTCATCCAAGCCCGTTCCGCTGAACTCCGCGCAGTTCCGGGCCTACCGCGGCAAGGTGAAACAATATCTCTCGGACGGACGATTCCCCTACAAGTACGGTGTCGGCGAGTACGGTTCGCGCGCCGCCGCCCAGCGCAGGGTCGCTGAAGTCCGCAAAACGTTCCCCGATGCCTTTGTCGTCTGCTGCCGGGGTACGCAAATTGTAAGAAAGTAAAATAGCATATGAAAAGAGAAGTCAAGATCGGCATATTCGCCGTGACGATGATCGTGGCCGCCTGGGCCGGAATCCGGTTCCTGCAGGGACTGGACATCCTCAGCCGCAATGCGGTCTACTACGCCTCCTACGACCAGGTGAGCGGAATCCAGGCCGCCTCGCCCATCATGTTGAAAGGGGTCAAGGTCGGAACGGTCACCGGCATCTCGCTCGATCCCCAGCACAGCGACAACGTCGTGCTGCAGTTCACCATCAAACGCCAGTTCCGCATCCCGAAGGACTCCGAAGCCAGGATCTTCAGTGACGGATTCATGGGCGGAAAGGCTATCGAAATCGTCTACGGCAAGTCGTCGGAGTATCTCGAAAAGGGCGATACGCTGCGTTCGGTGCGGGGCCGCGATCTGATGGATATGGCCGGGTCGGAGCTGGAGTTCTTCAAACAGAAGATCTCGCAGGTGACCGCCGACCTCTCGCGGACGCTCGACAACCTGAATCTCCTGATGGAGGACAATGCGCAGAGTATCAACGGAACGTTACGGCATCTCGATGCCATGTCGGGCGATCTGGCCGACCTGCTCGATACCGAAAAACAGAACCTTGCCTCTGCCGTGGAGAACCTGACGGCCTTCTCCGAAATGTTGGGCGAGAATGCCCCGCGGGTCGACAGCATGATGGGAAACCTGAACCGTATCACCACGGAACTGGCCGATGCGGGATTCGCCCGGGAGCTTTCCGAAACGGTCGGGGAGATGAATCTCCTGCTGGAGCGCATCCAGGAGGGCGACGGGACCGTCGGACGGCTGCTGAACGATCCGTCGCTCTACGAGTCGCTGAACGAGGCGAGCGACAACCTGGCCTCGCTGCTGGCCAACCTGGAGCAGTACCCCGGCCGCTATGTCCACTTCTCGCTCTTCGGCCGCAGCCCCGAGAAGATGCAGGCCAAGGCCGAACGCCAGGCCGCCAAGGCCGCAGAACGGGCCCGGCGGGATTCGCTCAAGGCTCAGCGTTGAAATCCCGAAATGTAAAATGCTTCGGTCCCGGGCGAGCCGCGGGACCGATTTTTTCGATACCTCACACATGATCTATCCAGCCACTTTCGAGCAGAAAATCGGGTTCGACCGCCTGCGGGAACAGGTTGCCGAACGTTGTACGATGCAGGCCGCCCGCGAACGGATCGCTGCCGAGGGATTTTCGACCTCCCCGCGTGAGATCGAGCGCCGCCTGGCCCTGGCCGACGAGATGCGTCTGGTGCTCGAAATGGAGCGCGACTTCCCCGGCGGGGAGTATCCCGATGTCGATCAGCTTGTCGCCAAACTGCGCGTCGAGGGTTCGTTCCTCGACGTGGAGGAGGTCGTCACCCTCGGCCGTGCCCTCACGACGATCGGCGGCATCGTGTCGTTCATCCTGAACCGTGCGGAGCGTTACCCGACGCTCCATGCCCGCACGCGGGGCGTGGAGGCCTTCCCGGAGATCGTGCGGCGCATCGAGGCGATTGTCGACCGCTTCGGCAACGTGAGGGACAACGCCTCCCCGGCGCTGCAGGAGATTCGCCGTGCGATCCGCGAACGCGAGGGACAGGCCGCCAAGCGGCTGCAGGCCGTGCTGGCCGCCGCCAAGGGGGCGGGGATCGTCGAGAGCGACGCCCAGATCTCGATCCGAGACGGACGGGCCGTGATCCCCGTCTCGGCCTCGAACAAACGCAAACTCAACGGCTTCATCCACGACGAGTCGGCCACCGGAAAGACCTTCTATGTCG
>CALUKL010000169.1 GCA_944321195.1 uncultured Alistipes sp.
GCACGCGGCCCACGTTGTCGTCCAGCGACTTCACGGTCTTCATATAGTCGCGCATGTAGCGCGTGAATTTCCACTCGGCCAGTTCGCGCCCCTGCGGATTCTTACGGTAGAACTCCTCGATCACCGGGCCGTAGAAGGCATCCCACGCCGCACGCTGGTCGGGGTTCATGCGCCCGATGAAGGATTCGTAGAGGCTTTTCAGCCGCGTCTCGCGGTCGGGACGCAGCATTTTCAGGTCGTAGATCATGTCCATGTCGCGCACGATCGACATCTCCTGCGCGGCGGCTGCCGGACGCCCCTCGTAATCGTCGAAGAAGTTTTCGGGCAGTGCGAACGTGCGGTCCTCGTACAACGCCAGGTTGCACGTATCGGCCATCCAGTTGCGGTGGATCGCCTTGTGGTGGATCAGCAGGCAGAAGGGCTTCGAAGGGTCGCGCTCCTGCTCCATCCAGCGGATCGCATCGTCCGTGATGATGTTCGTGACGTAGCCCTCGCGACGCACCGTATCGTTCTGCTGCGTCACAAAATCCGGATTGTAATAGTCGCCCTGTCCCGGGAGGATCTCCCAGAAGTCGAAGCCCGTCGGAAGGCTTTCAAGGTGCCATTTGCCCACCAGTGCGGTTTGATAACCCGCCTTTTGGAGCAACTTCGGGAAGGTCTGCTGCGAGCCGTCGAAGACGCAGGTCGTGTTGTCGAAAAAGCGGTTCGCGCACGAGTGCTTGCCCGTGATCATGCAGGCGCGGCTCGGGCCGCTCAACGAGTTGGCCACGAAACTGTTCGTGAAGCGCACTCCGTCACGGGCAATACGGTCCAAATTGGGCGTCTGCATGTAGCGCGTGTCGTAGCAGCTCATCATCTGTGCCGTGTGGTCGTCGGTCATGATGTAGACGATGTTGGGGCGGTCGGGCATCTTCGGCTGCTCGTGGCAGGCCGTAGCCCCGGCCAGGAGCCCCGTCGTCAGCAGAGCTCCGGTCTTATGGCAATTCCATTCAATCATAGTATCGGTGAGGTTTTCGAGGGATAATGCCGGAAGCACCGTTATCTCCCAATAAAATTAAGCATAAATTCCGGTTTTCGCAAGCGTTTCCGGATTCCGGGGTTCCCGTCCCGGATGCAAAAAGCGCCCGCGCGAGGCGGATGCCGTACCGGCACCCTCCTGAATCTGAAAAAGCCCGGACGGAGATGATCCCATCGTCCGCCCGGACCTGTCAACTGGCTGAATCGATATTCAGAACATCAGAAGAAGGCATTCTTCTCCGTGTTCATCGTATAGGGACCGCCGAAATCGTAGTTCTCGTTGATCCAGAGACGGATCCAGTCGATCTCCATCCGCGGCGTGTTCTCGTCGCTCTTCGTCTGTTCGTAGGTCAGGCTCAGGAACTCCGAGGCTGCCCATCCGCCGGCATTGACCTCTTCGAGCGACAGCGGACCGCATTGCCACTCTCCGGCCAGACCTGCCGTCAGCAAGAGATGGAATCCCGTGGGATTCGCTTCATTGGTAAACGGCCAATCCTGGGCAAACCCGCCGAAATCACCGCCGCTGCCGGGCGTGAACGTTGCGGTCGTCTCGCCGTTGATTCCCACATTGATCGTGTTCTCATCGACGATCTCCACCCAGTAGATGTTCCACTCCGAAGGCTGGATGGACTTGTTGACCGTCGGATTGGCATGGGACGCACCGTCTTCCGAAACATTTCCATAGTGCAACGTCTGATGTACCGTAGTACCCGTACCTACGACCTTCCCTTGTGGATACTCCATGATGTCAATCTCACCGCAATAAGGCCACGTCTTGGTCGGAGCAACCTCGTTGCTGTTGCCCATCAGCCAGATCGCATAATTGAAACCGTATTGGGCGCCCTGGATACGGGCCCGCACCTCGATACGGGTACCCTCCCGGATGACGACGCTCTGGGGCACCGTGCTATTCTTGCCGATCTTGTTGGCGTAGAGTGCCGCAGCACCGAACGTCCGGCTCTTGTCACCCGTACCGGCCGTAGCGGTTCCGGGATCATTGGCCGCCCACATACGCAGGTAACCATCGTCTGTTACGTTCGTGAACTTGTCGTTGTTCACATAGCAGGTCTCCTGAATGGTCTGCGTATCCTGTGCAGCCCAGCCGTTTTTCGTAAGCAACGGATAAGTGCCAAACGTGGTGTTTTTTTCCGAACGACTGAAAAGACGTCCTTCGATGGCGTGGAACTCATAAGCATTGAGCAGCGTCCACGTATCAGCCAGATTGCGGTTGGGATGCTGCGAACCCTCGCCATAGACCGTGCTCTTGCCCATCAGCACATCGCCCTCCTTGTACGACGGGCAGGTCAGATATTTGGCCTTCGAATTCTCCGAATAGAACGCCCGATCGGGGTAGTCATAGACCCAACGCTCGTCGAGCAGACGGTCACCCTTGGCCAGGTCGTTGTCGATACGCGTGAGCGTGAACGACTTGACCGCATATTTGTCATTTGCGACCGTGCCGATGAAATTCCAGTCATGCTCCTCCTGTGTCTCGCCGTCGTCCCAGGCCACCGTCACCCCCGGGCTCTCGGCAACCGTCTCTCCGGCCGCAATGGTCAGCGTCGAGGGGAAATTCTCGAAATCGCCCGTAGCTTCGTCATCCTCGGGGGTAATCGTAATCACCAGATCCTCCGGTGCCGGCTCGGCGATCTGCGCCTGCAACACAAACGTCGTCCCTTCGACCACGTCCATCGACGTCGCATCCTTCACCGAAACCGTAATATAATGATAGTCGCTCACGGTGATCGTCTGTGCGGCGCCCGTGATGGCACGCCCCTCGGCGCTCACCCACAGCTTCACCGTGTGCTCGCCCGTAAAGCCCGACTCCTTGATCGGGAAGTCGACCGTGATCTGCTCCTGGTCCGCCGGGAAGGTCACCTCCGCGGGGAACTCGGCAAACAACTCGGAAGGCGCACCGTTTTCGAGCGACTCGAAATAGAGCTGGAAATC
>CALUKL010000170.1 GCA_944321195.1 uncultured Alistipes sp.
GGATACAGTTGGCGATCTTCCACTCCGGCACGTTCACGGCGATACCGCGCTTCTCATAGGCGGCCGTACCGTTCTCCCACGTACCGTCCTCGCGGCCGTTGAAGGCCGAAACCGGCAGGTCATCGCCCTTCAGGCCGTTGATCGGCTCGACGATGTTGCGCACGAACTCCGGATACGAAGCGTGCGACGGGGTTTCGAAGCCCTTGTCCTCGATCTGGGCCCACTCGGCCGGTACGTCGATCTTGATGACCTCCTTGCCGCCGGCATCAACGGCTGCGTAGTTCATGTTGACAATATCCTCACCCTTCTTTCCGTAGGATTTCAGGATGGCGTGCTTCATCTCCTCAACGGCCTTCTCGAACGGAATCACGTTGGCGATCTTGAAGAAGGCCGACTGCATGATGGTGTTCGTGCGCGATCCGAGGCCGAGTTCGGCGGCGATCTTCGTGGCGTTGATGATGTAGAAGTTGATCTTGTTCTTGGCCATGTAAGCCTTCATGTGGTCGGGCAGCGTGGCGCAGGTCGTCTCGGCGTCGTGTACCGAGTTCAGCAGGAACGAACCGCCGGGTTTCAGGCCCTTCAGCACGTCGTACTTGTCGACATACGACGGAACGTGGCAGGCCACGAAGTCGGGCGTCGTAACGAGGTAGGGCGACGTGATGGGTTTGTCACCGAAGCGCAGGTGCGACGACGTGTAACCGCCCGACTTCTTCGAGTCGTAGGAGAAGTAGGCCTGGCAGTACTTGTCGGTCGTACCGCCGATGATTTTGATCGAGTTCTTGTTGGCACCCACCGTACCGTCGGCGCCCAGACCGAAGAAGAGGGCCTCGAACGTACCGGGTTTGGCCAGCGAGATCTCCTCGCCGACGGGCAGCGAGCGGAACGTCACGTCGTCGACGATGCCGACGGTGAACTGGTTCTTGGGCTCGGCCATTTTCAGGTTCTCGAAGACGGCAAGCATCTGGGCCGGGGTGGTGTCCTTCGACGAGAGGCCGTAGCGGCCGCCGATGATCAGCGGCATCTCGCCGCACGGCAGCGAGTGGCGGTTCGTGGTGAAGGCCTCGACGACATCCAGGTAGAGCGGGTCGCCGTTGGCGCCGGGCTCCTTCGTGCGATCGAGCACGCAGACGCGTTTCACGCTCGCGGGCAGCACCTCCATCAGGTACTTCACGGAGAACGGGCGGTAGAGGTGTACGGTGATCACACCGACCTTCTCGCCCTTGGCGCGCAGGTAGTCGACCGTCTCCTTGATGGTTTCGGTCACGGAGCCCATGGCGATGATGATGTTCTCGGCATCCTCGGCGCCGTAGTAGACGAACGGCTTGTACGCACGGCCGGTGATCTTCGAGATCTCCTTCATGGTGTCGGCCACCATGTCGGGCACAGCCTCATAGAACTTATTGGCAGCCTCGCGCGTCTGGAAATAGATGTCGGGGTTCTGGGCCGTACCGCGCGTAACGGGGTGCTCGGGGTTCAGGGCACGCGCGCGGAACGCCTTCAGGGCGTCGCGGTCGAGCAGGGCCGTCAGCGAAGCCTCGTCGATGAGTTCGATCTTCTGGATCTCGTGCGAGGTGCGGAATCCGTCGAAGAAGTGCAGGAACGGCACGCGGGACTTCAGCGAAACGAGGTGAGCGACACCTGCGAGGTCCATGACCTCCTGCACGGACGAGGTGGCCAGCATGGCGAAACCGGTCTGGCGGGCAGCCATCACGTCCTGATGGTCACCGAAGATCGAGAGGCACTGTGCGGCCAGGGCGCGGGCCGAGACATGGAAGACGCCCGGGAGCAGCTCGCCGGAGATCTTGTACATGTTGGGGATCATCAGCAGCAGGCCCTGCGAAGCGGTGAACGTCGAGGTCAGGGCGCCGCTCTGCAGCGATCCGTGAACGGCACCGGCGGCTCCGGCCTCCGACTGCATCTCCACGACCTTCACGGTCTCGCCGAAGATGTTTTTCCGTCCCTGCGCAGCCCACTCGTCCACGAGTTCGGCCATCGTCGACGACGGCGTGATGGGATAGATGGCCGCAACCTCCGAGAACATGTAAGCCACATGGGCCGCAGCGTAGTTACCATCACAGGTGATAAATTTCTTTTCTGCCATTTCAGTTAAATTTTAGATGATATTTGTGTGTCTGTTCACTCTTCACGATCCGGCCCGGGCAAACGGGCGTTGCAAATATACGAATTTCAACCGAAAAACGAAGCCTATTTTTGTTCAAAAAACATGTAAAATTTTACCGTTTCCGATGTTAGGGAAATAACAGCAGACTGTTATCCGGGTAACAACGAAACAGCGGGAAATCACCGAGTTGCGGAACTGGTTAACCAATAATACGTTACCCCAACGGCCCCGATCGGGCCGACAACCGCCCCCGGCAGGAACATGCCCGCACCCCGATGGACTCCACCCTGCAGACGGGTTGGCGTTCAAGCGGTTTTTTCGTACCTTTGCCCGCATGATTCCCTATACGCGAAAAATACTGTCCAACGGACTCGTCGTCGCGGTCAATCGCGACCGGGCGTCGAAACTCGCCGCCGTGAACCTCCTCTACCGGGTCGGGGCCCGCAACGAAGACCCCGCCCGCACGGGATTCGCCCATCTGTTCGAACACCTCATGTTCCGGGGCACACGCGCCGTCCCGAATTTCGACCTTCCGGTGCAGATGGCCTCGGGCGACAACAACGCCTTCACGAACAACGACTACACGGACTTCTACATCACCCTTCCGAAAGACAATCTCGAAACGGCGCTGTGGCTCGAGAGCGACCGCATGGAGGGGCTTGACATCACGCCCGAAAAACTCGAAACCGAGAAACGCGTGGTGATCGAGGAGTTCCGCCAGCGCTACCTGAACCAGCCCTACGGCGACCAGACGATGCTGCTCCGGGCGCTGGCCTACCGCACCCACCCCTACCGCTGGGCCACCATCGGGCTGACCCCAGACCATATCGCCCGGGCAACGCTCTCCGACGTCGAGGCCTTCTACCGGTGCTATTACCACCCGTCGAACGCCATTCTCTCGATCTCGGCCGACCTCGACGAGGAGCGGATGCTCGGCCTGGCCGAAAAGTGGTTCGGGGGACTCTCCGACACCCCGGCACCCGCGGGCCCGATTCCGCAGGAGCCTCCGCAGACGGAGGCCCGGCGCCAGGAGGTCGAACGCGACGTCCCGGCCACGACCGTTTCGGTGGCCTACCACATGTGCGCCCGCACCGAACCCGACTTCTACACG
Organism: uncultured Alistipes sp.; assembly: GCA_944321195.1. GTDB lineage: Bacteria > Bacteroidota > Bacteroidia > Bacteroidales > Rikenellaceae > Alistipes. The sequence continues at coordinate 3,234 of CALUKL010000170.1, forward strand.
GCCGACCTGGTTTCGGACCTGTTGGCCGGCGGCGATTCGGGGCGCCTCTACACCCGTCTGGTCAAGGAACGCAACCTGCTGTCGAGCGTCAACGCCTACGTCTCGGGCGATGCCGACCCGGGGCTCTTCGTCTTCACGGGGCAGTTGCTCCCCGACACGACCCCCGAAGCCGTGGAAGCGGCCTTCCGCGAGGAGATCGAGGCCCTGCAGCGCGATGCCGCAACGGAGTACGAGATCGAAAAGGTCAAGAACAAATTCGAGGCCAACACGCTCTTCGGTGAACTGAACGTCATGAACAAGGCCATGAACCTCGGCTTCTACGAGATGCTCGGCGACCCGGGGCTCATCAACCGCGAAGTCGACCGTTACCGGGCCGTTACCCCCGACGCGATCCGCTCGTTCTGCCGCCGCATCCTCGCCCCCGAAAAGAGTTCAACCCTCATCTACCGCGCAAAAAAATGACCCCTCCCCGCATCAACCCTTCGGAAATCGACGTCCAACTGGCCGAAAAAAGCGTGCTGGCAAACGGCATCGCGCTCTACACGCTCCCGTCGGCGGATTTCGAGGTGCTGCGCATCTCGTTCGTCTTCCGTGCCGGGTCGGCCGTGCAGGCCGTTCCCTTCTCGGCCTCGGCAGCCGCGAATCTGCTGGCCGAAGGCTCCGACCGCCTGAGCGCACAGCAAATCGCCGAACAGCTCGACTACTACGGCTCGTGGTACGACGTAAACATCGACCGCGACTACGCCTATATCAGTTTCGCCACGCTTTCGAAGTTCTTCGACCGGACGCTCGACGTCGCCGCGGAGATCCTGCTCCGCCCGGCCTTCCCCGAAGAGGAGCTGCGGACCTACGCCGCCAAGCGTCGCCAGCGGCTGGCCATCGACCGCACGAAGGTCGATGTCCAGGCCCGCGAAGCCTTTGCCCAGGCGCTCTTCGGTCCCCGGCACCCCTACGGCATTTCGTCGGACGAACGCCTCTACGATTCGCTGACGCGCGCCGATGTCGCGGACTTCTACCGGCGTTTCTACACCGCCGAAAACTGCTTCGTGGTGTGCAGCGGCCGGATCGGCGAACACGAACGCCAAGCCATCGGGGCGCTTGCGGAGCAGCTTCCCCACGGTCCGTCCGGTGGCGGCGGCGCCGCATTCCCGGCCCCCGAGACCGTCCACGAGGCATTCGTCGAGCACCCCGGGGCCGTGCAGTCGGCATTGCGGTTGGGACGCCTGCTCTTCCCGCGCCAGCACCCCGACTTCGTGGGGATGCAGGTCGTGGCCACGGCCCTCGGCGGCTACTTCGGGTCGCGGCTGATGCAGAACCTTCGCGAACGCAACGGATACACCTACGGCGTGGTGGCCGCAATGGTCAATTTCGAACGTGCGGGCTACTTCGCCGTGGCCACACAGGTCGGCTCCGACGTCACGCAGGCCGCCCTGCAGGAGATTTACCGCGAAATCGAACGCCTGCGCACGGAGCCGATGTCGGCCGAAGAGTTGGAATTGGTAAAGAACATGATGACGGGCGAGATGATGCGGATTCTCGACGGGCCGTTCGGGATTGCCGACGTCACGATCGAGAACATCCTCTGCGGCTTCGACAACCGCATCATCGGCGAGAACATCCGCCGAATCCGGAGCATGACGCCCGCCGATGTGCAGCGTCTGGCCCGGAAATATCTGGCGCGCGAAGATCTCGTAACGGTCTCCGCCGGTTTAAGAAACCGGTTTTAAGGGCGGAGGGGCCTTTGTGGGGTTTCCGATTCGGTTCCGCGCCCGGTTAAGAACCGGGTTTTAGGGGCGGAGGTGACTGTGAAGTGTTTCTGATTCAGTTCCGCGCATCGACCGTCAGGAGCGGTGATTTGATTCCGAAACTTTCAGGCATCCCTCTGCCCTTAAATCCGGTCTCTTAGACCGGTTCCGCACTCTCGCCGGAAGCGGATCAAGAGTTGGCGGCGGGTTGAGTGCCCGGAGCGGGAGGCTGGAAAGGCTTGATCTTCCTGCACCCGCTCAACTCAATCCGTCGACAACTCCCGCTGGAGGCGACGTGCGGATGGTTTTGGTGACACCTTTTGACACCAAAAGGTGCCCTTTAAGAAAGGGGTTTTAGGGGCGAAAGTGGCTGTGAAGGATTTCCGATCCGATTCCGCGCCTCGACCGTCGTATGCGCCCGCCTAAAAGTCAGGTTCAGCAACCTATAGAACCTGACTTTTAGGCGGGCGCTCCGCTACCCAGCGGGTCAGTTCGACGAACTCCGCAACCGAAAGCGTCTCGGCCCGCCGCGTGAAGAAGGGATGCTCCTCACCGCCGAAATCCCCGAAGACCGCCTTCAACGAATTGCGCAACATCTTGCGCCGCTGGCCGAACGAGGCCTTCACCACCTTGATGAACAGCGCTTCGTCGCACGCCAGCTGCCGCGTGGCATTCCGCCGCAGGCGGATCACGGCGCTCTTGACCTTCGGAGGCGGACTGAAGACCGTCTCGTTTACCGTGAAGAGGTATTCGATGTCGTACCACGCCTGCAACAGCACCGACAGGATGCCGTACTCCTTCGAT
>CALUKL010000171.1 GCA_944321195.1 uncultured Alistipes sp.
GGCTCTTCGGGGAGTTGCTCCGCGAGGTGCAGCGCATCAAGTCGGAGGGTGACTACGAAGCGGGCAAGGAGCTTGTGGAGCGCTACGGCGTGCAGGTGGACCCGACACTTCACAACGAGGTGCTGGAGCGCTACGAGGCCCTGCACATCGAGCCTTACGGCGGTTTCGTGAACCCGGAGTATGAGCTCGTCGAGCAGGACGGCAAGGTCGTCGACGTGAAGGTCAGCTACCCGGCCAATTACGTCGGGCAGATGCTCCATTACTCGAAGGATTACTCCTTCCTGCCGAACGTCAACTGATCCGTTTCATGGCTCGGGCTCCGCACGCTGCGCGGGGCCCGTTTTTTGTGTTTAGCGAGATATGGCATGGAAGATTTCGATCCGTCCGGAACATCCGGACGACTTTTCGACGGTTGAACGGCTGGTCGAGGAGGCTTTTCGTCCGTTGGCGATCAGCGACCATACGGAACACCTGGTGGTTGCGGCGCTGCGCCGTTCGGAGTCCTTTATCCCCGCTTTGTCGCTTGTCGCCGAGATTGCCCCGCACCGGATCGTGGGGCAGGTGCTTCTGACCCGGATCGCGGTTGCGGGTGAATCGGGCGTTTTCGATACGTTGGGGGTGGCTCCGCTCTCCGTGGCTCCGGCGTTTCAGCGGCAGGGGGTCGGCACGGCGCTGATGCATGAGGCGCACCGGCGGGCCCGTCGGCTTGGATTCACCTCGGCACTGCTGGTTGGCCATGCCGCCTTTTATGCCCGATTGGGGTATCTGCCGGCCAGTCGATTCGGGATCCGGTTTCCGTTCGATGCTCCGGACGACTGTTGTCTGGCCGTCGAACTGGTCCCGGGAGCATTGAGCGGGATCTCCGGCGTGGTTCGCTATCCGGCAGCATTCGGAATTCCTGGATGTTGACCGTTTATTGCTTGTAGAATAACGGCGGGAGCGGACTTGTGAATAACAAGCCCGCTCCCTGTTTCATGTTTTGCGGAGGCGTTTTAATCCTCCGTCCGCTGCCGGATTATTCGGCGACCTCTTCGAACTGGTCCTTGCCGACGCCGCAGACGGGGCAAACCCAATCTTCGGGAATCTCTTCGAACGCCGTTCCGGGGGCGATACCTCCGTCGGGATCGCCGACTGCCGGGTCGTAAACCCAGTCGCAGACTACACAACGATACTTTTTCATCTTTTTCGTGTTTTAAATGGTGAATAATGGTGTGGATATGCAAATAGATTGCCGGAATCACTCCGGCCGGGTTTCGGTTGTTCTGCCCGCCGCTTCCCGATGTTTTTCGGCGCCATTCCGGCTGTTTCCCGACTCCTGGGCCTCCTGTTCCGGACCCTCCTCTTCCTCGTCGACCTCATCGTCATTGGGGCGGTTTCCGCCGGGCGGAGTGAGTTCGGCGACCAGCCGGTCGGCATCGGCGCACGAGACGTAGAGCCGGTCGTCGTAAATATCGGTGATCTCGACGAAATTGCGCCACTCCGAGGCGTAGATCCTCACGCGGTCGAGCCTCCGCAGGTCGATGAAATGCCCGTAGTATCCGAAGAATCCGTATCCGCCGAAGATGGGCAGGAACCACTTCATGCGGCGTGTCTCGACGCGGCGCACCGAGGCGATTTCGTCGCGACGGATCTCGGTGATGTCCAACAGGCAGCGCACCTCGACGCGATCGTCCGAGACAACGATCTTGCGGGGGATCGAGAGGGCCATCAGGGCGATCAGGGCGACGATGAACGAGGTGAACCATGCCGAGAGATAACCCCCTTCGTAGAGGTGGTAGAGCGCCCAGCCCAGCAGTGCGAAGATGGCCAGGTAGAAGATCGACACGTAGATCGTGCGACGGGAAAAACGGTATTTGTAGACGCTCAGCATCGGTTGGTTTGCGAATGGTTGGTATTCGGGTTTGTCCGGTCGGGGTTATTCCGTCTGTTCGAGGCGCCGGTCATTGGCTGCGGCTTCTGCTGCCTCTGCGGCGGCCTCCTGGCGGGCGGCGAGGATGGCTTCGGCGATGGCGAAATCCTCGGGGGTGGTGAGTTTGAGGTTACTGCGTTCGCCCGATGCGAGCGAGACGGGGTAACCGGCGGCCTCCACGACCGAGGCATCGTCGGTGAAACTGCTCCGGAACTCCGCGCCGTAGGCTTCGCGCAGGAGCCAGCTCCGGAAGACCTGAGGGGTCTGAACGATGCGCAGGCGGGTGCGGTCGACGGGGTGCGAGCGGGGATCCGCAGCCTGTTCCGATCCGGCATCCAGCTCGCGGAACGAATCGACGGGCTCCACGACGGGAATGGCGGCTCCGTACCGTATGGCCGTCTCGACCACACGGCGGATCATCTCCGCCGTGCCGAGCGGGCGCACGCCGTCCTGGACGGCAATCAGGTCGGGATCGCTCTTCAGGGCCTGCAGCCCGCAGCGTACCGAGTCGAAACGCTCGGAGCCACCCGCCGTGATGCGGTGCGGCGCCACGTCGAAACGGGCCTTGAGGTTCTCCCAGAAGGGGATGTGCTGTTCGGGGAGCACGACGGCGATCTCGGCTCCGGGCAGCGCTGCGGCGAAGGTGCCGATCGTGCGGGCCAGCACGGGCTCTCCGCCCAGCAGCCGGAACTGCTTGGGAATCCCCTCTCCCATGCGGCGGCCGCTTCCCCCGGCCACGATGATGACTGCGGTGCGTTCCATAAGCGGACTATTTCTGATCCTCGGCTACCGGGGCTGCGGCGGCATCGGGCAATACGAGCGAGTCGAGTTGGGTGATTCGCTCTTCGGGTTTCACGTCGCCGTTGAGTTCGGCCATGATGCGGTCGCGGACGAATTCGAAGAGCGCGCGGTTCTCCTTCGAGATGGGTTCGGCGGGTTCCGAGGGGATCTTCAGCGGGTCGATGGGCGTGCCGTTCTTCCAGACGCGGTAGTCGAGGTGGGGGCCCGTCGAGGCACCGGTCGAACCGACGTATCCGATCAGCTGGCCCTGCGAGACGCGCGTCCCCTTCGAAATGCCCTTGGCATAGCCGCTCAGGTGGAGATACCCGGTCTGGAGGTTGCCGGGGTGCTTGATCTTGAGGGTGTTGCCGCCACCGCCTCCCCAGCCCTTGAAGATCACCACGCCGTCGGCCACGGCGTGTACGGGGGTGCCCTTCGGCGCGGCGTAGTCGACACCGGTATGGGGGCGGTAAACCTTGTAGATGGGGTGTTTGCGGGCGTAGCTGAAGCGCGAACTGATGCGCGAATACTTCAGCGGGGCCTTGAGCATCTGTTTGCGGAGGCTTCCGCCGTCGGCCTCCCAGTACTGGATCTTGCCGCCCTGGCGGAACGGGATGGCGTAGAACTCCTTGCCGCTCTGGACGAACTTCGCGCCCCAGATGCGCCCGATGCCGACCGAGACGGAGTCGTCGATGAACCGCTCGTCGTAGATCACCGTGAAACTGTCGCCCTTCTGGATGCCGAAGAAGTCGACCGTCCACTGGTAGATCTCCTCCATTTCGGCGGCCAGGGCGAAGGGGAGCTCCTGCTCCATGATGGCGCCCCAGAGCGAGGAGTTGATCACGGCGCTCTTCTTCGTGCGGCGCAGGGTGTACTCCTTGCAGTCCTTGCGCACGGAGACGGAGTCGTTGTCGTGGAACCCGAAGACGACATAGTCCGTGACGGAGGTTTCGTAGACGAGCCAGTCGAGGTGGGGGGCATAGAGCGAGTCTTCGTGGATGAAGGCCGTGTACTTGTGCCCGGCTCGGATGTTGCGCAGGGGGAATGTCTCCCGGGAGGCTTTGTCGAGCCGGTCGACGACCGCGGCCGAGACCCCGAAGCGGTTGAGGATTCCGCCCATGGTCTCTCCGCTGCCGACCTCACCGGTTTCGGTCCGGTAGTTGTCGGCGTCGATACCGTAGAGGAGGTTTCTGGGTTCGGCCGTTTCGGCGTTATCGTTGTCGCTGGCGGCGTTCCGGCCGCAGGCGGCGGCTCCGAGCAGGAGCAGCACAGAGAGGCAGATTTTCAGATTTTTCATAGCTACGGGCAAAGATACGAAAAAAAACGGATTGCGGAGAGCCGCCGCCGGGGTTTTCGCGGGGGTGGAATTGCGAACCGCCTTCTGAAGCCCGGAGTGCGGGAATTTGCGGATGTTTTTGTCTTCCAGGGATTCGGGAATGGCCTGTTTTTGCGGGAGAAATCCAGATTTGCGGCGTTAGGTTTGGCGGTCCGGATAATAATTCCTATCTTTGAAGGTTATCTGTTCAAACCGGTAGAAAGATGCTCAAATGCCTGCTCGCACCTGCGGCTTTCCTCTATAAGATGGGGGTGACATTCCGTCACCGTCTCTTCGACTGGGGACTGCTCAAGAGCGAGAAGTTCGACATCCCGATCATCTGCATCGGCAACATCACCGTCGGCGGGACGGGCAAGACCCCGATGGCCGAAATGGTGATCGCCTACATGTCGCAGATGCACCGTGTGGCGCTGCTTTCGCGGGGCTACGGACGTCGTACGAAGGGCTATCTGGAGGTGAGCACCGACTCCCACTACCGGGATGTGGGCGACGAGCCGCTGCAAATCAAACTCAAGTTTCCGGATACGGTGGTCGTGGTGTGCGAGAAACGCGCGGAGGGAATCCGCCGCCTGCGCGCCGAACACCCCGAGGTGGACCTGATCATCATGGACGACGGATTCCAGCACCGCTACGTGGAGCCGAAGATCAACGTCGTGATGATTGACGCCACGCGCCCCGTTCAGCACGACCGGATGCTTCCGGTGGGTACGCTGCGCGATCTTCCCGAGGAGCTGCACCGGGCCCACTACTTCGTGGTGACGAAGTGCCCCGAACACATGGCGCCGATCGACCGCCGGATTCTGCGCAAGGTGCTGATCCAGGTGGCCTACCAGCGGGTCTACTTCACGCGTTTCGAGAGCTTCATCCCCCAGCCGCTCTATGCGGGCGAGGCGGCGGACGGCTCGCTGACCCACGGCCGGGAGGTGATCGCCCTGTCGGGGATCGGAAATCCGGGGCCGTTCCTGCAGTCGCTGCGCGAACGCTACAAGGTGGTTGCGGAGATGACGCTGGACGACCACCATGTCTACAAGGTCCGGGACATGAACGCGCTGAAGGCGTTGCTGGCGAAGTATCCCGGGGCGGTGATCGTCACCACGGAGAAGGATGCCGTCAAAATGACCAACCGGGCGAAAATCCCGTCGGAAGTCCGCCGGGCGCTCTACTACCAACCGATCAATATTTCATTCATAGAGGATTCGGCAACGGATTTTCTGCAAAAATTAGAAGAAGATGTTAGAGGAAATTAAACGAACCGCCGCCTTCATCAAGGCGCAGACTCAAGACTTTGCTCCCGAGGTGGGAATCGTACTGGGAACCGGACTGGGCGGCTTTGCCGACGGAATCGAGGCGGTCCATACGTTGGAATACAAGGGTATTCCGGGATTTCCGGTTTCGACGGTCGAGGGCCACAAGGGCCGCCTGATCTTCGGACGGGTCGCAGGCCGCAAGGTTGTGGCCATGCAGGGCCGTTTCCACTACTACGAGGGGTATACGATGCAGCAGGTGACTTTCCCGATCCGGGTGATGCAGCAGCTGGGCATCCGCTGCCTCTTCGTGTCGAACGCTTCGGGCGGGATCAACATCTCGTTCCGGGTGGGCGACCTGATGGTCATCACGGACCACATCAACCTGATGCCCAACCCGCTCATCGGGCGCAACATCGCCGAACTCGGCCCTCGCTTCCCGGACATGCACAACTGCTATGACAAGGAGCTGATCGCCGCGGCGACGCGGATCGCCGAGGAGGAGGGGATCAAGCTGCAGTACGGCGTCTATGTGGGCGGTACGGGCCCGACGTTCGAGACGCAGGCCGAATACCGCTATTTCAAGGCCATCGGGGGCGATGCGGCGGGCATGTCGACGGTCCCGGAGGTGATCGTGGCGCGGCACATGTCGATTCCGGTCTTCGGAGTCTCGGTGATCACGAACTGCGGGCTTTCGGACGAAGTGGGCGACCACGAGGATGTGCAGCTTCAGGGCCGGAAAGCCGGCGTGAAGATGGAGCGGCTTTTCAAACGTATGATCGAAAATCTGAAATAAGGAATGGTAAACAAGGTGATCTTGATCGGCAACGTGGGCATGGACCCGGAGATCCGCACGTTGGAAAGCGGGGCGAAGATGGCCCGCGTGCGTCTGGCTACGACCGAACGGTTGTACGACCGTCAGTCGAACGAGACGAAGGAACACACCGAGTGGCATACGGTCACGCTGTGGCGGGGTCTGGCCGATGTGGTTGACCGTTACGTGCGCAGGGGCACGCAGATCTATGTCGAGGGGCGCCTGCGCACCCGGGAGTGGATGGACAAGGACAACAACAAACGCTATACGACGGAGATTCTGGCCGATACGATGAATCTGCTGGGCCGCCGCTCGGACAATCCGGCGTCGGACAACGCTTCGTCGGGCTACGGTGCGCAATCGCAGGGAGGCTACCAGCAAGGGGGTTACCAGCAGGGCGGTGCTTCGGCGGGAGGATACTCGCAGCCGCAGGCTCAACCCCAACCCCAACCCCAACCCCAACCGCAGCAGCAGGTCACTCCTCCGGCGGACGATCCGGACGACCTGCCGTTCTGACGACCTGCCTTCCGCGGGATACTGTTCGCCCCTGCCGGTTATCCGGCAGGGGCGTTTTTGCCGGATTCCGGAACGAATGGCTGGGAGTTCTCCGCTGAAGTCGTCTCCCCCCCCCTCCTTCGTTCAACTCCGCTCCCGGAGACGAGTTCCTCTAAAACCAACTTTTCTCCGTTTCGCTGGCCGCGGGGCGCTCTTGGGCATAAGGATCATAATGGGGAATGCGGCAGCCGTACTCTTTCAGGGATGCTATCCGGCCGTTTTGCCACTCGATGACCGAGATGCCGTCGAAACGCTCCGTCCGCCCGTCATCCATGCGGTCCTCGAAGAACCATTCGATATAACTCCGTTCTTCGGCGTGGGTGTAACGCCGGATCTCCCAGGCAATGACCCGGCCTCGGGTGTTCCACTCCCGAAACCAGTGCTCGACGGCTTCGCTCCCGCGGTATTCGGGTCCCCAACTCTCGGTATAGAGACAATCCGGAGTAAAAAGTTCCTCTATCGCCGGCTCCTCCTTGCGAAGCCACATGCCGAACCAATGTTCGATTTTTCGTTCGCGTTCCTTCGGGTCCATTGCCGTTACTCTTTTTTCCGGATCTTCAGCCGCTCCCACAACCCCTGCGGGATCAACTTCCAGCCGAATACCAGCCAGGCATAGCGGCGGTCGATCACCACCCGCCGGCGGGGTTTCCGCAATACCTGCATGATGCTGCGGGCAACCTTTTCGGCGGGCATCAACATCGGGTAGTGCCCCTCCCTGGCCAACAGGGGCGTGGCGACGAATCCGGGCCGGATGTCCGTAAACCGGATTCCGTACCCTTCCATGCGGGCGAGTTGCGAGAGGGCGTCGATGTAGGTGTTCTGCATCCGTTTGGTGGCTGAGTAGGCGGGTGCTGCTCCGAGGCCTTTGGTTCCGGCGATCGAGCTGATGACGGCGATGTGCCCGCCTCCGCGGCTGCGGAAGTACCCGAATGCGGCGACGACCATCCGCACGAACCCTTCGCCGTTTGTCCGAAGGGTTTCGAGTTCGATATCGGGCCGAAGTTGGGTGTTCTGGCTGCCGATTCCCGACGAATGGAAGTAGGTATCCATACCTCCGAGGCGCTCGATAAGCCGATTCAGCCGTTCGGGAGCATCTTCGTGCGTGATGTCCAAGGGTTCGACCTCGACCTGCCCCGGCGCTTCGGCGCGCAACGCTTCGAGGGCTTCGAGCCGCCGTCCGGCAGCCCCTACGCGCCACCCTTCGCGGATGCAGAGCCGGGCGGTTTCGAGTCCGATGCCGGAGGTAGCGCCTACGATGACGATCCGCTTCATGTCGGAGAGGTTTTGGTTTGCAATGGCAGGACAGGCCTTCTTTTCGGGATTTGCGACTCCATTCCGTCGTCGTTATCCGGAAGGGTAGGGGTTACTCCTTTTCGGCGAGCGGGTATTGCACACACTCGATCCCTACGCGGCGCAGCAAATCGAGCCCCTCTTCCGAACGGTAGTCATCCGCGTAGACCACACGGCGGATTCCGGCCTGGATGATGAGCTTCGAACACTCGATGCAGGGTGCGGCGGTGATGTAGAGGGTCGAACCGTCGCAGTTGTTGGCTGATTTTGCGACTTTGGTGATGGCATTGGCCTCGGCGTGAAGGACGTAGGATTTGGTTTTTCCGTTTTCGTCCTCGCAGATGTTCTCGAAACCCGAAGGGGTACCATTGTAGCCGTCGGAGATGATCATCTTATCCTTGACGATCAGTGCTCCGACCTTGCGGCGGACACAGTAGGAGTTTTCGGCCCAGATACGCGCCATGCGGAGATAGCGCAGGTCGAGTTGGTGTTGTTTTTCTTCCAGGTAACCCATGGTTTTCGCTTTTGTTGGTTATGAACAGGCCTGGAAAGCGTTGTTTCCAACGACCTTCCGGACCGTTTTTATTCAGTCGTAGGGCAGCGGAGGCTCGGAAACCCGTTGTAGCCTCATCTGGGTGGAAGGGCTGCTGACGGTCTGAAACCTGTTCTGCTTCCATCCCCCATAAAAGGGCTTTTTTAAAGCCTCCATCCCCCACAAAAGGGTTTTCTTAAAACCCTAGGGCAACGGAGGTTCAGAAACCCGTTGTAGCTTCATCTGGGTGGAAGGGCTGCTGACGGTCTGAAACCCGTTGTGGTTCTATCCCCCACAAAAGGGCTCTCTTAGAGCCCCTTGCCGTGGCAGTTTTTGTACTTCTTGCCGCTGCCGCAGGGACAGGGATCGTTCCGTCCGACCTTCTTCTCGACGTGCAGGGGCATGGGTTTCTGCCGCTCCTGCTGCCCGGCCTGCGCCGCAGCCTGCATTCTCGAAGCCTGGAGTTTGTTGACATCGACCTTGGCCCGGCGTTCCCGCTCCATCTGCTGACGCTTGGCCTCGTCGACGTTCTGGTCGCGGACGGGGATGTAGGCCTTGTTGAGGATCGAAAGCACCTCGCGATTGACCTTGATGAGCATCTTGGAGAAGAGCCCGAAGGATTCGAACTTGTAGATCAGCAGGGGATCCTTCTGCTCGTAGGTTGCATTCTGCACGCTCTGGCGCAGGTCGTCCATTTCGCGCAGGTGCTCGCGCCAGGCATCGTCGATGGAGGTGAACATCACGACCTTGGAGAAAACCTTGTAGATTTCGGCACCGTCGGTCTCCTGACACTTGCGGAGGTTGACCGGGATGTTGTATCCGAGGTGTCCGTCGGTGATCGGGAAGTAGATGTTCGAGTCGAGCTGGTCCTTGCGGTCCTCGTAGATGCGCTGCATGACGGGACGCACGGTGTCGGCCACGGCCTTGGCACGGCGTGCATAGGCCTCCTTGAGCGCCTTGACGATCGCCTCGACCAGTTCGGCGGGTTTGGCATTCTCGTATGCGGCCTGGTCGATGGCGGGCTCCACGGCGACCTGACGGATCAGCTCCATGCGGAATTCGTCGTATTCGATGCCGCGGCACTCCTCGACGAAGTTGTCGGCGAAATCGTACATGATGTTGTTCAGGTCGATTTCGATGCGTTCGCCGTAGAGGGCGTGGCGGCGGCGCGTGTAGATCACCTCGCGCTGCGAGTTCATCACGTCGTCGTATTCGAGCAGGCGCTTGCGGATTCCGACGTTGTTCTCCTCGACCTTCTTCTGGGCGCGCTCGATGGCCTTGGTCATCATGCCGGCCTGGATCACCTCGCCCTCCTTGAGTCCCATGCGGTCCATC
>CALUKL010000172.1 GCA_944321195.1 uncultured Alistipes sp.
CTCGAAATCTTCATTCCGAACGGCCCGCGGCTGGGCGATGTGGTGATCGAGGCACACGACGTTTCGAAGGCCTTCGGCGACCGCGTGCTGTACGAGCATCTGGAATTCTCGCTGCCGCCCGCGGGCATCGTGGGCGTGATCGGCCCGAACGGTACGGGCAAGACCACCCTCTTCCGCATGATCATGGGACTCGAACAGCCGACGAGCGGTTCGTTCCGCGTGGGCCCCACGGTCAAGTTGGCCTACGTCGACCAGCAGCACAAGTCGATCGACCCCGAAAAGACGGTCTTCGAGGTGATTTCGGGCGGTACGGACCTCATCACGCTGGGCAACCGGCAGGTCAATGCCCGGGCCTACGTCGCGCGGTTCAACTTCTCGGGTGCCGACCAGGAGAAGAAGTGCGGCATGTTGTCGGGCGGTGAGCGCAACCGCCTCCACCTGGCCCTTGCGCTCAAGGAGGAGGGCAACGTCCTGCTGCTGGACGAGCCGACGAACGACATCGACGTCAACACGCTGCGGGCCTTGGAAGAGGGTCTCGAAAACTTCGCCGGATGCGCCGTGGTGATTTCGCACGACCGCTGGTTCCTGGACCGTATCGCCACGCACATCCTCTCGTTCGAGGGCGACTCGAAGGTGGTCTTCTACCAGGGCACCTACTCGGAGTACGAGGCATGGAAGAGGGCCCAGGGCGGCGATACGGAACCCCACCGCGTGCGTTACAAGAAATTAATGGCTTGACAGAATGCGTATTGCAACCTTTTTCCTGCTCTTCCTGGGGCTTTTTTCATGCGGTGGGCCGGCAAACCGTCCGGTCGATGTGTTTATCTGGGACCAGCTCCGTGCCTGCGAAGATCCGGAGCGTGTGGAGCCGGCCGGAACATGCGGGGCCGACGAATTCCTCGCCGAGATGGAGCGGTTTCCCTGGCATGAGCAGGCTCGTGAGGCGCTGAAGTTCAGGAAAAACTCCCCCACACTGTCGGTGACGGATTTGAAGACCGACCGTTCGCTTTTTATTTCGTCCGCAGTCGACGACAAGGACGGGTTGGGCTACTTCATCGGATATGTCTATCCCGGAGAAGAGGGAATGCGGGCACCGCGCTGCGTGAGCATATATGAGGTCGAACGAATGGATGCGATCCGCGAAATGGTCGTCGTTTTCTTTCGCCGTGACGAGGTTGCCTTGAAGCGCCTGCTCGGGGAGCACCCCAAATACATGGAAGCACGGGATCACGCAGGTTGGGAAAAATACCTGAAAACGAAACAAAAATTTATATAGTACAGTATGGCACAGAAACCCTCCATACCCAAAGGTACGCGCGACTTCTCCCCTGCGGAGATGATGCGCCGACAGTATATTTTCGACACGGTGAAGCGGGTTTTCCGCTCCTATGGATTCGCGCCGCTGGAAACCCCCGCGATGGAGAACCTCTCGACGCTGTTAGGCAAGTACGGCGACGAGGGCGACAAACTCCTCTTCAAGATCCTCAATTCGGGCGAGTACGCCGCGGGGCTCTCGGACGACGAAGTGCGGCAGGCGTCGAAAATCTGCGAAAAGGGCCTGCGCTACGACCTGACGGTCCCCTTCGCGCGCTACGTCGTGCAGCACCAGGGCGAGCTGACCTTCCCCTTCAAGCGCTACCAGATCCAGCCCGTGTGGCGTGCCGACCGTCCGCAGAAGGGGCGTTACCGCGAATTCTACCAGTGCGACGTCGACGTGATCGGCACGCGCTCGCTGTTGTGCGAGGTCGAGCTGGTGGAGATCGTCGAGCGGGTCTTCCGGGCGCTGGGCATCCGCGTGGCACTGAAGATGAACAACCGCAAGATCCTCTTCGGGATCGCCGAGGCGATCGGCCATGCCGACAAGATGATGGAGATCACGGTGGCGATCGACAAGCTGGAAAAGATCGGGCTGGAGAACGTCAAGGCCGAACTGCTGGAGCGCGGTTTGTCGCAGGAGGCGGTCGACCGGCTTCAACCGATCCTTGAGCTGAACGGCGACAACCACCAAAAGCTCAATCAGCTGCGCGAGGTGCTGTCGACCTCGGAAACCGGACTGAAGGGCATCGAGGAGATGGAGATCGTCTTCGGGTACGTCGAACGGCTCGGGATCGACCTGCAGGTAGAGCTGGACCTCTCGCTGGCCCGCGGTCTGAACTACTATACCGGTGCGATCTTCGAGGTCAAGGCCCTCGATTTCGCCATCGGCTCGATCTGCGGCGGAGGACGTTACGACGACCTCACGGGCATCTTCGGAATGCCCAACCTGTCGGGTGTCGGCATCTCGTTCGGCTCCGACCGCATATACGACATGATGACCGGGCTCGACCTCTTCCCCGAGGAGGTCAACTGCACGACCCGCGTGCTGTTCACCAACCTCGGCGCCGCCGAGGAGGCGGCCGTGCTGCCGCTGCTTCGCCAGGTTCGCGGTGAGGGTATCTCCGCGGAGATCTACCCCGAGGCGGGCAAGATGAAGAAGCAGATGGAGTACGCCAACCGGCGCGGTATCCCCTATGTGGTGATCGTCGGCTCGCAGGAGCTGGAGGCCGGGGCCGCGACGGTCAAGGAGATGCGGACGGGCGAGCAACGGCAGGTGCCGTTCGGAGAGCTCGCCCGGGTGCTGGCATGACGCTTCGATTCAGGGCTCCGGCTTCGGGGCCCTTTTTATTAATATCCGGGGGATCCGCGCCCGGGTCTCTTCATATATAAAATGTATTGCCAATCATGCGAAAAGGTCTTATCGCTGTCATCACGCTCTTCGTGCTCCAGTTTCTGGCGGCCCGGGAGCCGATACGGGCACAGGAGCTGGAGAATGTGCAGCAGTTCCAGAAACTGGCCCGGGTCTACCGCTATCTGGACGGGCTCTATGTCGACGACGTGGAGATGAAACCCGTTGTCGAAGGGGCCATCCGGGGGATGCTCGAAGAACTGGACCCCCATTCGGCCTACCTCGATGCCGAGGAGATGAAGGGCGTCCGGGAGAGCTTCGAAGGGGAGTTCAGCGGAATCGGTGTGGAGTTCAATACGCTGCGTGATACGGTGATCGTCGTGAACACCATCGCCGGGGGCCCGGCCGAGCGGGTCGGCGTGAGGGCCAACGACCGCATCGTGCGTATCGACACGCTGCAGGCCGTGGGGATGTCGCGCACGGAGGTCCCCAAATACCTGCGCGGCAAGAGCGGCACGAAGGTCGAGATCGACGTCGTGCGCCACGGAACCCCGGGATTGCTGCACTTCGTGATCGTGCGCGACAAAATCCCGATCAATACCGTGGATGCCGCCTACCTGACCCCGGAGGGCATCGGATACATCAAGGTCAACCGCTTCGGCCACACCACGATGGAGGAGTTTTCGAAAGGGTATCGCGAATTGGGGCGTCCCGAGAAACTGATCCTCGACCTGCGCGGGAACGGCGGCGGGCTCTTGGAACAGGCCATCGAAATGGCGGGGTTCTTCCTGCCGCGCGGTGCGACGATCGTCTCCACCGAGGGGCGGGCCGTACCCTCCTCGTCGTTCCGTGCGCAGAGCAACGGTGAAGACCTCCGCGGCAAACTCGCGGTTCTGATCGATGAATCGTCGGCCTCGGCGTCGGAGATCGTGGCCGGGGCCATTCAGGACTGGGACCGGGGTGTCATCATCGGGCGCCCGAGCTTCGGGAAGGGGCTCGTGCAGCGGCAGATCGGGCTGCCCGACGGCTCGGCCGTGCGGATCACCGTGGCCCGCTACCACACCCCTTCGGGCCGGGTCATCCAGCGCCCCTATGAGAAGGGCAAGCGCCGCGAATACTACCTCGACCACCTGCGTCGTTATGACGATGCCGTGCGCGACTCGCTCGATGCCGGAGCTCCGGCCTTCCGCACGCTCCGCACCGGACGCACGGTCTACGGCGGAGGCGGCATCCGTCCCGACATCGTGGTCGAAGCCGATACGGCAGGCTATTCCGACTACTATGCCGAGTTGGTCCGGCGCGGCATCGTGGCCGAGTTCGTCAACGACTGGCTCGACCGTTCGCGCGACAGCCTCACCCGGCTCTACCCCGCTTTCGGGGAGTTCGACGCCGGGTTCGAGCCCGCGGACAGCGTGCTCGGGGCCCTCACGGAGCTGGGTACACGGCGTGGCGTGGCTTTCGACGAAAACGGGTTCGCCCGCTCGGAATCCATCGTGCGCACGCAGCTCAAGGCCCTGGCTGCCCAGCGCCTGTTCGGCACGGGAGCCTACTTCCAGGTGGTGAATCCCCGGCTGAGCACGGCCTACCGCCAGGCCGTGGAACTCCTCGAAGCCTGGGAACAACGGGGAAAACCGATCCTGGAGCCGAAAAAATAACCGGTATTTTTTGCATTTTGTAATTTTTTTTCGTATATTCGTCTATACGAATCCGACAGGTTGAAGCCCTCGGAGTTAACCCTAAAAAATAAGCCCCATGTCAACCCCAACCCAACCACGACGCGACAATGAGGATTATGGAGATCAGATCCTCTCTAAAGCCGTAAAAGCGGGACGTCGTACTTATTTCTTCGATGTCAGGGCTACACGCGGCGACGACTGGTTCCTGACCATCACCGAGAGCCGGAAGATTACGGCTCCCGATGGCTCGTCTTCTTACGACCGACACAAAATCTTTCTGTATAAGGAGGATTTTACGAAGTTCTCGGAAGGACTCGGTGAAGTCGTAGATTTCATTCGCCGCAGCAAGGGTATTCCCGAATCGGCGAAATGAGTTTCGTGAACTCATGGAACTGGGGCTGTCCGATGATTCCGGACGGCCCCTGTTTTTGTTGCCCGGCGCGAGGCACCCCTGTTTTTTGCAGCCCGGGCGGCCGGAGTATCCTTGCCTTTCTTGCCGCCCGGCGACCGGATCTCCGCTCTCCGCCGTCTCCGGAATCCCGGATTCCCGCCCGGCCGGACAGCCCCCGAACCGAACCGCAGAAACCGGACGCTCCGCCCTCCGCGTTTTTCTATCGCAATTCTCCGCTTCGAAACGTGTAATTATACGATTTTTTCGTATCTTTGCCTCCCGAAAAACCGGCCTGGAGGACCCCGGATGGATAAACTCCGGAAATCCCGACTCGATCACCGTCCGCTGCTCCCTCCGAACGGCCCCTAAACCGCATATTCAGAAATTATGGACTTTTCCCGCTACATCCTCCTTGCCCTGAAAGGCTGCGCCATGGGAATGGCTGACGTGGTCCCCGGCGTCTCGGGCGGTACGATCGCCTTCATCTCGGGTATCTACGAAGAACTCCTCGACTCGATCCGGAAGGTCGACACCACGGCCCTCAAACTGTTGCTGAAGGGGCGTTTCGCCGACTTCTGGCGCCACATCAACGGCAATTTCCTGCTGTCTGTCCTGGCCGGAATCGCCATCGCCATCTTCTCGCTGGCCCGGCTGATGACCTATCTGCTCACGAACCATCCGATCGCCATCTGGTCGTTCTTCTTCGGGCTGATCATCGCTTCGGCGGTCCTCGTCGCCCGGCAGGTCGGACACTGGAACTGGAAAACCCTGCTCTCCTTTGCGGTCGGAG
>CALUKL010000173.1 GCA_944321195.1 uncultured Alistipes sp.
GCAGCGCGAGAAGATCTACGTCCTGGACAACGGGCGCTCGCTCATGGTCGCCCTCTCGCAGGACCTTGCCCAGAACCGTCCCGTCGAAGCCCGGGAACATGTCCGTCGGTTCCATGAACTCTTCTTCACGCTGGCCCCGGACCGTGCGGCCATCGAGAGCAACATCACGCGGGCGCTGTTTCTCTGCGATAAGAGTGCCTATCACTATTCGCAGGATTTGCAGGAGAAGGGCTACTACAACCGCATTGTAGCCGGCAATATCAACCAGACCTTGCAGATTGACTCCATGTCGTGTGATTTCGACCGATACCCTTACCGCATCACGACGTATGCCCGTCAGATGATTATCCGCGAGAGCAACATCACCGAGCGGACGCTTGTCACGCGCTGCGACCTGATCAATTCGGTTCGCTCGGACAACAATCCGCAGGGCTTCACGATGGAGCGCTTTGAGATTCTTGAAAACCGCGACCTGCGGGTCTATGCCCGATAGCCATGATACGACGAGGAATGAATCACCTGAGCGCCTGGTGTGAAGCACACCTTCGGCGTCTGTGCGAGGCCATGAACCCCGACCTGCGGCTCTATGTCATCATCGGGATGTTGCTGCTCTTTGCGGCCTTGTCTCTTTACACGACGTTGTCTGCGATCGGCAACATTGGACGCAGCAGCGGGAATGCGCTGGAGATCGAGCACCTCCGACATCTTGAACTCGAACACCGGTCCGGAGCGGACAGCCTTCGGACACAAACCCCTGAAAACCATGAACGAAAAACAGCAGAATAAAGAACCGAAGCAGGAGTTGGAGAAGCCGAAGGCCCTGACTCCGCAGCAGATCCAGCAGCGTCGCAAGCTGTTGGTTTACCCGGCGTTGTTTCTGGTCTTTTTTGCGATTCTGTGGCTGATTTTCGCCCCTTCGGACGCGCCGGATCAGGAGCAGAAGAAAGGACTCAACACGGAACTTCCAACCCCGGAGCAGAGCGGTATTGTCTTCGACAAGCGGGATGCCTATGCACAGCAGGAGATGCAGGCGAAACAGGAAGCCAAGATCCGCACCCTTGAGGATTACGCCTTCTCGCTGGATGACGAATCCGGATACGAAGAGGCTTCGACTCCGGCAGCGACTGGAGTGAATCCCCGACTGGGAGGCTATGAATCGTCGGGAGCCTTGCATTCGTCGGTCGGAGCATACCGGGATCTGAACACGCAGTTGGGAAGTTTCTACGAGCAGCAGAAAGAGACTCCCTCGGAGGAGGCGTCGAAACTGCTGGAGCGTATCGAGCAGCTGGAAGCGGAGCTCGAGCAACAGCAGACCGGGACCTCTGCGGAGCAACAACTGGAGTTGATCGAGAAATCCTATCAGTTGGCCTCCCGCTACATGAATGGCAATGGAGGTGCGCAAGCGGTACCCGCGGGAACGACCTCCGGTACCTCGGTAGCGAACCGTAACGGCAGAACAGCCGTGCAACCTGTGCAGCAGGTTCGTCATGAGGTTGTGTCGCTGCTTGCGGCCCCCATGTCGGATTCGGCCTTTGTCGAGGAGTATTCCCAACCCCGGAACTGGGGATTCCACACCGCCGCAGGCGGTACCTCGGCACCGCGCAAGAACAGTATCGACGCCTGTGTGTACCGGACTACTACCGTGACGGATGGTGATGAGATTCCCATCCGCCTGCTGGAACCGATGATGGCGGGCGATGTGCTGATTCCTGCCAATACGATTCTGACGGGCACCTCGCGTATCGACGGCGAACGCATGACGATCACGATTCAGGCCGTGCAGTACGGAGGCAATGTCATTCCGATCGAACTGATGGTGTACGATATGGACGGAGGTGCCGGCATCTCGGTTCCTGCCTCCGAAGAGATCAGCGCCGTCAAGGAGATTGCGGCCAATGCCGGTTCGGGACTCGGAAGCAGTATCACGATCACGGACGACGCCGGGACGCAGTTGCTTTCGGATCTGGGTCGCAGCGTCATCCAGGGAACCGCGCAGTATATCGGACAGAAGATGCGACAGGTCAAGGTCACGCTTAAAGCGGGCTACCGGGTGTTGCTGCTGCCGCCGCTTGAATAGAAGCCACTGAAATCCAAATACCAACACAACCACATTAAAGTACAAGTTTATGAAAAAGATGCTTTTGACACTCGCACTCTGCGGGTGTATCTCCGGCACTTTTGCCCAGGAGAAAACGACCTCGGCAACCTCTGCGCCGCAACCGGACGAAGGGATGCATTCACCCTCGACGGGAGACTATTTCAACGGACTGACGCGGCCGCTGACCTTCGATCGGATGATTCCTCCCTATGCGCTGGAGGTTACGTTCAACAAGACGACGCATGTGATCTTCCCCGCGGCCATACGCTATGTCGATCTGGGGTCTGCCGATCTGCTGGCGGCGAAAGCCGACGGTACGGATAACGTGCTGCGCGTGAAGGCGGCCCTGCGGGACTTTTCGCGGGAGAGCAACCTCTCGGTGATTACCGAGGACGGTGCCTACTACACCTTCAACGTGAAATATGCCGATGAGCCGCAGAAACTCTCCGTGGAGATGACCGATTTTCTGCATGACGGCGAGGCCGTAAACCGGCCGAACAACGCGCTGGAAATCTACATGAAGGAGCTGGGCAGTGAATCACCGATGCTTGTGCGCCTGATTATGAAGTCGATCTACAAGAACGACCGTCGGGAGATCAAGCATATCGGCTGCAAGCGTTTCGGCATTCAGTATCTGCTCAAGGGGATCTATTCGCACAACGGGCTGCTGTATTTCCACCTGCAACTCAAGAACTCAACGAATGTACCCTTCGACGTCGACCATCTGACTTTCAAGATCGTGGACAAGAAGGTCGCCAAGCGCACGGCTATCCAGGAGCAGGTGATCTGGCCGCTGCGAGCCCACAACAACGTGCAGGTTATCCCCGGCAAGTCGAGCGAGCGCATGGTCTTCACGCTCCCGAAGTTCACGATCCCCGATGACAAGCATCTGGTTGTCGAGCTGTATGAGAAATCCGGCGGACGACATCAGAGCTTCACAGTCGAGAATGCCGACCTGGTTCGCGCCCGAGTGATTGACGAATTAAAGGTCAAGTAAGATGAAACGCGCGGTATTCATACTGGTGCTGTCGTTGAGCCTGACGCTCACCGCGGGAAAGAGCTTTGCGCAGCGCGCCTTGCCGGGGATGCGGGGGCTGGAACTCCGCACGGGCATGGTGGACGGCTGGTATTCCTCGTCGCCGTCGAGCGCCACGGGCTATTATTTCGGACTGGCGATGAATCGTTACGCGAAGAATGCGAACAAGTGGGTTTATGGCGTCGAATACCTTAACCGGAGTTATCCCTACAAGAGCGGGCGGATCCCCATGGCTCAGTTTACGGGTGAGGGCGGATATTATTACAAGTTCCTCACCGATGCCTCGAAGACCTTCTTTCTCTATCTGGGCGGCTCGGCCATGGCCGGCTGTGAGACGGTGAACTGGGGAGACCGTCATCTTTCCGATGGCTCGACGCTCCAAAGCCGGGATCGCTTCATCTATGGTGGTGCCATTACGTTGGAAGCCGAAGCCTACCTTGCAGATCGGATCATTCTCTCTGTCTCGGGCCGTGAACGGGTGCTGTGGGGCACAACCTCCGGGCATTTTCACACCCAGTTCGGCATTGCATTGAAATTTATAATCGACTAACAATCGAACAGTAACCCTTTTTTATTAACCGTCGCGCAAGCGACATAAAACCAATTACTTATATGAAAAAGCTGTTTTTGGCGGCCGGTGCCGCCCTGGCCCTTCTTGCCTCTTGCAACAAGGAAACCGAAATGATGAACCCCGCACCGGAGGCGCGCCCCGATGGCGCTTCGGTAACGATCACCCTCTCTTCGGGAGATGATGCGCAGACCCGTGCCTTCTTCGATGCCACGGCCACGGCCGAGGCGTGGGAGAAGAGCCTCTCGTCACTCTCGGTCTTCA
>CALUKL010000174.1 GCA_944321195.1 uncultured Alistipes sp.
GAGCAGCTGCGGCGAAAAGTAACTCCCTCCCGCCATCACCGTATCGATCGCCTCCAGCACATCGCCGATATCCGAATCCTTCAGCAGGAAACCTTTCGCCCCGGCCTTCACCATCCGCGAATAGTAGCTCTCCTCACCGAACATCGACAGCGTGATGATCCGCAACTCCGGACGCCGGGCCAGGGCCCGCTCCGTGGTCTGTGCGCCGTCGAGCCCCGGCATGGCGAAATCCATGAAGACGATGTCCGCCTCCACGGCATCCAGCATTCCCAGAAACTCCTCGCCGCTTCCCGCTTCGCCTACAACCCGGCACTCCCCGCAATGCTCCAGCAAACCCCGCAGGCCGTTGCGGAAGAGCGAATGGTCGTCAACAAGGATGATCCGGCGTTCCATATCAGCGGCGTTTGCGGTTCTTCTTCACAGGAGACGGATCCTGCTGTGTGTTCACGCGGATCGCAGCCCGCATCCCCTTGCCCTTCGTCGAGGTGATGTCGAACGTCCCGCCCAGCGAGTTGATCCGCGACGCGATGTTCGAAAGGCCCATGCCGCAATCCATCATCGCCTGCGGATTGAAGCCCCGGCCGTTGTCCGAATAGTCCAGCGCCAGCTCCGGGCCGTTCTGCGACAGCGACAGGTTCACCTCCGTGCAGGCCGCATGCTTGAGCGAGTTGTTGATCAACTCGCAGATCACCCGGTAGAGGATCACCTCGATGTCCGTATCGTAGCGCTCCCCGCGCAGGTTCGTCGTGAAGCGGATCTTCACGTCGTGCATCGCCGCGCTCTTGTCGATGAAGTTCTGAACTCCCCGCGCAAGCCCGAAGTCGTTCAGCACGTGCGGCGAAAGATTGTTCGAAATCTCACGCAAAGAACGGATCGCCTCGTCGATCACGTAGGTCGTATTGGCGATGATCTCCTGCTGCTCGGCATTGTGCTCCTCGCGCGAAAGCGCCGTCAGCGACATCTTCGCAGACGACAACAACGGCCCCAAACCGTCGTGGAGCTCCTTCGAGAAACGCGAGCGAGCCTTCTCCTCCGTGCGCAGCACCGCCGTGAGGATCCGTTTGTTCAGCAGCGAACGCTGACGGTTCAGGCGGTCGATATATTTGAAGAGCTTGTGCGCGTACATCACCCCGATCGACAGGCAGACCGAGATCACGATCCCCAGGTAGGCGAACCACCACCGCGAAATCACCTCGACGCCCGACTCTACGAGCAACTGGATCAGACGCTCCACCGAAAGCAGCGAAAAGCCCACGATGAAGAGAATCCACACCGAATTGTACTTCGTGGTGCGGACCAGACGAAGCGCATAGCCCGTGGCCACGCACTGGACGACGATCGAAATGACCAACAGGATCTTGATCAACATAGGCGGGGTATTTTCTACAAAGATACGAAACGGATGCCAATCAACCGCACTTTTCCGCAGCTATTTTCGGGAAGCAGGGTCCGAATCGATCGCCGAAGGAAAGAATCGGCACAGATTCCGAAGTTGGCCGTAATCCGTCAGATCGGTCTGAACAGGGACCACAGCCACATATCCGTTCCGAAGCGCCCATTCGTCCGTATCATCCGCATCGGGCTCCTCGTTGACGAAGGCACCCGTGAGCCAGAAGTACTCCCGGCCCCGCGGATCCTCGTGACGGTAGAACTCCTCCCGCCAGAATCCCCGGTTCTGGCGGCACAGACGGATGCCCCGCAGCTCCTCGGGACGACCCGCGGGGACATTCACGTTCAGGCACAGCGGCAACTCGACCGGACCGGAGAGCAACGCCTCGACGACCTGCGTCCCGTAGTGCACCGCGGCCTCGAAATCCGCATCCGCATCGTGGTCGTCCAGAGAAAGGCCCACCGCCGGACAGCCGTAAAAACTCCCCTCGATGGCCGCACCCATCGTCCCCGAATAGAGGATGTTCACCGCCGAGTTCGAGCCGTGGTTGATCCCCGAAATCATCAGGTCGACACGCTTCTCGCGCAGCAGGTAGTCGAAAGCCATCTTCACGCAGTCCACCGGCGTTCCCGAAAAGGAGTAGACATCGACCCCTTCTTCCTCGCGGACCTTTCGCAAATAGAGCGGGTTATACATCGTAATGGCCTGGCTCATGCCGCTCTGAGGCGTCTCCGGAGCCACACCGACAACCCGGCCGAAGCGCCGGGCTACTTCAATGGCGGCGGCAAAACCTTTCGAGGCGTAGCCGTCGTCGTTCGTCACCAATATCAATCGTTCGTTCTTCATCGTTCCGGTTTTTCGGCAGAGTGCGCTTCGGAACGGAATCGGAGGGTCGTTCGGGCATCCCGAAGGGGGTTCCGCAGTGCACAACGCAAGCAAAGGTACGAATAAATCTCTCTTTTTTCACGCATAATTTGCATCATATCGTTTTTTCTCTTTATCTTTGCACTCCCCATCAGGGCGTATATCGACCTCTTTCATTGGGCGGTACGGCAAACGCGGGGGGGGGCCGTGAAACGGGGGGGGGTGAAGACCGAACTCCGGAAGCGGGAGGGGTGAAAGCCAAACTCCGACGGGCGAGAGGGCAAACTCCGAGAGGAGGAGAACCGAACTCCGGCAGCGGGAGGGGGGAAAACCAAACCCCAACCGGGCGAGAAGGCAAACCCCGAGAGGAGGAGAACCGCACGCCGGCAGGGGCGGGGGGGAGGAAAA
>CALUKL010000175.1 GCA_944321195.1 uncultured Alistipes sp.
GTGCCGCACCGCTATGCGGATCGAGCGGACCGGGAGATTGCGGGTTTCTTTGCGGCGACGATCGCCTGGGGAAACCGGCGGTCGATCGTGCGCAACGGCCACCGGATGATGCGCCTGATGGACGATGCCCCGGCGGATTTCGTGCGCCACGCCTCGGAGCGGGAGCTGGCGCAACTGGACACCTACGCCCACCGCACCTTCAACGGCGGCGATCTGCGCGATTTCATACTGGCCTTGCGGCGCCTGGAGGAGCGTTTCGGCGGAATCGGGGCATTTTTCGAGACCCGTTATGCCGCGACGCACGACCTGCGCCCGGTGCTGGCGGAGTTCCGGCGGGAGTTCTTCGCCGCGGAGCACGCCCCGCGCTGCGAGAAACACCTCTCGGCCATCGAACGCGGTGCGGCCTGCAAACGCCTGTGCATGTACCTGCGCTGGATGGTCCGGCGCGACGACCGGGGAGTGGATTTCGGCGAGTGGCGGGGGATCCCGATGTCGGCACTCTACCTGCCGTTAGACCTCCATGTCGGGGCGATGGGCCGGGCCCTGGGGCTGTTGACGCGGCGTCAGAACGACTGGCGGGCCGTCGAGGAGATCACCGCGGCACTCCGGGAGTTCAATGCCGGGGACCCCGTGCGGTACGATTTTTCCCTGTTCGGGGCCGGGGTGGACGGTTATCTGAAGAATCATGAGTGACGAACCGCATATCGAACGCATCGGGGGCGCTTTCCGCTTCAAGCGCTTCACCGTGCACCAGGACCGCTGCGCGATGAAGGTCGGCACCGACGGCGTGCTGCTCGGGGCGTGGACCCCGCTCCGGCCGACGGACCGCCGGCTGCTCGACATCGGCACCGGGACGGGGCTGATCGCCCTGATGCTGGCCCAGCGGGCCCCGGAGGCCGAGGTGACGGGCATCGACATCGACGACGTGTCGCAGGCGCGGGAGAATGCCGCGGCTTCGCCGTGGGGCGGACGCCTGCATTTCGTGCAGACTCCGGTCCAGACGTTCGCTCCGGCCGGGCAGTTCGACCGGATTGTCTCGAATCCGCCGTTTTTCGACGCCACGCTGCCAAGCCCCGATGCGGGTCGCACGACGGCGCGCCACACCGTTACGCTGACCTTCTCCGAGTTGTGCGATGCGGTGCTGCGGCTGCTGGCTCCCGGCGGACGGTTCTCGGTGGTGCTTCCGCAGAGCGAGGTGCCGCGGTTCCTGCTGGCGGCGGGCGGGCGCCTGACGACGCTCCGGCGCACGGATGTCCGCACGACGCCCCGGCGTCCGGTGAAACGTACCCTGCTGGAGCTGGCACGCACGGAGGAGGCGGACGACACGCCGTTGACCGGCGAACTGGTGATCGGCACGGGCGAACATGAGGTTTATACACCCGAATACCGGGCCCTGACCGGCGATTTCTACCTGAAATTTTGACAAGCCGTGAAAAAACGTTACATTTGTCTGGAGAGCACAAAAAATTTCGGATCATGAAACTCAGACTTTGGATGTTTGCCCTGCTGTTGGCGGGGGGCGCCTCGGCGCAGAATCCCTACATCGCCCTTCAGGGTGCCACCGAGACGGTCGAGGGCATCCGCATCTCGCAGCCGCGGACGATTTTGGCCGTGGACGTCACGGTGGAGTGCGACCGGACCCTCACGGGGCCCTATGCGCGTTATGCGCAGAAGTTCCTCGGGGTGCGGGCTTCGCTGGCGGACAAGACGTCGTGGCGTATTACGGGGTCGCAGATTGCGCTGCTGGACGGTGCCACATACCTGAATGCGTCGGCCCCGGCCGCTGCGACGACGCGGACCCAGAGTTATGGCGCCTCGGACGGGGAGTTTGCGCGGCTGCAGCCCGACAAGATCGACATGACGACCCTGTCGCTGGAGGATGCGGCCCGCGTGGCTGCCGAGCGGATCTTTTCGCTGCGCCGTCACCGCCTGGAGCTTATCACGGGCGAAGCGGGCGAAAATGTCTTCGGCGAGGGGCTGAATGCCGCCCTTGCGGAGATCGACCGCCAGGAGCAGGCCTATCTGGAGCTCTTCCTCGGCAAACGGATCCTCTCGACCGAGACGCGCCGCTACGTGGTCTATCCGCAATCGGACAAGAAACAGTATATCTTCTGCCGCTTCAGCCCGGCCGCGGGGCTTCTTCCGGAGAACGACCTGTCGGGCGACATCGTGCTGCTGCAGATCGAGCCTTCGGGGGCGCGTGTGGCCGCGGATCTGGAGGCCGGGCCGAAGGAGTCGAATGTCGTGACGTGCCGGGTGGCCGATCCCTCGACCTGTACGGTGGTCTCCGGGGGCGGTGAGTATGCGCGTGCGGTGCTTCCGGTCTTCGAGTTCGGGCGCACGATCAACGTGGCGCTTCCCCGCCGCAAGTAAAATCCCCCGGAAGATGGATCCCACTTCCCGCATGGCGGCATTGCTCGGGGCCTTCCGCCGCGAGCGGAACGGCGCCGTTGCCGATGCGATGCGCTTCTACGGCCGCCCCTACGGACTGAACTACGGCGTGAGCCTTCCGACGCTCCGCCGTCTGGCGAGGGCCGAGGGTACGGACCACGACTTTGCCCGTTATCTCTACCGGCAGGATGTGCGTGAATTGCGCCTCGCGGCCTTCCATATCGCCGATCCCGGACGCCTCACCCCGGAGGAATCCGCGTTTTGGGGCGAAGGGTTGTTGAACTCCGAAATGGCTGAAGAGGGAGCCTTTGCGCTGCTGAGCCGTGCGGAATCATTTTCGGCGCTGTTCGAAAGGTGGACGGAGGCCGGTTCTGAGCCGCTGTGTCAGTATGCCGCCCTGATGGCCGTGGGACGTGCTGCGGAACCGCAGGCGGCGTGGATCCCGCGAATCGTCGAAACGCTCCGCCGGGCGGCGGAAGCCGGAATCTCCGCGAGCCGCCTGCTTGCACAGGGGGCTGTCGCGGCGCTTGTGGCCGTCGGCTCCCGCAACGAAGAGAACCGGCAGAGGGTTCTTCGCACTGTCGGTTCTCTGGGTTCGCTTCCTGTCGGGGACTTCGTCCGCGAGGAGCTGGAGTGGCAGCTGCCCTCCTGCTGACGACGCTCCGGACCGGTTTCCTCCGCATACGGCATAACGGATCCCGACGTTTTCCCGTTTCGGAATACGCCGGGGCCCGTTGTTTCCTTCTTTCCTGTTATTCCGGCTCTCTTTTCATGCCGGCCCTCCCGGTTTGAGCGTTTATCTGCCTCCTTTTAACCTTTGCGCTACGCTATGAAGAGGGCCTTCGGGAGTTGTGCGATGTTGTTGATCGTCACGACTTCGATGCCTTTGGGGCGTTTGGCGCCTTTGGGGAGATACCCCGAGACGACGATGCGGCGGAATCCGAGGCGTGCGGCCTCGCTGATTCGCTGCTCGGTGCGGGGTGCGGGGCGCACTTCGCCCGAAAGTCCGATTTCGCCTGCGCAGCAGACCCCTTCGGCGATGGGCCGGTCGTAGTAGGAGGAGATCACGGCGGCCACGACCGCGAGGTCCAGCCCCGGATCGGCGACCTTGAACCCGCCTGCGAAGTTCAGGAATACATCCTTCTGGAACATCTTCATGCCGACCCGTTTTTCGAGTACGGCAAGGAGCATGTTCATGCGTCGGGCGTCGTATCCGGTCGTCGAGCGCTGGGGGGTTCCGTATGCTGCGGCGCTCACGAGGGCCTGCACCTCGATCAGATAGGGCCTCACGCCGTCGGCCGAGGCCCCGACGGCAATTCCCGACAGGGGCTCTTCGTAGTGGGTCAGGAGGATCTCCGAGGGGTTGTCCACGCCGCGGAGCCCCTCTTCGCGCATTTCGAAGACGCCGATTTCGAACGTGGCGCCGAAGCGGTTCTTGATGCCGCGCAGAATGCGGTAGATGTTGTTGCTGTCGCCCTCGAACTGCAGGACGACATCGACGATGTGTTCGAGGATTTTGGGACCTGCGATGGCGCCGTCCTTGGTGATGTGTCCGATGATGAAGATCGACGTACCGGTCGTTTTGGCGTATTTGAGCAGCGAGGCGGCGCACTCGCGGATCTGCGAGACGCTGCCGGCCGACGAGTCGAGCAGTTCGGTGTAGATGGTCTGGATGGAGTCGATCACCACCAGATCGGGCTGTTGCTCGGCGATTTGGGCGATGATGTTTTCCAGCAGTGTTTCGGGATAGATCAGACACTCGTCGTTTCCGATTCCGATGCGTGCGGCGCGCATCTTGATCTGTTCGGCGGACTCCTCGCCCGAGACGTAGAGGGTCTTCAGCCCGTTTGCCGCGAGGGCGATCTGCAGCGAGAGGGTGGATTTACCGATTCCGGGTTCGCCGCCGAGGAGGACCAGCGATCCGGGGACCATGCCGCCGCCCAGTACGCGGTTGACCTCGGGATTCCCGAGATCGACGCGGCGGTGTTCGCTTTCGCGGATGTCGCGCACGCGCTGGGGGCGCGATGTGGGGAGAGGCCCTGCGACGTTTGCCGTTACGGAGCCGCTTTCGCGGGCGATGATCTCCTCGGTGAAGGTGTTCCACTCGCCGCACGAGGGACATTTCCCGAGCCATTTCGGGGCTTCGAAACCGCAGTTTTTGCAGAAGTATGCTTTTTTGACCTTGGCAGCCATGACGGGATCAGATTGTGGGGGTCGAGGTGTATTCGCGTCGGATGACCTTCGTCAGACCGGCGTCGGGGTAACGGGCCTGAAACGCTTCGGTCCGGTCGAACAGCAGGAGCACTTTGCGTACACCGTCCGTATCGGTGTAGTAGGAGAGGGTGCAGGAGGTGTTCGTGTCGAGATAGAAGAAGGTGAGTTCCGAGGCTCCGGGCTCCTTGAAGAAGACCCCGGTGAGGGTTCCGGACTGCGTGGCGGTCTCGATGGTGAGGTACCCGCGGTTGTAGCGGGCGAAATCGAGCGTATAGCAGCCTCCGGCCTGTACGAGCCCCTCAGCTGCCGCTTCGGCCTGAATCTGTGCCACCAGCGGATCGACCGGCTCTTCCGTGCCCTCTGTTCCGCCTGAGCCTTCCGTGCCGTCTGTTCCGCTTGTTCCGCCTGTTCCGCCTGTTCCGTCTGTTCCGTCCGTTCCGCCTGAGCCTTCCGTGCCCTCTGTCCCGGAGCCTTCGCCGGTTGAGGGCTCTTCGGGCTCCGAAAGCGTCACTTCGGCATCGATGCGCACGACGGGATAGGTGATCGAGTAGAAGACCTCCGAGTCGTCGCCGCAACCGCCCGTAACGAGCAGGGCGGCCGACAAGAGCAGATATGCGATGTATTTTCTCATAATCCCAAATCCTGATCGATCAAAAGAACGAGTATGCGGCCTGCGGGGTGGCAGCGCAACATCTCCATGCGGGTATTGCAGATGCGGTCCGGGGCGTTGCAGTCCATGCAGACGCCGGTTTTGGCGCAGGGGGTGCGGAATCCCGGGTGTCGGGCGATGTTCTGCGGAGCGGCGATGCGCCGGATGCGCTCTTCGGCCTCGTCGCGCGAATCGACGATCTTGTTGCGCCCGGCGACGAGGACGACCTTCCGGGGCCCGAACGCCACCGGAGCGATGCGGTTTCCGACCATGTCGAGCCAGTGGAGCGTTCCCGCCGTGGTGAGGGCGTTCACGCCCGTGATGAAGAGGTCGGACATCAGGGCCTGGCGGCGGATTTCGAGCCGTTCGGGGCGGGGCATCGAGGCGTCGAAACCGTCGAGCAGCGTCCAGTCGCCGTTCGAGCGGAGCCATTCGATGATTCCGGTTTCACGCATCGTCATCGAATCCCCGAACGAGACGATCTTCGGGGATTCGGCCTCGACGGCGCCCCGGATCTTCTCGAAGGCCTCCTGCGGGGTTGCGACGACGTCCGCCTCGAAATGGTGGCGGCGCAGCGCTTCGGCGCACGTATGGAGTTTTTCACTGTTTGTCATGGTTGTCGAGTTTACGTTTGACGGCGGCGGGATTCCCCGCGGCGAGCGAATCGTCCGGGATGTCGCGCGTGACGACGCTTCCGGCGGCGATGATGCAACGGTCGCCGATCGTCACGCCCGGGCAGACGATGACGCCTCCTCCGAGCCAGCAGTCGCGACCGATGCGGATGGCCAAACCCCGTTCGACGGGTTTGCGGCGTTCGAGGTAGTCCATCGGGTGCTGCGGGGTATAGAGCTGGCAGTTGGGGCCGATAAGCGTATGGTCGCCGATCGAGATTCCTCCGCCGTCGAGGAACGTGCAGTTGGCGTTGATGAAGACCCCTTCACCGAGTTGGATCGGATGCCCGTGGTCGCAGTGGAACGGCGGCATGATGCGGGCCGTCGGGGCGTGGCGGGGGATCAGCGCCGTGAGCGCCTCCTCGTAGGCCGGGTGATCGTCGAACGACGTGGCGTTGAAGCGGGTGAGGTTCACGCGCTTGCGGCGCAGGCTCTCGGCGACGTCGGGTGCCGTGTAGTCGTAAAGCTCGCCGGCGAGCATCTTTTCCAGTTCGGTCATCTTTCGGGGCCTATTTGATGAAGAAACGGTAAATATCGTTTCCGTTTGCGTAGAGCAGCAGCATGAGGATGATGATCAGTCCGACATACTGGGCGGCTTCGAGGACCTTGTCGCTGACCTTTCGGCGTGTGACCATCTCCCAGAAGGTGAAGATGGCGTGCCCGCCGTCGAGACCGGGGATGGGGATGATGTTCATCACGGCGAGGATGATCGAGAGGAAGGCGGTCTTGAGCCAGAAATCCTGCCAGTCCCAGGTCGAGGGGAAGATGCTGCCGATGGAGAGGAATCCGCCGAGCTCCTCGTACATTTTGGTTTTGGGCTGTACGATCATCTTCAACTGCTCCCAGTAGGATGCGATGACACTCCCGGCCTTGTGGAAACCGGCGGGAATGGCCTGCCAGAAGGTGTACTCCTGGGTGCGGAGGGGGTAGGTCGCACGGATGACGCCGAGGGTTCCCTCTTCCGAGACGGGGAGGTCGAGCGAGAGGCGCTCGCCGCCGCGCAGGACCGCGAGTGTCACGGTATCCCCGGCGTGGAGTTCGAGATAGGCGCGGTAGTCGCGGAAGTCCATGTTTTCATAGCTGTCGCCGGTGCGGCGGCTGGACATGCCGACGATCTCGTCGCCCTTGATCAGCGCGGCGGCGGTCGGGGCGACGACGCTGTCGATGACGAAGGGCTGGCGGGGTATGAGCAGCCCCTCGTATCCCTTGTTCTGGCGCATGGCGATCAGATCGTCGAGCGGGATCGAGAGCTCGATCTGTTCGCCGCCGCGGTCGACGACGACCTTGCGGTCGGTGTCGGTGATGATCATGGCGTTGAGGATGTCGACGTAGTTGTCGATGCGCTCGCCGTCGATGGTGACGATGCAGTCTCCGTCGC
This sequence comes from uncultured Alistipes sp., assembly GCA_944321195.1. Classification (GTDB taxonomy): domain Bacteria; phylum Bacteroidota; class Bacteroidia; order Bacteroidales; family Rikenellaceae; genus Alistipes. The sequence goes on from CALUKL010000175.1 coordinate 7,304, forward strand.
GGAATCCGAGGAGGTGTCCGGCCTCGTTGAAGTTGTAGCCCCACTTGACGTCTTCATTCGAGAGATAGGTGTCGCCCCAGGTGTAGCAGATGCCGATGTAGATCGCCACGGCGAGGATGACGTTCATCATCACACCGGCGATCATCACCAGAAAGCGCTGCCAAGCGGGTTTTGCGCGGAACTCCCAGGGCTGGACGGCCTGGCTCTGATAGCCTTTGTCTATCGATTCGTCGATCATTCCGGCGATCTTGCAGTAGCCGCCCAGAGGGAGCCAGCCCATGCCGTATTCGGTATGGCCTCGGCGGAACTTGAAGAGCGAGAACCCCAGATCGAAGAAGATGTAGAACTTCTCGACGCGGATGCGGAAGACGCGGGCCATGATGAAGTGCCCGAATTCGTGAATCCCGACGAGAATCGTGAAACAGAGGAAGAACTGAATGATTTTGACGAGTATGTCCATTTTTTTCGGTATTGGTCGTTTTGGTGAGATTCCGGAAGCGGACTTCCGGGTCTATTTTGCCGGGTTGCTCTCCGGGCGTCTGACTTTCAGGAATTCGGCGGCCAGCCTGCGGGCTTCGGCATCGGCTGCGGCGTAGTCGTCGAGCGAGGGCCGGGCGACGAACGAGGCGTGCTGCAGGGCGTATTCGATCGTGCGCACAATATCCAGCCAGGCGCATTTCCGGTCGAGGAACGCCGCGACGGCCACCTCGTTGGCTCCGTTCATCGTGCAGGCGGCGGTACCTCCGCGGCGCAGACACTCGTAGGCGATTCCGAGTGCGGGATACTTGGCGCCGTCGACCTCGGCGAACGAGAGCTGGGGGTGCTCCACGAAACTGAAGCGTTCTGCGGGGCGTTTGGCACGGTCGGGATACATCAGCGCGAAACTGATCGGCATCCGCATGTCGGGGGATCCCAACTGGGCCTTGATGGCACCGTCCTCGAACTCGACCATCGAGTGGACGATCGACTGGGGGTGCATCACGACGGAGATGCGGTCGGCGGGGGTCCCGAAGAGCCAGTGGGCCTCGATGACCTCGAATCCCTTGTTGACGAGCGTCGAGGAGTCGATGGTGATCTTCGCGCCCATGTGCCATTGGGGGTGTCGGAGGGCCTGTTCGACGGTGACGTGGGCGAGCTCTTCGCGGGGGATGTCGCGGAAGGCGCCGCCGCTGCAGGTGATGATGAGCCGCCGCACCGGGGCGCGCTCTCCGAGCAGGCACTGGAAGATGGCCGAGTGTTCCGAGTCGATCGGGATCACCGGCGCCCTTCGTTCGCGGGCCAGGGGCATGACGCAGGCACCTCCGACGACCAGCGACTCCTTGTTGGCCAGCGCAAGTTTCTTGCGGGCCCCGATAGCCGCGACGGTGGGAGCCAGACCGGCGTATCCGACCAGGGCGTTGACCACGACGTCGGAATCTCCGCCCGCGGCGACCTGCGCTACGGCCTCCTCTCCGGCATATACCTTCGTATCGGTGCCTTCGAGCGCCTCGCAGAGGGATTGGTAGTGTTGTTTGTCGGCGATGACGACCGTGTCGGCATCGAACTCCCGGGCCTGGCGTGCGAGTTGTTCCCAGTTGCGGTGAGCGGTGAGGATGCGGACCTCGAAGCGTTCGGGGTTTTCGCGAACGATGTCGAGCGTCTGCGCGCCGATGGAGCCTGTGGATCCGAGGATGGCGAGTCGTTGTTTCATGGTCCGGGTCAGAAGACGATGTATCGTTCGGGATCGACGGGTTTGCCGTTGTTCCAGAGTTCGAATTCGAAGAGTTTGACCTCTCCGTTTTCGGCTTCGGCATTGTATCCGATCTGTTCGCCGGGCCGGACGGTCTGCCCCGTTGCGACGAGGGACTGGGAGAGGTTTCGGTAGATGGAGATGAGGTTTGCGGCGTGCTGGATGACGATGGCGTATCCGTTTTCGGGTGTCCAGAGGCTCTGGACGACGGTTCCGTTGTCGATTGCGGCCACGCGGTCGGCAGCTGCGGCTGCGATTTTCACGCCGTAGGAGCCCTGTGTGAGGTCGAAATGTGCGGTGATGATCCCTTCGATGGGGGCAGTCAGTTCGATGGACTCGCGGAGTTTTTTGCGCGACCCGGCATTCTGCTCCGCCAGCGCATACTCACCGCTACCCTCCATCTGCGCCCGGAGCAGGGAGTCTTCGCGCGAGGGTACGACGAGGACCTTGGAGATGCGCGACGAATCGGCCGGAGCGAGGACCCGGGCAACGGGCGTGCGGCCCTCCATGATGAGTGCGATATTCTCGTTGTAGGTCATCATGTCGTTCATGACGCGCTCCATGGAGTCGAGTCGGATGATATTCTGGATGAGGCTTTCGCGCGAGCGGTCGGCTTCGGTGCGGTATCCGGGGAGGAGCTCCAGCACGGGGGTGTATGCGACGAGCGAGAGGATGATGATGAAAAGGGTGAGCAGGAATGCAACCAGTCCGGCGAGGATGCTCGCGGGGGAGATGTGTATGTGCCACTCTTCGGAGAGGTCGGTGGCTTTGAGCATGTTGAATCTTCGTTTGCGGAAGAATCCATGCCACCAGTTCCGTATTTTTTTCATCAGGTCCATATTCGGAGGGGGTTAGCCCGCCTTCCGGGGAATTCGTCTTTCGGAAGCATCGGCGGTCCCGGGCGGGTATTTAACCTTGCAAATATAACATAAGCGGCCGGGACTGCCAAATTTATTTGCGGATTCGGCGCGGAGGGAGCCGATTGTTTCGGGGCATTGAAAATCGGAAAAAGCTTGGCGTTTCTCCCTGAAATGTTTATCTTTGTCAAGATAAAGAGAACCCAAAGTCTCAAAAAACAATAACAAAGCTATGGTAAAACCCACATTATTGGTACTCGCAGCGGGCATGGGATCCCGTTACGGGTCGCTCAAGCAGATGGACGGCGTCGGACCGAACAACGAAGCCATCATCGACTATTCGATCTATGATGCCATTCAGGCCGGTTTCGGGAAGGTCGTGTTCGTGATCCGTCACTATTTCGAGCAGGAATTCCGGGAGATTTTCACGCCGGAGCGTTTCGGGGGGAAGATCGATGTTGAGATTGTGTTCCAGGAGTTGGAGTATCTTCCCGATGGTCTTTCGGTTCCGGAGGGCCGGGTGAAGCCGTGGGGGACGAACCACGCGGTGATGATGGCTGCAGAGGCGATTCATGAACCGTTTGCGGTGATCAATGCCGACGATTTCTACGGAGCCGAGGCTTACAAGACGATAGCGTCCTATCTGACGCAGCTTGAGGGTTCGAAGAACCGCTACTGCATGGTGGCCTACGATCTGAACAAGACGCTTTCGGAGAACGGCACGGTATCGCGCGGCGTGTGCGGTGTGAATGCCGAGGGCGACCTTGCCTCGATGGTGGAGCGGACGCAGATCGAGCGGATGCCGGACGGGAAGATCGTCTTCCACGACGGCGGGGCTGATGAGGAGCTGGCGGAGGATACGCCGGTATCGATGAACCTGTTCGGATTTACGCCGGACTATTTCGCCTATTCGAAGGATTATTTCAGGACGTGGTACGAGGCGAACTGCGGGAATCTGAAGTCGGAGTTCTATATTCCGACGATGGTGAACAAACTGATCGGCGACGGGACTGCAACGATGCGTGTTCTCCGTTCGGGCGCGCAGTGGCACGGTGTGACCTACAAAGAGGACAAACCGGCATTGATGGCCGCGATCGAGCAGATGATCGCAGACGGGAAATATCCGCGCGATCTGTGGAAGAAGTAGTCTGCCGGGCGTAAGTCCCGCATTGCATTTTCCCCGGAGTGGAGTTGCGTCTCTGTTCCGGGGATTTTTGTGACCGGGGGCGACCTCGGGGGCAACCGGGGATTTTTTGTAGATCGGGGGGGGGCGGATGGACGATGTCAACGGGTTGATTGCCGGCCGTGATGCCGGGAACTGGCTCCCGGGATACGAAAAAAGCGGGACTTCGAAAAAGTCTCGCTTTTTGTCGTTGTTACAGGGTTGAATCGGTCCTTTTCGCTGTTCTCGGAGAACTCCCAGCCCCCTCCTCTCCTCGCGTCAGTCGAGGAATCCTTCCCGGACGAGCTGCTCTCGAATCCGCTCCCAGTCGGCTACGGGGCGCTTTTCTCCATCGATGAACCGCAGGGGACAGCCCAGATTGCTGTCATCGATATAGAGGTCGGCGTGTACTTTCGGGGAGGAAGTCCAACGCTTCTGTCCGGGGTTTTCGTTGACGGCATAGAGTGGGATCCCCCTGGTCCGGAACCAGTCTACGGCCTGATCCAGCAGTTTTCCGTGCCGCATGGAGTAGAGAATCAACCTGCAGCCGTTTCCCGCGAGCTCCTTGAGCACGGGCACGGCCCCCGCATCCTCTCCGATTTCGGGATAGGCATGGGTAACTACGGTTCCGTCGAAGTCGACGGCGATGACAGCATCGTGGATTGCCATATTCGATTAACGTTTAACCTTGCGGGTCAGCGACAGGAAGAAGTTCTTGATCCGTCTCCGGTAGCTTTCGTCGTGATAATCGTCGCCGTATCCATACCCGTACCCGTATCCATAACCATATCCGTATCCGTACCCGTGGCGGCGGGTCCGGGAGCCGTTGAGTACGATGCACATGTTGTGCAGTTTCTTTTCACGGTAGAGCCGTTCGATATCGGGGAGTTGCCTGCGATCGAGGACGCCTTCTCGCACGATGTAGATGGAGAGGTCGGAGAGTCGGTCTGTAATGACGGCATCGGCGACCGACATGGCGGGGGTGCTGTCGAGGAAGATGTAGTCGTATTTGGTATGCAGCTCTGCGATAAGTTTGTCGAGTTTTTCGGAGAGGAGCATTTCGGTCGGATTGGGGGGTTGCACTCCGGCATAGATCACGTCGAAATTCTCGTGGTATTGCGTTTTCGAGATGAGCGAATTGATGTCGGTGACGGTTCCGGCGAGGTATCCGGTAATTCCGTTTCTGCTTTTCCCGTGTCCGAGGAGTGTCGAGAAGGCGTGTCTGCGGAGATCGAGGTCGATCAGGACGACGCGCTTTCCGGCCATGGCGAACGTCATGGCGAGATTCATGGCGACGAAGGTCTTCCCGGCGTGGGGGTTCGAGGAGGTGAACAGGACGGTTTTCAGCTTGTTACCTGCGGATACGCCCATGAACGACATGTTTGACCTGAGGATTCGGAATGCCTCGGAGAGGGCGTCGCGTCCTGTTTCGCGGACTGCAACTCCCTCCGTCTCGCCCTCGACATAGGGGATGTCGCCGAGGAACGGGGCGCTGAGGTTGTCCTCGACATCCTTTCTTCCGCGGATGGTCGTGTCGAGCATTCCGATCAGGAACAGGAGCCCGAAGGGGATTGCGAGACCGACGATCAGCGCCACGGCCATAATCATCATCGGACGGGGCGATACGGGGATGGAGCTTCCGTAAGCGAGGTCGATGGTCCGGGAGTTGCTCTCGGCGATGGCGTAGTTGAGCTGGGTCTCCTCCTGTTTGTTGAGCAGGTAGAGGAAGAGTTCCTCCTTGATTTTCTGCTGTCGGGTGATTCCGAGGATGACCTTCTCCTGGGACGGCATGGTGGATATTCTGCGGTTTGCGTTCTCCTCTTCCCGGCGCATGGCATCGCGCTGGATCTCCAGGGTCGAGATGTGAGAGTCGAGCGAGGCGATGATCGATCGTCTGACGGCGGCCAGGAGGTTGTCGAGGTCCCGGATGACGGGGCTGTTCTCGGAACTGTTTTCGAGGAGTTTTTCGCGCTGGAGGATCGATGCGTTGTACTCTTCGATCTGCGCGGCGACGGCGCTGTTGGTCACCGATGCCATGGCGGGAATGAGCTCTCCGGCCTTCGAGGGGTCGTTGAGGTAGCTGCGGATGAACTCCGCGACGTTGATCTGGTTGTCGAGCGAAAGTCCTTCGGCCTTGTACTGGGAGCTTTCCGTGACGCTTCTGGCGGCCTCGGAGGTGATATCGACCATCTGGTTGTCCTTCTTGAGGTCCTCGATGTCCTTGTCCACGTCACCGAGTTCGCGTCCGATTACTTCGAGGCGGGCCTTGATGAATTCCGCCGTAGTGACGGAGACGCGCCGTTTGTCGTTGATGGCATCCTTTTCGTAGGCGTCGATCAGGGTATTGAGGACATCTTCGGCCCGTTGCGGGACGGAGTTGTTTATCGAGATGGTGACGACGGAGGCCTGTTTGTTTGCGACGTCGCATTTGACGGCATTCCGGTATGCGTCGGTCGTTGCCTTGAGGGAGTTTTTTCTGACCTGAATGGGCACACCGTTGTATGCGTCGTTCATGTAGAGGGTCTTGTGGACGACGATCTGTCCGACGGGCGTCGGGATGGTGTCTCCGTATTGTGCGGTGATGACGCTCCGGCTCTCCTGCTTGGTGACGAACCCGTCGTGGAATTCGGTGAGTTGGACCTGTTCGTCGCCCACCGGGGTAACGGAGAGCGAGAGATTCTGGTTGTCGTTGTCGTTGATGAAGGTGACGTCGATGGGCACCTGTCCGTAGAGGTCCTTGTCGCGGAGGCGTTCGTCGATGGAGTAGTTGACGGTGAGGTCGAGCCTGCGGACGACTTCGGTCATGAGCCTGCGGGACTGGAGGACGAACACCTCGTTGTCGACGCTGCGTTGGGTCTGGAATCCGGCCAGGTCGCTGAACGCCGAGAGGTCGATGTCCCCGCCCTTTCGGGTATCCTTGACGAGGATGGTGGCCGTGCGGTTGTAGATCTTCGGGGTTTTGGCCAGGTAGTAATAGGCGGCACCGATGCAGACGAGCACCGAGAGTACGAACCAGTACCAGTTCACGACGACCATTCGGATGATGTCGTGGAGGTTGATCGTTCCGGCCAGCTCGTCGTTGCCGGCCGGGGTCTGTATGTTTGACTGCTGCTCTGTCATGATTCGGGCTTATTTGGTGAGGGTTACGATGAGCGTGGCGACGGAGACGGCGGTGCTGACCAGCGAGAGGTAGAAGCTCCGGTTCTGGCTGATTTCACCCGATTGTGCCTTGTACTTGTTGGGTTTGACGTAGACGACGTCGTTCTGCTGGAGGTAGAAGGCCGGGGAGTTGAAAATATCCTTGGAGGTAAGGTCGAGGACCTCGACGGTTCTTTTTCCGTCGTTTTCCCGGGTAACGATGACCTCGCTGCGGACGCCGTATACGGTCATGTCTCCGGCCATGGCCAGGGCATCTAAGATGGTGATGCGGTCGCGGTCGATGTCGAAGGATCCGGGTCTGGCGACCTCGCCGATGACGGAGATCTTCATGTCCGAGAACTGTACGTTGACCGTGGGGTCGTTGATGTATCGTCCCTCGACGATCTTGTCGGCAATGACCTTGGCGAGTTCGCTGCGGGTGAGGCCCTTGCACTGAATCGGGCCGATGACGGGCATTTCGACGAATCCGTTTTCATCGACGGTCCGGACCTGGAGCGCCTGGGTGGTGGAGTTTGCCGTGGGCATTCCGGAGAGGGAGTTCAGCGACGTGGAGGAGTTGAAGGGAACGGCGAGTTCGGGGTCCTTGCTGTTGACGACGATGGTCAGACGGTCGAGTGGTTTGATGCGTATCTGTCCGTTTTGAGCGATTTGTTCCGGGGTTGCGGGCTGGACATCCTGCAAGTACCAGACGCGTTTCTGTGCGGAGCACGACGCGAGCAACAATCCCAGGATGGCGATCCCGGCGAGACGGCGGAGTTGGTTCATGACGATTGGCGTTGTTAATGTGGGGCAAAGATAAGGAAAAATCCGGGATTTCCGTCATAATGTCCGGGTCTATTTTACAAGTATGTATGCAAAGGGTTCCCGGGAGCCGCGCATGTTGGAAAAAAATCGTATCTTTGGTGCCTGAAAATGCGAAAAAGACGGTGGAGCGGATTGTCGGAACGGTCGTATCTTTGCAGGATGCGGAACCGGAGTGTTTTTTCGGGGGGCTGTTCCTGAGTCGAGGGCGGCTTTCCGCGGCCGTTTTTGCAGCGAGAGAGACTTGTAGACTATTTGATTGACAGGGAGATGTAAGATCGCCTTGAAAATTGACTATTCCATGAAACATCCAGACTGGAGCTATCGGGCTGTGATTTATGAGATGAACGTGCGTCAGTTGACGCCGGAGGGCACGTTGCGGGCAGCGGCTTCGAAACTGCCCTTTTTGAAGGAGTTGGGCATTGATGCGGTTTGGCTGATGCCGGTCTATCCGATTGGCCGGGAGTCGCGCAAGGGGACCTTGGGGTCGTACTATTCGATCCGGGACTACTGCGCGGTGAATCCGGAGATGGGGACACTGGCGGATTTCGACGCTTTCGTGTCGGAAGCGCACCGTCTGGGACTGAAGGTGCTGCTGGACTGGGTAGCGAACCATACGTCGCGGGATGCGCGGTGGTTGACGGAGAAACCGGCCTCGTGGTACGAGCGGGATCCGTCGGGTGTTGCAGCCGTACCGTGGGACTGGACCGATACGGCGAAGCTCAACTATGCGAATCATGAGGTTTGGGAGGGAGAGGCCGAAGCCATGGCGTATTGGGTTCGGGAGCACGGGGTCGACGGTTTCCGGTGCGACATGGCGATGCTGGTTCCCGTTGCGTTCTGGAACGAGACGGCCCGGCGCCTGCGGGCTTTGAAACCGGACCTGTTTCTGCTTGCGGAGGCCGAGGAGCGGAATCTTTTCGACGAAGGGGCTTTCGATGCGTGCTATGCGTGGGAGATGCACCACCTGCTGAACGACGTGGCGCAGCAGCGGACGCGGGTCACGGCCCTTCGTGACTACCTCTATGCGGATCTGGACCGTTATCCGGAGTGGGCCCTGCGGCTGGCCTTCACGTCGAACCACGACGAGAATTCGTGGAACGGCACGGAGTTTTCGCGCATGGGCGCGGCTCGTGAAATCATGACGCTCTTCACGTTTGTGGTTCCGCGGGGTCTTCCGCTGATCTATACGGGTCAGGAGGTGGGTTACGACCATTCGTTTTCGTTTTTCGACCGGGACCCGATACCGTCGGACCGCTACCATGAGAACGGATACACGCATTTTTACCGTCGTTTGTCGGAACTCCGGCACAGCCATGCGGCGCTGGCGAGCGGGGGCCGCGGCGGCGTGCTGACCGAGATCCGGAACAATGCGGAGGATTGCCTGATGATTCTGGTCCGCGAGGATGGCGGCGACCGGGTGATCGCGGTGATGAACCTCTCGCCGTACACGATCCAGTGCGATTACCATACGGGGATCTATGCGGGGATGTACCGGGATGCCTTTACGGGCTCTCCCTGCGAATTCCGGGGCCGGGTTGAGGAGATAATGGCGCCCTGGAGTTACCGTTTGCTGATAAAATAGGAAAAAGGGGATACAATTGCGGGAAATTTTTTCTACTTTTGCTGCGGAACGGGATTGCATTCAGACCATTGCGAGCCGTCCGCGTTGCGAGAAACCCCAACTAATTCTATATACGTATGAAGAAACTTTGCTTTTTGATGGGTCTGTTGCTGGCCGCCGCCGGTGTCCGGGCCCAGGAACAGGACGATACGGCCCGTCGGCTGGATTCGTTGCAGCGTGTCGTGACCGAGTTGACGTCGAATGTCCAGACGCTCGAAACGGAGGATCTGAACCAGGCGATCTGGAAGGACCGTGCGAAGTATTTCAACATCGGTTACGTGAACCAGACGATGACGGACAAGACCTTCGGCGGGGAGCTGAAGAGTGATTTCGGCGTTTCGTTGAGCAACGGAAAGACCTACTATCTGCACAAGAAGCCGCTGCTGGGGATGATCAAGTTCGGTCTGGACTTCACGTGGCTGGATATCAACTATGCGAAATCCACGCTGGAGAGCTACGACGGCGAGGTTGGCGAGACCTATACGTCGGACGTGCATCAGGCGGAGATCGGCATGCAGGTAGGTCCGTCGGTGACGATCAACCCGGTTCATCACCTGAAGGTGGGCGGTTATTTCCGGGTTACGCCCTCCTATTCGATGCTGTACATGGACGACACGTTCCATCATCATTACGTCACGATGCTGAATGCGGGCTGCATGGTTGCCTGGAAGGTGATTTCGCTGGGAGTCGAGTGGCGCTGGGGCTCGGCGACGTACGACGGCCTGACGTTCGACGAGTCGGCCTTTGATGATGAATCCTTCGGCGATGAGGGAGATCCCTCGATGGGCGATGTGATGGATAACCTCTCGGCTCCGGAGCGCAAGCTCAAGACCAGCTCGGTGCGCTTCTACGTGGGCTTCCGCTTCTGACAAAGCGCCGGGTGCGAAACGATCGAACGGCCTGCAGACTCTGCGGGCCGTTTTTTTGCGGTGGGGGAGGGGGCTGGATCGGTCGTTTTCCCGGCGGCCGGGCATTCGATTTGCGGTCGGGGTTGCAGCGAGCGGATATTTTCCTATCTTTGTCCCGACGTTACGGATATGAAACGAATTTTTCTATTCAGCCTGCTGCTGGTTGCGGTGTTCGGCACGGCGACGGCGCGCACCTATCGGGTCGGGGAGATTCCCAACGTACAGTTGCGGGACGCACGGCGCTATGTGTCGAATCCCGACGGCATCCTCTCCGCGGAGGCGGTCCGGCGGATCGATTCGATCTGCGGTTCGCTGCGCGGGCGGGGGCTGGCGCAGGTGGCGGTGGTTGCCGTGGACGATATTGCGGGCGGCGATCCGTTTTCGTTTGCGATCGAACTTTTCCGGTCGTGGGGCGTGGGCTCGGCGCGGAGCAGCAACGGCCTGGGCGTGCTGCTGGTGAAGGATCTGCACGAGATCCGTTTCGTGACGGGCGGGGGCCTCGAAGGCATCCTTCCCGACGCGCTGTGCAAACGGATCCAGATGCAGCGGATGCTGCCCTTCTTCCGCGAGGGGGACTACAGCGCGGGAATGGTTGCGGGCCTCGAAGCCGCGGCCACGGTGCTCGAAGGGGGTGACCCGGACCTGGAGAAAGAGTCACGGAGCTATATCACCTGGTGGGATATCCTGATTATCCTCGGGACGATCTTCGTGATCTACCCGTTGGGCATGCGCCTGATCCACCATTACGTGCGGCCGCGCTGCCCGAATTGCGGAAAGCGGCGGATGAAGCCGGTCTCGCAGGCGGTCGTAAGCGTTACGCCGGAGTATCGGATCGAGGAGCGTGAATACCTCTGCCCACACTGCGGTAAGCGTTATCGTCGACGCTCCCGCAGCCCTCGGAACGACCATTTCGGCGGTTCGGGCGGCGGGATGATCATCGGCGGCGGGGGTCTCGGCGGTTTCGGCGGGGGCGGCTCGATCGGGGGCGGCTTTGGCGGCGGTTCGTTCGGCGGAGGCGGAGCGGGCTCGCGGTGGTGATCCCGGAGAGGCCGGAGGAGAGAGCCGGAGGGGCCGGAGAAAAAGAGACGTTTAACAAAGAAAAATAAGGAACAGAACGATGAAAAAATGGATTTGGATCGGCGTAGTTGCCGTAGTTGCGATTTTCTTGTATGCGAGCTATAACGGGCTGGTCGGCAAGGAGGAGCGGGTCCGGAGCGCGTGGTCGAACGTGGAGGCGCAGTACCAGCGGCGTGCGGACCTGATTCCGAACCTGGTGAATACGGTCAAGGGGTATGCGGCCCATGAGTCGCAGACGCTTCAGGAGGTAACCGAGGCGCGGACGCGGGCGACGTCGATCAACCTTTCGGCCGATGACCTGACCCCGGAGCGGCTGGCCGAATACCAGCAGGCGCAGGCGGGGGTCCGTTCGGCCCTGGGCCGTCTGATCGCCGTGGCGGAGAACTACCCGGACCTGAAGGCGAACCGGAATTTCCTGGAGTTGCAGGCGCAGCTCGAAGGTACGGAGAACCGGATTTCGGTAGCACGCCAGGACTTCAACGGAGCCGCCGAAGCGTATAATCGGACGGTGCGCCGCTTCCCGACGAATCTGGTCGCCGGGGTGTTCGGTTTCGAGCGCAAGCCCTATTTCGAAGCTGCCGAAGGTACGGAGAGCGCTCCTCAGGTGACGTTCTGAGATGCTTTCCGAACAAACGCGCGGCTACGTTCTCGGGAGTGTGGCCGCAGTCAGTTACGGATTGAATCCGCTCTTTGCCCTGCCGCTTTACGGGGCGGGTCTGGGGGCGGATTCCGTACTTTTCTACCGTTACGTGCTGGCGGTGGTGATGCTGGGAGCGCTGATGCTTGCGCGGCGTCAGTCGTTTGCGCTTTCGCGTCGTGACCTGCTGCCGCTGGCGGGAATGGGTCTTCTCTTTTCGGTGTCGTCGCTGACGCTCTTCGAGAGCTACAACTACATGGATGCGGGGATTGCCTCGACGCTGCTGTTCGTCTATCCGGTGATGGTGGCGGTGATCATGGCCGTGGGCTTTCACGAACGGGTCACGGTGGCGACGGTGCTCTCGATCGTGCTGGCGTGTACGGGGATCTCGCTGCTCTACAAGGGCGGCGACGGCACGACGCTCAGCCTGACGGGCGTTCTGCTGGTTTTTCTCTCCTCGCTGTCGTATGCGGTCTATATCGTGGGGATCAACCGCTCGTCGTTGAAAAATCTTCCGACCGAGAAGCTGACCTTCTACTGCCTGGTTTTCGGATCGCTGGTCTACGTGGTGCGGCTCCGGGGGTGTACGGAGTTGCAGTCGATTCCGACGGCGGCCCTGTGGGTGAATGCGGTTTCTCTGGCGTTGTTTCCGACGATCGTCTCGCTGGTGACGATGGCCGGTGCGATTCGCCGCATCGGGTCGACGCCGACGGCCATCCTCGGGGCGCTGGAACCCGTTACGGCGCTCTTTTTCGGGGTTGCGGTCTTCGGCGAAGCCTTTACGCTGCGCATCGGCACGGGAGTCCTGCTGATCCTGGTGGCCGTGACGCTGATCATTGCGGGGCAGTCGCTGCATGTCCCCAACTCGGTGACCCACCTGGCGCATTGGATGCGCCGCCCGCGATTGCCGCGCTGGGCGGTCCGGTGGGCGCACCGACTGCCGCTTCCGCGCCTGCGGCACCGGTCCTGAGGGAACCGGAGGAAGCGTCCCGGCCTGCCTTGTCCGGAACTGCCCCCCCCCAAAAAAACGGCCGCCGGGATCAGTCCCGGCGGCCGTCATCTCTTTCCGGCAGGGCTTACAGCCGTTTTTTCTCCTCTTCGGAACCGGCCTCGACGGAGCGCTTCTGGAAGGCCTTGCCGCTCTTGAAGTTCCAGGTCACGCCGAACCGGTACTGGATGTTGCTCCAGGTCTGGCGGATGTGGACCGTGCGGACGAAACCGTCGCCTGAGGCTCCGACCTGCTGCCCGCGGTCGAGGATGTTGCGGACGGAGAAGGAGAGGACGAACCGGTCGTCGAAACGCTTCTTGATCCCGGCCTGGAGGAAGTGGTTGGGCATGACCCAGATGTTTCCCAGGTCGATGCGGCTCTGGTAGAAGTAGGAGCAGTCGATGTAGAATTTGGCGGGCAGGGTGAAGGTGCTCGATGCGTTGACAAATGCCCAGTTGAAGTATTGCTGGGCGCCGTGCTGTTCGACTCGCTGTCCGCGGCGCATGTAGGTTGCGTTGACGTTCAGCTGCCACCACTTTGTCGGTTGGAAGGGGAGGTTTGCCGAGACGTAGTAGCTGGTCGTGGCGTCGAAGTTGACCCAGTTGATGCAGAGCATGTCGGGGTCGTCGGGGTCGGCGAGCATGGTCTGCTGAATCTCGCCGTCGACGATCTGCACGCCGCCCGTGAGGGTGTACTTGTGTGCGAGGACGACGGTGAGGCTCAGGTCGTTCTGGAAGGCGGGGTCGAGCGAGGGGTTTCCGGTCTGATAGGTGTAGTCGGAGATCTGCGACCGCTGGGGGTTGAGGCACCAGAAGCGCGGGCGCTCGATCGTGCGGGCGTACTGGAGGATCATCGAATAACCCTTCTCCTGCGAGATGGCGTAGGAGATGTTGGCGTTGGGGAAGAGCGAGAAGTAGTTCTGGCGGACATCCCCGCTTTTGCCGTGGGTGTGGGTGTACTCGCCGCGCAGGCCGGCCACGAGGCTCCAGCGGCCGAGCTGCGCGGAGGCGATGGCATACGCCGCAGCGATGTTCTCGGTGTAGTTGACCGTGTAGCTCTGGTCGTTGTTTCGGAGCCAGTCGCCGCTCTTCCGATATTCGTAGAGGGCGTCGTTGTGCATGTCGTTGAAGGTGTACTTGGCCCCGGCCTTGAGCGACCAGCGGGGCGAGAAGTTCTTTTCGAGGGCGAGGGTTGCCGTGGCGACGTCGTAGATGCTCGTGGCGGCATCGCGGTAGACGGAGTCGATGTTGGCGCTCCCGGGAGAGGTGATGCGGCTAGTGTTGTCGTTTCCGGAGTCGGAATTGCGGCGGGTGTAGTCGGCCAGGATCTTGAAGGTCGACCCGAGGGTGTCTAACTTGTGGATGTAGTTGAACGTCACGGCATAGTTGTTTCCGTAGTCGTGGTTGTCGAACCGGCTTCGGGTGTTGGTGGACAGGAGTTCGTCGCCCAGGTCGGTCGAGGTGTCGGTGGGGCCCCACGAACCGTTCCGCCAGTATTCGAATTCGGCGCCGACGCTGTTTTTCGGGTCGATTTCGAAGACACTTCCGGCATTGATCCCGTAGTTGCGGTTGTTGCTGATGGCCTCGGACCGGGCCGTCAGCCCCTTGTCGGCGGTGTCGTAGGCGGTGTTTTCATCGGAGAGCATCGTGTTTTTGCCGAGGTATCCCCAGGCCGAGGCGTAGACGTCGAGACGCCCGGAGTGGATGTTGATATTGGCCGAGGGGCTGTATGTTCCGGTGTAGCTGCTCTGGGTGGTGGAGAGAGCGACGGATCCGTTGAGGCCGTTTTCGCGTCGTTTCTTGAGGGTGATGCGGATGATGCCGGCCGAGGAGTCGGCGTCGTAGTCGGCGCCGGTTGTGGGCACGACCTCGATTTTCTGAATCTCCTCGGCGCGCAGCGAGCGCAGGTAGGTGAGGAGCTGTTCGTTGTCCATGCGGAGTTCGCGGTCGTTGATGTAGACTTTCGATCCGCTTTTTCCGTTGATGGAGATCTTCTCGCCGTCGATCCAGACGCCGGGGGCGTGTTCGAGGAGTTCGATGCCGTCCTTTCCGATGGCGGAAGGGGCGTTTGCGACGTCGACGACGAATCGGTCGGCCTCGCGTCGCACGAGCTGTGCGGAGACGACGACGCCCTCGATCCGGTTTTCGGCGTTGTGCATGACGATTTCGCCGAGGTCGTTGTTCTGTTCGACGCGGACGGGGCGTTTGACGGGTTCGAGCCCGAGGTACTGGATCTGGAGGGTGTACTCTCCGGGGGCGACCTTCAATTCGAAGCGGCCGTCGGCATCGGTTGCCATCCCGACGACCTGCTGGTCACCCTTGAGGAGGACGACGGTAGCGTATTCGACGGCCTTTCCCTGTTCGTCGACGACGCGCCCGACCGCGGGGCAGAGCCTTGCAGCGGAGGCGTCGGCGAGGCCTGCGAGGAGGAGTACGGCCGTGAGGACCCACATTTTTGCAAAGGATGTGCTTTGATTCGGCATGGGAGGATGTTTATTTTACGTCGCAAAGATATGTAAAAACTTTTGTACTTTGCAATACATAGTATCAAATTTTTTTAAAAAGTTTCCGACCTATATATAAAAGGGGAGGCGGCGTGAAAAATTTGTTGAAAAATCGCTGCGGGAAGAGGTAGGAAACCCGGGAAATAATGATTAAATTTGCAGATTGGTAAAGCCGTCCGGCGTGGTTTCTGCGCGCTTGTCGGCTGGAAATGAATGACTTATGTTGAGCGCATTGTATTATGTTTTCCTGGTGTTGCTGTGCACCGTATTCATGATTTTGTCGGCCGTGGCGCTGGTCGTGTGCTATCCGTTCGACCGGGGTCGGCGTACGGTGCACGAACTCTCGCGGATTCTGGTCCGGATCTTCTTTTTCATTCCGTTGCGGTGGCGGCAGCGGGTCGAGGGCCGGGAGCTGATCGACCGCCGGAAGCGGTACGTGATCGTCATCAACCACAATACGGTGATCGACATTCCGACGCTCTACTACATTCCGCTCAACTTCCGGTGGGTTTCGAAACGCGAGGTCTTCCGGGTTCCGTTCTTCGGGCAGTACCTGGTCCTCCACGGTGACATCTGCATCGACCGGGGTCGTGCGGCCGAGGCGCTGGAACAGATGGTGCGCAAGGGCAAGATGTGGATTTCGCGCGGGGCTTCGGTTGCGATCTTCCCCGAGGGCACGCGCTCGAAGGACGGTGAGATCCACCGTTTCAAGGCGGGAGCCTTCACGCTGGCGCGCGAGGCGGGGGTCGATATTCTCCCGGTGGTGCTGGACGGCACGCGGACGCTGATCCGGAAGAACCTGCTCTTCAATTGGGGCAACCGGATCACGATCCGGGTTCTGCCTCCGGTTCCGGCCGAGCGGGTTGCTGCGGAGGATCCCCACGAACTGATGACGGAGGTGCACGATGCGATGTGCGCGGCGCTGTCCGACATCCGGAAGCAACGATAGACTATGGCAGATTTACTCAATACGAACACGAACAATTACGGCGACGATGCGATCCGCACGCTCACGCCTCGGGAGCACGTGCGGCTTCGTCCGGGCATGTATATCGGCAAACTGGGCGACGGTTCGCAGTCGGACGACGGTATCTATGTGCTGATCAAGGAGGTGACCGACAACTCGATCGACGAGTACATGAACGGTTACGGCCACCAGATCGACATCACGGTGGAGGACAACGAGGTGACGGTGCGCGACTACGGGCGCGGCATTCCGCTCAATTCGCTGTCAGCGGCGGTGAGCGTGATGAACACGGGCGGCAAGTACGACGATGACGAGGAGGGTGCGGCCTTCAAGAAGACGGTGGGTCTGAACGGCGTGGGTGTCAAGGCGGTGAACTACCTGTCGAGCACCTTTTCGGCCCGTTCGGTGCGCAATGGCGAGGCGCATACGGTCTATTTCGAGCAGGGCATCGAGCAGAGCGACCGCTGGGAGAGCGGCCTGCAGGAGAAGGACGGCACGGAGATCCGCTTCCGGGTCGACGAGACGGTCTTTGGCCCCTATACCTACAACCTGGAGTACGTGGAGCAGCTGGTGCGCAACTACACCTACCTGAACCGGGGTCTGACGATCCGCTTCAACGGGAAGAGCTACGCCTCGAAAAACGGACTGCTGGACCTGCTGAACGAGAACATGTCCGAGGAGCCGCTCTACCCGCCGATCCACCTTTCGGGCGAGGACATCGAGGTGGTGATCGCCCACGGCACGGGTTACGGCGAGAGCTGCTACTCGTTCGTCAACGGACAGTACACGACGCAGGGGGGTACGCACCAGGCGGCCTTCCGCGAGGCGATCGCCAAGACGATCCGGGAGTTCTACCACAAGGATTACGACCCGTCGGACATCCGCACGTCGCTTATCGGGGCGATTTCGATCAAGGTGTCGAGCCCGATCTTCGAGTCGCAGACGAAGACGAAACTCGGCTCGAAGGAGATGTCGAAGTCGGGCCCGACGATCCGCAACTTCGTGGTGGACTTCCTGGGCAAACACCTCGACGACTACCTGCACAAACACGCCGAGACGGCTCAGATCCTGCAGAAGAAGATCGTGGAGAACGAGAAGGAGCGGAAGGCGATTTCGGGGATCCAGAAGAAGGCGCGGGAGACGGCGAAGAAGGTTTCGCTGAACAACCGCAAGCTGCGCGACTGCAAGATCCACCGCACGGACCGGAACGAGCTGGCCGAGCAGTCGATGATCTTCATCACGGAGGGTAACTCGGCGTCGGGCTCGATCACCAAGAGCCGCGACGTGCGCACGCAGGCGGTCTTCTCGCTGCGGGGCAAGCCGCTGAACTGCTACGGGCTGACGAAGAAGGTGGTCTACGAGAACGAGGAGTTCA
>CALUKL010000176.1 GCA_944321195.1 uncultured Alistipes sp.
TCAATCTCAAACAGGTTCGCTTTATCCGCACAGTCGACAACCAGGATGCCGAAAAAGTGTCCATTAACGTTGCGGGTGTGACGGAGCTGACTGCCGGATATATCTCGAATTACCTGTCGTTCTTCAAGGTCCTCAATCCGGATCTGGTGATCTGCCACCTGGCCCCGGGGACGAAGATGCAGATGACGCTTACGATCGGCAAGGGCCGGGGTTATGTCCCCGCCGAGGAGAACACGCCCGCCGACTGCGAGTTCGGGACGCTCCCGATCGACTCGATCTTCACGCCGATCAAGAACGTGAAGTACTCGATCGAGAACTACCGCGTCGAGCAGAAGACCGACTACGAGAAGCTGAATTTGGAAATTACTACCGACGGGTCGATTCACCCCAAAGAGGCGCTCAAGGAGGCCGCGAAGATTCTCATCCAGCACTTCATGCTCTTCTCCGACGAGAAGATCACCGTCAACATGGAGGACACGAGCGGTGCTGAAGAGTTCGACGAGGATGTGCTTCACATGCGCCAACTGCTGAAGACGAAGCTTTCGGATCAGGATCTGAGCGTCCGCGCCCTGAACTGCCTGAAGGCTGCCGATGTCGACACGGTGGGCGATCTGGTGAAGTTGAACCGCAACGACCTGCTGAAGTTCCGCAACTTCGGCAAGAAGTCGCTTACGGAGCTCGACGAGCTGCTGGCCTCTCTGAACCTGAAGTTCGGAATGGACGTATCAATCTACAAACTTGACAAAGATTAATTAAATGAGACACAATAAGAATTTCAACCACCTCGGCCGTCAGGCAGGACACCGCAAGGCGATGCTTTCGAACATGGCTTCGTCGCTGATTCTGCACAAACGCATCGAAACCACCGTTGCGAAGGCAAAGGCCGTTCGGCAGTTCGTGGAGCCTCTGGTGACCAAGTCGAAGGAGGACACGACCCACTCGCGCCGCGTCGTATTCTCGTACCTGAAGCAGAAGGAGGCCGTGACGGAGCTGTTCCGCACGATCGCCCCGAAGATTGCCGAGCGTCCGGGCGGTTATACCCGTATCCTGAAGACCGGCTTCCGGCTGGGCGATGCCGCCGACATGTGCATCATCGAGTTCGTGGACTTCAACGAGGCCTACACGCTCGGTATCACGCCGACAGCCGCCGCTGAGGCGAAACCCAAGACGCGCCGTTCGCGCAAGAGTGCTGCGAAGAAGACCGACGCTGTCGAGGATGCTACGGTAGTCGAGGGCGAGGCCAAGAAGGCTCCGGCCAAGAAGACTGCGGCTCCGAAGGCCCCGAAGGCTACGGCCGCCAAGGCTGCCGCTCCGAAGGCTGCCAAGAAGACCAACGTGGGTAAGAAGATGTAATTCCACATAGGTGGAGGGGGGGGGGAGCCAAGGTTTCCCACTCCGACCTGTGCCCCGAAATCCCCGAAGAAGGTATGCTCAGACAGACCTCCTTTCGGGGGTTTTTCGTTCGAATGACTAACCTTAAATGCTGCTGATGATGAAATGCATGTTGCTTTTGTGGACGGGACTCCTCGGTTGGAGCCTCCATCTTCCGGCCCGGAACCTGGATTCGCTGCTGCGTGTGGTTCATGATCGTGATCAGGCGGTTCGCGCCGAGGTCATCCGACTTTCGCAACAGACACCGCCGGCGGTCGATTCGCTGATGGCGGCCTATGGACGGATGCAGGCGGTCGATGCGGAGAATCAGCGCGTGGTCTCCGAACTGCTGGAAGGCGGCGGATGGCCCGAGGGGCTCTCCGAGGCGGCGAATGAAACCATCTGGTTGGTGATCGACCATGCCGATCTGGAGATGCAGCGGCGTTGGATGCCCCTTATCGAAGCGCAGATGGCGGCCGGGAGGGTCTCGAAATCGAGCTATGCGACGCTGCTCGACCGGATGTTGATGCGGGAGAGGCGCCCGCAGCGCTACGGAACACAGACGGTTTCGGTCTCCCATGTGATCGACGGGGATTCGACCCGTATGGAGCAGCAATGCTGGCTCTGGCCCGTGGAGCAGCCCGAACGGCTCGATTCGCTGCGAAATGCAATGGAGTTGGAGCCGATCGAGACGTATCTCCGGATGGTGGAGACGGTATATGGGATTCCGTGCCGCTGGGATCCGACGCTCTCCGTGGAGCGGATTGAAGCCCTGCGATCGGAACCGTAACGATGCGTCGAAAGGACCGAAATCCGGGAAATGGGGCCCGGAAGCCGGAATCTCGAGAACTTTTTGCGAAAAAAACGCGCAGGAGGATGCAATTTTAGATTCCGTTCAGAATTGCCCCCGATCTTTGTATCGTAAAATAAAACCGAAACCGTTTAACAGTTAAAAATTACGATTATGAAAAAGATTTTTGTTACCGTCGCTCTTCTCTTTGCCGGAATTACCGTTTCGCTGGCTGACAACGACCGCCCGATTACGCTCGAACAGCTGCCCGCCCCGGCCCAGACCTTTCTGAAGACCCATTTTGCCGATCTGACCCTCGCCTATGCCGTCGAGGACCCCAAACTGGTCGGCTCGGAGTATGAGGTGACCTATACCGACCGCACCGAGGTCGAGTTCCGTTCGAACGGCGAGTGGTCCTCCGTGGTACGCAAGTATGCGGCCGTCCCGGCCTCGATCGTCCCGACGCAGATCAGCGCTTACGTAGCCAAGAGCAGCTTCCCGAACCAATTCATCAAGAAGATCGAACGCAACTCCTATACCTGGGAGATCGAGCTTTCGAACGGCATCGAAATCGAATTCGACAAGGATTTCCGGGTGATCGATATTGACGACTGATCCCGTGCGACTGCGCCCCGATACCGAACGGGGATGAAAAAGCCGGACCCGTTTCAAGACGGGCCCGGCTTTTTGTCCGTTGCCGGGAGGCGGTTCCGGGCGTTACTTGAAGTGGTAGAGGAAAACTACCGTGGCATCCATGGCCGTCTTGGGGCAGTCGCGGATCTCCAAGGCAACCTTGATTTCGGCCTTGGCGATGCCGCGCAGGTTGGTCAGCGAGAGGAGCGTGGCCCGCAGGCGCACTTCGCTGCCGACCGTAACCGCCTGGTTGAAACGCAGTTTTTCGATGCCGTAATTGACCAGCATCTTCACGTTCTCGACCTCTACGACCTGCCCCCAGAGGTAGGGCAGCAGCGAGAGGGTCAGATAGCCGTGGGCGATGGTTGTCTTGTAGGGGCTTTCGGTCCGGGCCCGTTCGGGATCCACGTGGATCCACTGGTGGTCGAGCGTGGCGTCCGCAAAGAGGTTGATCTGCTCCTGGGTGATCTTCAGGTAGTCCGATACGCCCAGTTCCTGGCCCGTGTAGCGGGCGAAATCGTCGAAATCGTGGATGATCAGTTTGCTCATGGGTATGGTTGTTGGTTTCCGGTATCTTCTGTAAAGATAGCAAAAATTTTTGCTTCCACATCCAGATTTCGTCTCCTGAATTTCCTCGGATTTCCCTGCTTTGAGCCGAACGGCCGAAAATCCGGGGCGTCGGGGGTTCCGGAGTGCCCGTCCGGTTCCGCATTCGCATGAAAAAGCGGGCCCGAACGGTTCGGGCCCGCTTTTTTCGAAATTCCGGTGCGGCTCTCTACCGCTCCGGGACTTGCTTGACGGAGATTCCTATTTCTGAAATCCCTTGCCGATAGCGAGGAAATCCTCGGCCTTCAGGGCGGCACCGCCGATCAGACCGCCGTCGACATCCTCCTTGGCGAAGATTTCGGCAGCGTTCGAGGGCTTGCACGAACCTCCGTAGAGGATCGGGCACTCGGCAGCGGCGGCTCCGAACTTGTCGGCCAGTACCTTGCGGATGTAGGCGTGGATCTCCTGAGCCTGGTCGGCCGTGGCGGTCTTGCCCGTACCGATGGCCCAGACGGGTTCGTAGGCGATCACGAGATTCCTGAACTGCTCCTCCGAGAGGTTGTAGACGACCTCTTCGATCTGGGCCTTCACCACGTCGAAGTGCTTGCCGGCCTCGCGCTCATCGAGGTTTTCGCCCACGCAGTAGATCGGCGTCAGGTTGTTGGCATAGGCCTGGGCCATCTTCTTGTTGAGCGTCTCCGACGTCTCGCCGTAGTACTGGCGGCGCTCCGAGTGTCCGAGGATCACGTACTTGCAACCCAGGGCGGCGATCATCTGTGCGGCGACCTCACCCGTGTAGGCACCCTTGGCCTCGGCGGCGCAGTTCTGGGCTCCGAGTTCGACGTCCGAGCCCTTCAGGGCCTCGGCGACCATCGCAAGGTGGGTGAACGGCGGGCAGACGATGAAGTTTACGCACGAGCATACCTCGCCGCGTCCTGCAACGACGCCTTTTGCCAGTTCGACTCCTTCGGCGGGAAGCGTATTCATCTTCCAGTTGCCGGCAACGATTTTCTTTCTCATTTTCGGTTTGTTTTTATAAATAATGTTGTAGATAATTGCAATAATCAGTGCCCAGAGGAGAACTCCGGTGAATTTCAGTGCGACGTGCTCCATGCGTGCCAGCTCTTCGGCCCCGACGAGCGGCATGAGGAGCACTCCGGCACAACACAGCGCCAGGTAGATGATCCGTTGGCGGCGGGCCATTTTGGCCATCACGTTGAGCGAGGCCTGCCACCAGATCATTCCGCAGAGGAGGATGGAGACCAGTTTCCAGATGATGCCGGGCAGCAGTCCGCTCATCGTCAGTCCGCACAGGGCGAAGGCCGCGAGGCTCCCGGGCATGAGCCCGATGGGCTGCTGGCGGACCGGTGTGTTTTCGCTGCCTTTCATCGCTCCGGGATCCTATTCCTCCGTGCACCACGCCTTGACCTCCTCCATCGAGGGGGCCTTCAGGCCAAGTTTGTTCTTCTTGTTGAAGCCGCAGAGGTCGTTGAAGAACTTGCCCGGGGCGAGCTTGCGCAGCGAGTCGACCGTCAGGTAGCCCATCTTCTGGATCACCGGAACCCACTCCTCGGGAACCCCGATGGCGGTGTAGGCCTCGACGGGATCGTTCACGGGCTTCTTTTCGGGGCGCATCTGCGGGAAGAAGAGCACATCCTGGATCGAGGTCTCGCCGGTCATGAACATCGTCAGGCGGTCGATGCCCATTCCCATTCCCGAGCAGGTCGGCATTCCGTATTCAAGGGCCCGGACGAAATCCATGTCGATGAACATCGCCTCGTCGTCGCCCTTCTCCGAGAGGCGCAGCTGCTCCTGGAAGCGCTCCAGCTGGTCGATCGGGTCGTTGAGCTCCGAGTAGGCGTTGCAGAGCTCCTTGCCGTTGACGAAGAGCTCGAAACGCTCCGTGAGCTCCTTGTTGTCGCGGTGGCGCTTGCACAGCGGCGACATCTCGATCGGGTAGTCGCAGACGAATGTCGGCTGGATGAACTCCTCCTCGCAGTACTGTCCGAAGATAGCGTCGATGAGCTTGCCCTTGCCCATCGTGTCGTCGATCTCGACGTTGAGCCGTTTGCAGGCTTCGCGCAGCTGCTCTTCCGTCTGGCCCGTGATGTCGTAGCCGGTCTTCTCGCGGATGGCGTCGGTCATCGTCAGGCGGCGGAACGGCGCCTTGAACGAAATCGGCCGTCCGTCGATCACGAGCTCCGTGGTGCCGTTCACGGCCATCGAGATCCGTTCGAGCAACTGCTCGGTGAACTCCATCATCCAGCGGTAGTCCTTGTAGGCGACGTAGATCTCCATGCAGGTGAACTCGGGGTTGTGCGTGCGGTCCATGCCCTCGTTGCGGAAGTTCTTGCCCAGCTCGTAGACG
>CALUKL010000177.1 GCA_944321195.1 uncultured Alistipes sp.
CATCGTCCATCAGGCGCATCATCCGGTGGCCGTTGCGCACGATCGACCGCCGGTTTCCCCAGGCGATCGTCGCCGCAAAGAAACCCGCAATCTCCCGGTCCGCTCGATCCGCATAGCGGTGCGGCACCGAAATCGGGTCCTCGGGAATGAATTCCGGGCGGTTGTAACGGTCGTAAAGGCGGTCGAGAAGCGCCTGCAGTTCGGGTTTTTCCATCATCTTCCGGGTAGGGAATCCTGGTTGCAACTCAGCGGACGGGCTCCTCAGAATCCGGCCGCCGCCGGAAAAAAAGCCCGGAGAAACCGAAACCGGTCAGCCTCCGCCGGATCACGGCTGTATGATCACGCCGTCGGACATCGTGATCTTCCGGTCGGCCATCGAGGCCAGGTGTTCGTCGTGCGTCACCACGACGATCGTCTGCCCCAGCCGGTCCCGCAGGTCGAAAAACAGCCGGTGGATCTCCTCGCGGTTGTGCGAATCGAGGTTGCCTGAGGGTTCGTCCGCCAACAGCACCGTCGGACTGTTGACAAGCGCCCGGGCAATGGCCACCCGCTGCTGCTCCCCGCCCGACAACTGGCCGGGCTTGTGGTCGCGGCGCGACGAGAGACCCATCAGGTCGAGCAGCTCCGCAGCCCGCCGCTCCACCCCGGCACGCGGACGGCGCCCGATCAGCCCCGGAAGGCAGACATTCTCGAAGGCCGTAAATTCGGCCAGCAGGTTGTGGAACTGGAAGACAAAACCGATATGTTCGTTGCGGAAAAGCGACAGATCCCGGTCATTCAGGGAAAAGACATCCCGGCCGTCGATCTCCACACGCCCCGCGTCGGGACGCGAAAGCGTGCCGATGATCTGCAGCAGCGTCGTCTTCCCCGCGCCGCTCGCCCCCACGATCGAAACCACTTCGTGCGGAGCCACCTCCAGCGAAACGCCCTTCAGCACCTCCAACGTGCCGAAACGCTTGTGTATGTCCGTAATGCGTATCATGGTCGGTATGCGTTGAAAAGTTTTACGGTATCCGCCGCCTCGCGCACGTCGTGCACCCGCAGGATCCGCGCCCCCTGGCGCAGGCACTCCCAACCCAATGCCACGGTCCCGGCCAGCGATTCGGCCGGCGTGCATCCCAGCGTCCGGTAGATCATCGACTTGCGCGACAGGCCTGCCAGCACCGGAAAACCCTCGGCACTCAACTCGTGCAGCCCCGCCAGCAATTCGAAATTCTGCGCCGCGGTCTTCGCAAAGCCAAAACCCGGGTCGAGAATAATCCGCTCGCGCCGGATCCCCGCCGCCAGCATCGCCCCGGTCCGCTCCCGGAAGTAATCGACCACCTCGGCCGTGATCGCCCGCCGGTAGTCGGTCTGCGACTGCATCGTCTGCGGCGTGCCCTTCATGTGCATCGCCACGTAGGGGACATCGTGCGCGGCCGCCACCGACCACATCGCCGGGTCAAGCTCCCCGGCCGAGATGTCGTTGACGATCACCTCGCCGAACGTGCGGAGCGTCCGCTCGGTCACCTCGCTGCGGAACGTGTCGACCGAGACCGGAACCCCCGGAGCAACCCGCCGCGCAACCTCCACACCCAGCGCCACACGCCGCCACTCCTCCTCCACGGAGACCTCATCGGCCCCCGAGCGCGAAGAGTAACCGCCCACGTCGAGGATATCCGCCCCCCCGGCAACAGCCTCCCGGATCCGGCGCTCGACGGCCGCGGCATCCGGCGTGCGGCTCCCGGCGTAGAACGAGTCGGGCGTGACGTTCACGATCGCCATCACCCGCGGCGAAGAGAGGTCCAGGATCATGATCGTTGGCGGGATTCGAGGGTGAAACGCCGGTCGAGTTCCGCCACCGCGGGTTCGAGGTCCGATTCGAAGATGTTCACCACCGCATAGTCGGCCCGGTCGCGCAGCGTATCGTCGTCCAGCTGGGCCGCCATCCGGCGCCGCACCGCCTCCTCGTCGCAGCCGTCGCGGCGGCACGTGCGCGAAAGCCGCAACTCCAGCGGAGCCAGCACCGCAACCGTCCGGTCCACGGCATCCTCCAGCCCCGCCTCGAAGAGAATCGCACTCTCCAACACCACGTAGGGGCCCGCCTGCCGTTCGGCCCACGCCGCAAAATCCGAACGCACCGCCGGATGGACCAGCGCATTCAGATCAGCCAACGCCTGCGCATCCGAAAAGACCCGCCCGGCCAGGTAACGCCGGTTCAGCACCCCGTCCACGTAGGACTCCGACCCGAAACGGGCCGTAATGCCCGCACGCAGCGCCCCGTTCTCCGTCATCAGCCGCTTGGCCTCCCGGTCCGAATCGTAAACCGCGATGCCCCGCTGTGCGAAAAGGCGGCATACGGTGCTCTTCCCGCTCCCGATACCGCCCGTAATCCCCACCTTCATCATGACCTCAACTTCGACTTGGAGACCGTTTCCGACTTCGGCTCCGGACGGTCGATCTCCGGAATATCCTTGATCGAGACGATCTTGATATCGCTGAAACGCGGCGCAAGAGCATCCTGCAACGACTGCGGATCGATGACCAGTTTCCCTTCGTGACCCTCCTCCTGAGAAGGGTGCGTCTTCAACTCCGACAACGGAATCCGAAGCCGCTTGTTCATGTAGACCCGGTAGCCGAAAAGGTTCGTGCCGATCCCCTCGACCACGCACGTCACCTCGAAGGGCTGGCCCTCGACACTGACCCGCACCGTCTGTTCCGTCGTATAGGTATAACTCAGTTTGGCGATGTACCAGAGAATGAACGACGCCACCAGCAACGCCAGAAAAACCGGCGAAACATAGCGGCGCATCCAATGCAGCAGATTTTCCATACTATGACCTCTAT
>CALUKL010000178.1 GCA_944321195.1 uncultured Alistipes sp.
AAAGACGCTGGCCAAAGATCCGGCTTACGCCAAGGCACATCTGGAGCGCAACGAGCGCAATGTCAAACGCAATATCAATCATCCCTCCGTCATCGTGTGGTCTTTGGGCAATGAGGCGGGCGATGGCCCCAATTTCGACGCCTGCTACGACTGGATCAAGGCTTACGACCCCTCGCGGCCGGTCCATTACGAACGTGCGGTCTACAACAACGGCGGCCGCAACACGGACATTATCTGCCCGATGTACTGGGGCTACGAGCGGTGTGAGAAATACCTCGCCGAGAATCCCGCCAAACCGCTGATCCAGTGCGAATATGCGCATGCGATGGGCAATTCGCTGGGCGGATTCGGCGAATACTGGGCGCTGATCCGCCAATATCCGCACTATCAGGGCGGATTCATCTGGGACTTCGTGGACCAGTCGCTGCGCAAAACGGGTAAAAACGGCGCCATGATCTACGGCTACGGCGGCGACTGGAATCCCTACGACGCCTCGGACTGGAATTTCTGCGACAACGGGCTGATCTCCCCCGACCGCGTTCCGAATCCCCACATGCACGAGGCCCGCTACTGGCAGCAGCCCGTCTGGACGACACTCGGCGAAGACCGGCGCACGCTGACGGTTTTCAATGAAAACTTCTTCCGGCCGCTCGACAACTGCTACCTGCGTTGGACGGTGCTCCGCGACGGGGACCCCGTGCGCAGCGGCATCGTCACCGACCTGCGCGTCGCCCCGCAGCAAACCGCCGCCGTCGTGCTGCCGCTCGACCCCGAAACGCTGCCCGCCGACGGAGAACTGCTGCTCAACGTGGAATACCGCCTCTGCGACGCCGAACCGCTGCTCGCGCCCGATCACCGCATGGCCTACCAGCAGTTCACGCTGCGGGCGGCCGCACCCGAACCGCTCGCCGTCGCCGAACGCATGGCCGACCGCCACAATTCGATCGGCACGCTCACGGTCCGCGACGACGACCGCAACTACCTGATCGTCGAAAGTCCCGCCGCACGCATCGACTTCCGCCGCGCCGACGGTCTCATCACCCGCTACGAAGCGGACGGCATGCGCCTGCTCGACGCAGGGGCCGTCGTGGAGCCGAACTTCTGGCGCGCGCCGACGGACAACGACTTCGGGGCGAAGCTCAACGAGAAGAACCGCGTGTGGGCCGATCCGGGGCTGACGCTTGTGTCGCTCGACCACACGCTGTCGGACGGCGTGGCCGTCGTCACGGCCCGCTACGACCTCCGACGTGTGACCGGACGGCTGGAGATCGAATACCGCATCGACAACGCCGGGGAGATCCTGATCCGTCAGACGCTGCACGCCGCTGCGGACAAGGGCGAACCCGACCTGCTGCGCTTCGGCATGCGGATGCGCATGCCCGCCGCCTACGACCGCATCGACTACTACGGCCGCGGGCCGTGGGAGAACTACGCCGACCGCAAGGACGGCGCCCTCGTGGGCCGTTACCGGCAGACCGTGGACGAGCAGTTCTACCCCTACATCCGTCCGCAGGAGACCGGAACCAAGAGCGACGTGCGCCGCTGGCGGCAGCACGACATCGCAGGCCGCGGCGTGGAGGTCACGGCCTCGGAGCCCTTCTCGGCCTCGGCCCTGCACTATGCGCAGGAGGCGCTGGACGAAGGGCTGACCAAGCAGCAGGGACATTCGCAGGAGATCGAACCCGACGACGCCGTATGGCTCTGCATCGACAAGGCGCAGTACGGTCTGGGGTGCATCGATTCATGGGGGGCTCTGCCGCAGCCTGCTTATCGGATCCCCTATGCCGACCGCACCTTCCGCTTCCGGATCGAACCTTTGAAATAATCGTATAAACGGGGATCATATGAACACTGCTGAAATTCAGAGAGTCTTTGCCGACCGGTTCGGCGGCGAGGGAACGTTTTATGCTTCGGCCGGCCAGATCAACCTGATCGGCGAGCACACCGACTACAACGGCGGATTCGTCTTCCCCGGAGCAGTGGATTGCGGCATCACGACGATGATCCGCTCCAACGGGACGGAGCACGTGCGGGTGGCCGACGTCGATCTGAACTCCGCAGCGGAGTTCGGTCTCTGCGAGGAGGATCTCCCCGCAGAGAGCTGGGCCCGCTATGTCTTCGGCGGTTGCACGATCAATCTGGTCCGCACGGAGCTCTACGACGACTTCGTTCGCACGGCCCGCGAACGGTTCGCGGCGCGCTACGGCCACGAGCCCAAAGTGTACGACGTCGTAATATCGGACGGCGCCCGCAAAATCGAAAAAGATAAATAAAGTTTAAAGACCTTGTTTCAAATGAAAATACGGTTTTTCGTTTTGATCGCTGGAATGTTGTCGGCCATTTGGTCGCATGCTGCGGCCCCGTGCAATTCGGAGGTTTCCGCACCTCGGATCGTTCCGATCTGGAACAATGCCTCGGCTCCTCATGACAATGGACTTCGGGGAGACGAAACCGAATTCGGGCTGCGTTTTATCGGCAATGTGACCGAGGCGGTCCTCTATATATATCCTGCCGCTCCGGACAAGGCTACCGGACAGGCGGCAGTTATCTGTCCGGGCGGCGGTTACGAATTCGTCAGCATGGAGCACGAAGGCGACGCTTTCGCCCGCTGGATCGCAGAACAGGGTATTACGGCCGCCGTGATAAAATACCGCATGCCCAATCATCATCCCGAGGTGCCGTTGGAAGATGTCGAACAGGCTCTGCGCGTGATGAAAGGCGAAATCCCAGGAGCAGGGGAACTGTCCGTACAGCGAGTCGGCATCATCGGGTTCTCGGCGGGCGGACATTTGGCTGCTATGGCTGCGACCGTCGGTCGGGTGCGGCCCGACTTCATGGTACTGTTCTATCCGGTCATTACGGCGGCGAAGGAATTAGCGCACGAGGGCTCATTCGACAATCTGCTCGGACGAGAGCGTACGGAGGAGCTGAATGCGCGTTATTCGCTGGAGAATCGAGTGACCGAAACGACGCCTCCGACGATTCTGTTCCTGGCCGATGACGACGACTGCGTCCCTGCGCTCAATGCGGTGTCGTTCTACCGTGCGCTCAAAGAGCATGGCGTCGCCGCCTCGCTGCATATCTATCCCTCCGGACAGCACGGATGGGGCATTCTCGATCGATTCCCGTACAAATCTGCATGGCAAAGCGCCTTGACGGATTGGTTGCAGAACCAATAAATATTATCCACCTATTAATTAACTAACTATGAATCGAAGTATCGAAAGAAAGATACGGAGCGATTACCTCCCCCCGAGGATGGAGATCGTAGAGTTTCGTGCGGAGGCCGGATTCGCCGCAAGCGGTAGCGGCGAACACGAGTGGTTTACATCGGATGACGACGATCCGTGGGGAAGCGACCACGAAGGATTTATATGGGATGATTGATTACTGGAAGTCACCACTATGGTTTTTCCCGATGAAAATAACCAGTGTCGGGAAGAACTTAAAAATGAAAATGAATCAACTTTTTTAATTCTTAATTATGAAACAACTATTTTTTTATGCAGCATTGTCAACTTTGTTGGCATTTGCATCCTGCTCGAAAGATGACATGAACGCATCTTCCGATCCGGCTGGACCGCAGGAAACTTCGACTGTGGAACTGCGCCTGTCTGCTGGCATGACGACCCGCACGTCCATGGAGGACACGGGCAAGGTCGTATGGCACGAGGACGATCATATTTCCGTGCTGACCGCCTCGGCGAACTACGATTTCGCGGCAGAGAGCGTCGACGGCGGTAAGGCCTCGTTCACCGGTTTGGTGACTGAAACCGACGCTTCGTCCGATGTAGCGAAGTATGCGGTCTATCCCTATACGAAAGGCCTTTCGCTGAACGGAAGCACCGTTTCCGGCATCGTTATCCCCGACGAACAGCATTTCTCCGAGATTTCGGGGACTTCGGTTTCATTCGCTCAGAACACGAATCCTTCGATCGGCAGCGTATCCGCCGACAACCAGATCATGTTCTACAACCTCTGCGGTCTGGTGCGTGTGAAGATCAACACGCAGAGCAGCATCACGAAGATCACCCTGCGCGGCAAGCAGAACGAAGCGATCGCCGGAACCGGTGCTGCGGATGCCGCTTCGGAGGCCCCCGCATGGACGGCGGCAGCTGCCAAGCAATCGATTGTGCTGACGAAAACCGATGCTTCGGCCTTTGCTGCCGACGGGGTGACTTTTACGTTCGTAGTGGCTCCCGTGACTTTCGAGAACGGGTTGGAGATTGTTCTCGAAAACGATCAGAACGGAGCCTATACCTGGACGTCCGGCAAGAACATAACGATCAATCGCGCGGAATACAAGTCATTCGAAATTACGGCCAAGGCGGATGATTTCGAAGAAGTAGTCCCCATGCCGGAGAATGCATGGTCATACTATTACGGAGCCGATGGCAACTGCCTGCTCGTGAAGCCCGGCCAGACGAGCGGAACACTAGATGTACAGCCCTATGTCGTGCGCACCGATTGCAAAATAACTTCCGAGCGTTATCCTGCTCCGAAAGCCAAAGGCTGCAAAGTGCTGTGGACGGAGACGGGCTTGTCGCTCGACGCTGCTGTTTCGGATGATTACAAGACACTGACCGTTTCGAACATTACCGGTTACGGTAACGCATCGGTCGCCATCTATGCCGATGCCGACTGCTCGGGAGACATCCTTTGGTCGTACCATATCTGGGTTCCCGAGGTGGATCCGACAGTCGGTTTATTAGAGTATACGGTCGATCATACCGGTGACGGATCGATTTCTGCACCGGCTGTTCGCACCTATCGGCTGATGCCGATGTATCTCGGCGCTACGAAAATCGCCAATAAGGAGTCTTCGGGAGAAGATCGTCTTGCCAGCATCGGATGCTACTATCAATGGGGCCGCAAAGATCCGCTCGGCCGTCCGTCGAACTTTATCAACGGACAGTTAAAATTCCGTAGTACGGAAGGAACGGATTGGCCGGAAAAGATGCGTGCGGAGATTGTCGAGGGGGCAACCGGAGCGTTGGATCTCGTTTCGATCGATTATACGATTAAGAATCCCGACCATTTTATCACGATTCCCGATAAGCAATGGCCTGAAAATGATCCTGATTTGTACCTGGCCTGGACGGGTATGCAGAATACGAATCTATGGGGCAATCCTACCGACAATTATACGTTCGTAACCGGGAAAAGCTGTTATGATCCGTGTCCGAAAGGTTATCGTGTCGCTGCGGCAGATACATGGTGGAATGTTACGTCCAACCATTGGCAATCGGGAAATGCTGATGAAATCCTGAGCGATACGTCTCTGAGCGAAATCAAAGACTTAGGATTCAACTATCTCTATGCCGGTAAGGAGAATACGGATAAGACTGATTTCTACGTAGTGACAGGATCTCGCGATCACCGCGGTGGCGGCAGTGTATGGAGCGAAATCGCAGTGTTCAGCTCCGGACTCAGCTGCGATGGCAGTCAACCCGATTATGTTGCCGAAGGATTCTTTGTGGGATGGGTTGCGCATCCGCGTTACCCCTATCCCATGTCGGACGGCAAATGTATTCGTTGCGTGAAATACGAAGAGTAACAGGATATCTTGCGACGGCTATTTCCCGTTTCGGTATGATTTAGCGATCGATTGATCGGGAATAGTTGTTCGGTATAATTTCAATCGGGAGAATATAGTCATATTCTCCCGATTGTTCAAATTGCATTTGAAGAAACATGAAAAAATTTTTACTTGCGTCTGTTTTATGCGTCGTCATGCACGCGGCGTTCGCACAGCAGCCGTCCAATGTGGCTTACGAGGATGCCCGGGTCCGTTTTACGGTGATCGCCGACGGCGTTATCCGGATGGAATACGCCCCCGACGGGAAATTCGTCGACGCCAAATCGCTGCTCGCCGTCGAACGGGAGTATGCGCCCGTCGATTGCCGGGTGCGTACGGGCGGATGGATCGAGCTATCGACGTCGCGTATGACGCTGCGCTACAAGCGCGGCAGCGGTCCGTTCTCGGCTGCGAATTTGCAGATCCGCAGTGCCGCCGGTGCGGACGTCCCCTTCGTGTGGCGTCCCGGTCAGAAGCAAACGGGAAATCTGAAAGGTACGGCCCGCACCCTCGATGGCTTCGACGGCGACGAACTCGCATTCGGATACGTAGCTCCGTACGGGTCCCGGCTGCAACTCGAAGACGGATTGCTCGCCACCGACGGCTGGACGCTGCTCGACGACTCGAAAAACTACCTGTTCGACGGCGATCCGGAATGGGAGTGGGTCGAAGAACGACCCGAGAACGGAGGCCAGGATTGGTATTTCATGGCCTATGGACACGACTACAAACAGGCATTGAAGGATTTCACGCTCTTCGCCGGCAAGATTCCGCTGCCGCCGCGTTATGCCTTCGGGTTTTGGTGGAGCCGCTGGTGGGCATATTCCGATCATGAAATGCGGGCGATGCTGGCTAATTTCGAACGCTGCCGCATTCCGCTGGATGTGCTGGTCATCGATACGGATTGGCATCACACTCGTCCCGGGCAGGGCGGCTGGACCGGATGGACATGGAATGAGGAGCTTTTCCCGGATTATCGCAAATTCCTCGGCTACCTCGGTGGCAAAGGGCTCAAGGTGACGCTGAATCTCCACCCCGCAGACGGCGTGAAACCGTTCGAAGCCGCTTATGAGGCCATGGCGCGCGATCTGAATATCGATCCGACCACCCGAAAGCCGATCGAGTGGATCACCTCCGACAAACCGTTCATCCGTTCGCTGTTCCGCCGCATTTTGGACCCCTATCGGGAAGCCGGCGTCGATTTCTGGTGGCTCGATTGGCAGCAGGAGCAGTACGACAAGCGGCTTGCATCGCTCAGCAACACCTGGTGGCTCAACTACATCTTTTTTTCGCAGATGGAACATCGCGCGGCCGAACGTCCGCTGCTCTATCATCGCTGGGGCGGTTTGGGCAATCACCGCTACCAAATCGGATTCGCCGGCGACGCTTTGATTTCCTGGCGTTCGCTGGCCTATCAGCCCTATTTCAACGCTACGGCCTCGAACGTACTCTACGGATATTGGAGCCAGGATATCGGCGGCTTCCGCGGCGATCGGATCGATCCGGAGCTTTATGTCCGCTGGATGCAGTTCGGTGCTTTCAGCCCCATCATGCGTGTGCATTCGACCAAGAACGAGGATTTGAACAAGGAACCGTGGTGCTTCGATGCGCGGTACGCGAATCTTTTGCATCGAGCTATCGCCGACCGCTATGCGATGGCTCCCTACATCTATACCATGGCCCGCAAAGCGCATGACGAAGCCCTGCCGCTTTGCCGGCCGATGTATTACGACTCTCCCGAAGCGGCCGAAGCCTATGACTGTCCGAATCAGTACATGTTCGGCGACGATCTGCTCGTATCGCCCGTCGTCACGCCTATGGTCCGCGAATTATCGTCGGTGGATGTCTGGCTGCCCGAAGGACGGTGGTACGAATGGGCCACGGGAACGCTGCTGGAAGGCGGATGCCGCATGACGCGCCGGTTCACTCTCGAAGAGTATCCGGTTTATGTTCGGGCCGGAGCGATCGTGCCGATGCTCGCGGACGAGCCCGAGAACCTCAAATCGCAATATGAGGCGATCCGTATTGCCGTATTCCCCGGAGGGGAGTCGGGTGCGTTCGACCTTTACGAGGACAACGGCGATGATGTACGTTATGAAGCGGATTATGCCGTAACGCCGCTACGCTACGAACGTCGGGGCGACGTGCTGTCCGTTCGTATCGGAGCGCGCAAGGGACATTATGACGGCATGCTTGCAGAACGGCGTTTCGAACTCAAGGTGCTGGCATCGGCATGGCCCCGGAGCGTTACCGTGAACGGCCGGCCGGCCGAATATGAATACGAGGGCGGGGAGCTGGCCCTCGTAGTGAAGATTCCGGAAGCAGCTTGCGATACGGATCAGGTCGTAGAGGTAATCTACGACGAAATCGCTCCTGAAGTGGCGGCAGATCTGACCGGAGGGCTGAAAGCGAAGATCCGGCGTCTTGCCGACCGGATGATCGATCTGAAATTCCGCAAGGAGGCATTGATTACCTATTCCGGTGAATTGGCTCCGATGGGTTCCATGATCGAGGAGCTGACTTATCATCCCGAACGGCTCGAAGAGTCTGTGATCCGGTTCGACGAGGACTATCGTAGATTGATCGGTATTCTCGACCGACAATCCATGCGTGAGGAGAATCGTTTCTGGCTGTTGCAGGCCATCGACTGGAATGATCGGTAAATACGTCGATTCTATGGAAATAGGTTTGTTCATTCTTTAACGACGTTTGCATCATGATGAAGAATTTGGTCCTTATCCTCGCAGGGCTGTTGTCCTGTCCCGTTGTAAATGCCGACGAGCCTCGGTTCGCAGTGCTTCGTCCTGCGGATTTCGAGGTCTACGTCGATCGTTTCAATCGGGAGGACGAAGAAATTCAGCCCCAATACATACCGAACGATTCGGCCTGGGACTTTTTACGGAAAAATATTCCGTTTTTCGACTGTCCCGATCGCGACGTGCTGACGACCTATTATTTCCGCTGGTGGACTTTCCGCAAGCATATTCGGCAGACTCCCTCCGGATTCGTTTTCACGGAGTTCCTGCCCGATGTCCCGTGGGCGGGGAAATACAATACGATTTCCTGCGCTGCCGCGCATCATATCTACGAAGGGCGCTGGCTGCGGGACCGCAGATTCGTGAATGACTATGCGCATTTCTGGTTCACGGACGGCAATCCCCGACTATATAGTTTCTGGGCTGCCGACGCTTTGCTGGAATACTACAAGGTAAGCAGGCAGGAGGCGGTGTTGAGGCTGCTGCCCGCGCTGGCAGAAAATTACCGGGCCTGGGAAAAAGGGTGGGTAAGAAACGGGTACCGTGTGGGGTTGAACCCCGATGGGCTGTTCTGCAATGTCGACGACCGCGACGGTATGGAGATGCAAATCGGCGGCAGCGGCGAACGCCCTTCGATCAACAGCTATATGTATGGCGAGGCCGAAGCTATTGCAGGAATAGCAGACCTGAACGGAGATGCGGCTCTTGCCCGGGAATTTCGAACGAAGGCTGCGCAGATTCGGCAGTCGGTGCAGAAATCGCTCTGGGACGCCTCCGCCTCGTTTTTCAAAACCCGCTCCGAAAGGGATGGTAGCTTAGCCGACGTCCGCGAATTGCAGGGATATACGCCGTGGTATTTTCATCTGCCTGAGGAGGGCTGCGGATACGAGTCTGCCTGGCGATTCGTCCGGAGCACCGAGGGGTTTCGTGCGCCTTACGGACTGACTACGGCGGAACAGAGACACCCCCGGTTCGCGATATCGTACGAAGGACATGAATGCCAATGGAATGGGCCGGTATGGCCCT
Organism: uncultured Alistipes sp.; assembly: GCA_944321195.1. Classification (GTDB taxonomy): domain Bacteria; phylum Bacteroidota; class Bacteroidia; order Bacteroidales; family Rikenellaceae; genus Alistipes. The sequence continues at coordinate 9,361 of CALUKL010000178.1, forward strand.
ATGCCACCTCCATCACGCTGACGGCTTTGGCGAATGTGCTGAACGATTACCGGCAGAACGAGATTTCGAAAACGGATTATTTCGAACTGTTTCTCCAATACACCCGTTCGCATCGCAGAGTGCGCGAAGACGGATGCATCGTACCTTGGATTGATGAGAACCAAAATCCGTATACGGGCGATTGGATTTCACGGACACGGCTCGAAAATTGGGAAAACGGCACATGGTCCGCATCCAAAGGCGGCAGGGAGCGAGGCAAGGATTATAATCACTCCACCTATTGCGATCTGCTCATTGCGGGGTTGATCGGCATTCGGCCCCAAGCCTCTGACCGCGTCGTTATCAATCCGCTCCTTCCCGACGGGACATGGGAGTGGTTCTGTCTGGATGGTGTCGCGTATCAGGGGCATTCGCTTACCGTATTATACGATCGCACGGGTTCTCGCTACGGTCACGGACAGGGTTTCGTAGTTCTTGTAGACGGACAACTGAGGTCGCAGACTGCAACTGTTCAGCGAGTAGAGATTACACTTTAATCATCTTATACTAAAAGGTTCGTTCATTGCAGAGTCATATATTAGATGGGGGCTGTCTACGATTTGTTAGACAGCCCTATTTATTTAGAAATTCATTTGTAAAATTTTTTGATGCAAGCTTTGTTGCAAACTCGTTTTTTTCTGTCATTAATGACAACTGTTTCCACGACTGTACTTCCTTTCGATGATTTGTGCATTCTTTTCGATGAATTTATTCGAATCGTTATTGAACGTTGTAACCAGGATGATCTCCAATCGACCTTACGCATGTTGAGTTATACACATGCCCGCTTGGAATTGATTCGAGGACAATTTGTAGAAAAGCGTTTGCCCCGATATATCACGGGCTTTATTTATCAGGCAGAACGATTTCTTGCCTTGGAACAGCAAATTATCGACTATAAGTTTCGTTATCCAGAGCACTTTATTTCAAATGCGCTCCCGATTTCTTCTCCTTTGTTTTGGTCGGGACAATATCATGCGATCAACCTGTCAGAAATATTATGCGGATTTGATCGGATGATTCCAAAGCCAGTTATTTTAGCAGATGGCAGGGACGCTCCGTTCAATTTGGTCGTCCGGGTCTTCGAGGATACATTACATGTCAAACTCGGTGATCCGACCGATGTTAAACGCCGTGTTCTGGAACGCAAGAAGGATCGCACGAAATTTACCGAGGCACTGCTTTATTCCTTGAATAAGGAAGATGAATGATTTTTTTCGATTTTTTATATCCGTCCGGATATCCGGACGTGCAATTCGGCATCGCAAAAATTCCCATTTTTACGAAGCAAACCATCTAAATTCTTTATGAACCAGATTATGGAAAACTCGGACAAAAATCAATTTATCGACATGCTTGACACACAGCTTAACCGTCGATTGTCGGATGCGGAGTTCACAGCCTTTCATACGGCTTACGAAGAATTCATCGACATGCTTCATAGCCTTATTTCTCAATCCCGTAAATCGCCTCTCGACCTGCTGCACGAACTTGCCCGCCTACAATCCCGCCTGATGCGATTGCAAAGACGGATTGTCGAGAAGGAGTTTCCGCAAGCATTGTTGCTCAAATCAGCGCTTCTGCTGACGAATTTCGAAATCCGTTTAGTCTTTACCCGGCTTCGTTATCCGTCCATTACCGACCCGGTATCGGTCGAATTCCCCAAATCGCCGCTGTTCCTCTCCGAGCAATTCACGCCTACGGATATCATGGAACTGACAACGGCACTGCACCTCTCCGGAGCCATACGCCGCGTCGACGGCACACGAGTTGATCTGACGACACTTGTCGATGTGCTTTCCAGAACTTTCAATGTCCGGATCAATAATCCGGAACAGTGTCGCAATACACTCATCAACCGCAAATTGCGGCTGACGCATTTTCTCGACATCCTGCGCAACAATCTGATCGCATACAGCCAGCGATAGGCAGTCTATTCCCATTGTCATTACGGGACTGTCTAACAAGTCTGAATTTTACGATTTCACCCCTGTCAGAGCTTGTTCTGACGGGGGCGATTTTCATTTTCGGGAACTTGTTAGATAGCCTCGTTTTTTATGCGGAGCGGACAGAGACGGACTGAAGCGGACATCGAAGCCGGAGCCGCAGCGGATAGTTGTATTTTTACCCCTAAAATCCCTCTGCCATGCAACAAGAAGATGATTTACGGGCGCTCGAAAGCATCGTGCAGTTCACCCGCGGTCTCGGTGTCTTTTTCCTCGTTCTGAACGCCTACTGGTTCTGCTATGAATGGTGGGCCGACTGCGTTCTGACCCACGCCATTGCCGATCGCATCCTGCTGAACATCCAGCAGGCGACAGGTCTGTTCTCTCGGTCCGTGATTACCAAGCTCTGCGCCTTTCTGTTTCTCGCCCTGGGCTGCTACGGCACAAAGAGCGTCCGCAACGGCAAAGTTTCGCAGCAGCATATCGCCTGGGCCGCATGCATCGGCTTCCCGCTGTTCTTCCTCAATGACTTCCTGCTCATCCTGCCAGTTGCCAACGGCTTGCGGGTCGGCAGTTATATCCTGACCCTTGCCGCCGGGTACCTCTGCCTGCTGGCTGCCGGAGTCTGGCTTCGTCGTCTTCTGAAACAACCTCTTGCCAATGATCCGTTCAACGACGATAACGAAAGTTTTTTTCAGGAGGAACGATATCTCTGCAATGAGTATTCGGTCAATCTGCCTACCCGTTACCGCTATAAATCCCAATGGCGTCGAGGCTGGATCAACGTCATCAATCCGTTTCGTGCGACCCTGATTCTCGGAACACCCGGTTCTGGTAAGAGCTATGCGGTATTGAACAACTATATCAAACAGCATATCGAGAAGGGCTTCTCGATGCTCGTCTACGACTATAAGTTCGACGACCTTACCCGCATCGCCTACAACCATCTGCTCCGGCATCTGGACCGATACGCTGTCAAACCGAAGTTCTGCATCATCAATTTCGACGATCCCCGCCGCTCGAACCGCTGCAATCCCATTGACGCCCGCTTCATGGACGACATCTCGGATGCCTACGAAAGCGCCTACGTCACGCTTCTGAACCTCAATAAGACGTGGGTGGACAAGCAGGGCGACTTCTTCACCGATTCGGCCGTCATCTTGCTGGCCGCGATTATCTGGTACCTGAAAATCTATGACAACGGGCGTTATTGTACTTTCCCGCATGCCATCGAGTTTTTGTGTCAGCCCCTCGATAAGATTTTCCCGATCCTTTCGTCCTATCCGGAACTGGAAAACTATCTTTCGCCGTTTGTGGACGCATGGAAAAGCAATGCGCAGGACCAGTTGCAGGGGACAGGTGGCATCGGTGAAAATTCCCCTTTCGCGCATGATCTCTCCGCAGCTCTACTGGGTGCTTACGGGCAATGATTTTACGCTGGACATCAATAATCCCGAGGAGCCGAAAATCCTCTGCATGGGCAACAACCCCGACCGCCAGAGCATCTACGGTGCGGCGCTGGGACTGTATAACAGTCGCCTGATCCGGCTTATCAATAAAAAGGGTAAATTGAAATCGTCGCTCATCATCGACGAGCTGCCTACGATCTACATCCGGGGGCTGGATAACCTCATAGCCACGGCTCGCTCGAACAAGGTTTCTGTCTGCTTGGGCATCCAGGATTTTTCGCAGTTGGAGCGCGACTACGGGGAGAAGGAGTCGAAGGTCATCATCAATACCGTGGGTAATATCTTTTCGGGGCAGGTCGTGGGCGATACGGCTCGCACGCTGTCGGAGCGCTTCGGCAAGATCGTCCAGCTGCGCGAGTCGCATTCGGTGTCCAACGAGAACGTTACGACTTCGACCAATACGCAACTGGAAACGCTGATCCCTGCCTCGAAAATCTCCAACCTCACGCAAGGCATGTTCGTCGGTTCGGTGGCCGACAATTTCGACGAGCGTATCGAGCAGAAAATCTTCCATGCCGAGATCGTCATCGACAACGACAAGGTCAAGGCGGAAACAGCAGCCTATGTCCCCATTCCCGAAATATCTTCTTTTGTCGGCGAGGACGGCAAGGATCACATGGAGGAGATTGTCCGGGAGAACTATTACCGGGTCAAGGCGGACGTTGCAGAGATCGTCCGCCGGGAGATCGCTCGCATCGAGGCCGATCCGGATCTCGCGAAACTTTTACCCAAGAAAAAATAGTTATTTTCCCCTAAAAAAGTTTTGCCGTCCAAATTTTTTAATACTTGAATTATGACACTGCTGTCCGGAGAAATTTGACCATAAAGTAGGTTGCTCGACAGAACCCGCCTCCGGAACACTAACGGGAGTTGTCGGCTGATTATAAATTTCACGGATATCCGCCCTCTGGAAGAGGACTTTGAAGAGACTGTTCCATACAGAAAA
>CALUKL010000179.1 GCA_944321195.1 uncultured Alistipes sp.
CTTTTAAGTAAAAAAATTTCGATTCCTCGCTTGGCGCAGATCCGCGATATTTTTTGTTTTTGTTGCTTCACCGGACTTGCGTTTTCGGATGTAAAACAACTTAAATCTGAACACTTGGTAACAGATAGTGTCATTTTACACCGGCACTCAATTTAATAGTCTGGTATAGAGTGGATTACATGAAAAGTTCATGTTTCCTTCTTTCCGCTCGAGATTCTCCCGTTGGGGTCTCTCTTTAATTGGACAAGCCCCTGTCACGTTGTGGCAGGGGCTTGTTGTATGACATCGGTTGCAGGCAGATCCGATGCCTGCGTTTCCGGACTTTCAGTTGACAGGATGCATGTTGTGGTTCACGTTTGCGCGTTCGCGGAGTATGGTGAGCGTCTCCTCCGCAATCTCCAACAGCGTCCACGACGCGTTCAGCTTGCGCAGCCGCAGGCGTTCGCTGGCAATCCGCAGCGGTTCGAGCAACCCGATGGCCGCTATGATGTAGGGCGGCAGCTTGAGGCTGTTGATTTCGTACTTCAACTGGTTGATGTAGTTCAGAAACGTGTCGTAGGTCGTTCCGAGCAGGTAGCGGCCGTAGAGTTCGAAGATCCGTTTGCAGTTGCGGTGCGAGTTCTCCCGTTCGAAGTAGACTTGTTTGAGCTCCTGTGCCAGGAGGATCCTCCATTTCAGGTGATTGGGTACATACATATGTTCGGTTGTTTTGATGGTCTCGCCGTTGCAGGGTCGGATCTCCGGAGCGCTGTGCCGCGTTTCGAATGCCGTTCGGGCCTCTTCGCTGTGGCTGTCGCCTCTTCCGGATGAACGCCGGCCGGTTCCCTTCACCGGCAAAATTGCCGATTTATGGCCGTTCGGTCAAATACAACCCCAAGCTTCAGGGTTTTAATAATACAAAAAATTGCATTATTACACAATATTCAATTGCAAATATACGCTTTTTCTCCGTTTCGGAATGCTGGTCGGGATTGAAAATTGTAACCGGATTGATGTATTATGGGGATGTGGAATAAAAAGTCATTCTATTGACGTATCTTTGGGAAATAAATCTTTTTGTGCAAACCGTGTGAAAATCGTGTGTGATATGAAGTGGCGAATTTTTCTAATTTTAATCTTTTGTTTCCTGATGGCCGGTCAGTCTCCCGTGTGGGCCAAGAAACGCTCCAAAAAGAAAGACAAGACCGAGCAGACCGAAACCTCAAAACCCAAGGTCTCGAAGTACAAGAAAACTTTTTCGACTGAAAAAGGGTGCGTGACGGCTCAGGGCCCCTTTCTGACCCTGCACAAGGTCGGCGGAAAACTCTATATCGAGATCCCGCGCAAATACCTCGGACGTGAATTGCTGATTGCCGCTACGGTCACCGGAACGAGCGATACCGACGTGGCAACGATCGGCTACAAGGCTCAGGACCCGTTCCATGGTCGGTTTGTCGAGCGTGACAGCAGCATTTACCTGGAAAAGATCGCCGTGCTGCCCGATCTGGACGTACCCGATTCGCTCAATGACCGGAATCTCCGGCTCGCCAATCTCGAACCCACCGTCTGGGGCGGCTCCAAGTGGTTCTGCGAATCGGACGACAAACAGAATATCGTCTTCGACGCCACGTCGCTCTTCCGGTCGTTCGACGACCTCTCGCCGCTGGGCTCCCGCTCGGCCATGGGGCTGACGATCAAGTCGAGCCTCAAGTCCGACCGATCCACCTTCGATCAGCTCAAGGCCTTCGACGACAATGTCTCGATCAAATCGACGCTCTCCTACTCGGTCACCACGTCGTTCCTGGGGCTGCTCACCGTGCTGCGCGATGCTCCGGTCAACGTCCAGACCACGCATACCATTCTGCTGCTGCCCGAACGGAAGATGAAGTCCCGCCCGGCCGACAGCCGCATCGGCACCTTCCTGACCAATCGCAAGAGCCTCAATTCGCGCTCCGACAAGATCGAGACCTATTCGGTGGTCAACCGCTGGAGGCTCGAACCGCGTGATTCGGCCGCCATGCGCCGTGGCGAACTCTCGGAGCCCGTGCAGCCCATCGTCTTCTATGTCGACAGCGCCTTCCCGGAACTGTGGCGTGAGGCTGCCCGCCGCGGCATCCTGCGCTGGAACAAGGCCTTCGAAGCCATCGGTTTCAAAAACGCCGTCCGCGTGGAGGACTTCCCGAAGGACGATCCCGAATTCGATCCCGACAACCTGAAATACTCCTGCGTGCGCTACGTCCCGACGTCCGTCAGCAACGCCATGGGTCCCTCGTGGGTCGACCCCTCAACGGGCGAGATCATCAACGCCTCGGTGATCGTCTACAACGACGTCGCCAAGTTGATCAACAACTGGCGTTTCTGCCAGACGGCCCAGGTCGACGAGCGGGTCCGCGCCGTGCGCATGCCCGATGAAGTCATGGAGGAGTCGCTCGAATATGTCCTCGCCCATGAGGTGGGACATTGTCTGGGCTTCATGCACAACATGGCCGCTTCGGCCGCCTACCCGGTCGATTCGCTCCGCAGCGCCACATTCACCCGCCGATATGGGACCACCCCCTCGATCATGGACTATGCCCGCTTCAACTATGTGGCTCAGCCCGAGGACAAGGGCGTGGCGCTTACGCCGCCCGACCTCGGTGTCTACGACTACTATCTGGTGAAGTATGCCTATGCGCCGATCTTCGAGGCCGCCGGCATGGAGGAGGAGCGTCCCGTGCTCGAAGGCTGGATCGAAGAGCATACCGGCGATCCGCGCTATCGCTACGGCCGGCAGCAGGTTTCGTTCCGCTGCGATCCGACGGCCATCGAGGAGGATCTGGGTGATGACGCCATGCTGGCTTCCGACTACGGCGTGGCCAACCTGAAGTACATCCTCTCGAACCTCGACGCGTGGATCACGGATACGGACGATGCCGATTATCAGCATCGCGAGGAGCTCTATGGCGCGCTGCTGAAGCAGTATGACCGCTACGTACAGGCCGTGCTTCTGAATGTCGGCGGTATCAAACTCTATGATCAGCCGGATCGTGCGCGGGCCGAGGCCGTCGACGCCGAACAGCAGCGTCGCGCCGTGCGTTGGATTCTCGACTGCATCGCCGACAGCGGCTGGATTGACCGCACGCCGCTGGGAGAGCATCTTTCGCTGCACGTGGCCAATCAACCCGATTTTGTTGCCGAAACCTTCTCGGATCTGCTCGACAAGATGAAGTCCGTGGTGCTGTCGGCCCACATCGCCCGTGGTGAAGCCTATACGCCTGACGAATTCCTCGGCGACATCTACGACCGGGTCTGGAAATCGACCCGCGCCAACAAACGCCTGACGGCTGCCGAACGAACGATGCAAAGCCAGTTCGTGGCGGCCTGTATCTCGGCCTTCGCCCCGCAGAGCAAGGCTCAGACCGGCGCCAAGATCCTCATGGCCGAGGCGGCTTTCCGTCCCTCGCAGCGTCAGTTCAGACTCCAGACCGAAATGCCGTTCGACGGGGAACTGCTCGATCGTGCCGTCACCGAATACGGCTGGGAGACGGTCGGCGAACGAATGTTCGGCAAGGCCGGTTACAACTGGCAGAAGCGGGTGGGCATCAGCGCCATCGACGAAACCCCGACCTTGTGGTATGAAACGGCCCGACGTTGCGAGCGTCTGCTCGCCGGCAAGGCCGTGTCGGCTCCGGCGGCCGACCGCGCCCACTACAGCCTGCTGTTGTATCGTCTGCGCAAGGCACTCTCGACTGATTGATTAACCGCGGAGCGAAATGGCTCCGTCCATAACCCATACTGCCTATGAAACGATTCCTAAATCTCTGTCTGGTCCGGCTTGCTACACTGGCTGTCACTACGGGTACGGCTCAGAACGGAAGAGGTTTGCGAATTGTTTTGTGGCGGCCGGCGCCCGGATTTTGTGCTGGATAAGCGGGTGGTGGTAAGAACGGAACCTCTCCTGAAAATACGGAATGCCCCGGGGGATCTCCTCGGGGCATTCTTGTGTCGGGAGGGGTAGGGACGACGTGCCCGATGCCCCCGTCCGTTTGCTCAGTGGAGCTGGAGCGTCAGCAGGCGTTCCGCAAGCGGCGCATAGTAGGTGAGGACCTCTTCATCGGTGGGCGTATGCCCGCCCGGGAAGTGGTAGACCTGGTCGTAGTGTTCGCGGAAGAGCGATTCGTAATGGGCTACCGTGTCGTTCTGACCGAACAGCCCCCACACCCGGTCGCGATATTCCGGCCGGCAGTGGTCCCACTGGTGGCGTTGCAGGGCGGCGAATTCGTCGACCAACGCTTGATCGATGGTCAGTTGCTGGCGGCCGTCGGCCCGGGGTGTTTTGTATTCATGGGTGCCGATCCGTTCGCTCAGAAAGCGCGACATCTCCAGGTGCGGATTCCCCAGCAAGGCCGGCAGTCCGTTCTCCGAAACCAGAATCTGACCCAGAAACGAGCCGTTGCTGTTGCCAACCACGACGTCGGGATGTTCCGTCGCGCAGAGTTGCCGCAGAAAGTCGAGTGCCTGCTGCGGGTGCATCGGCAGATCGGGCGACACGACCTCGGCACGCCCCTCGAAATAGTGTGCCAGCACACGGGCCGGAGCGCAGGCTCCCAAGGCGAAGAAGCCATGCAGAAACAGAATTTTCTTTTTCATAGGATTCGATGCTCAAATCACGCTGCAAATATCGCACGAATTTCGGTCGGATGGTCTCGCAAACTCCGTTTTTTGCGGCTTTTCATGTCGCAAAGGCTTCGCGGACGGGGATGGCGAGTTGTTGCGGGAATGTTCGTCGGCCGAAACGGCACGATATCTCCGCTTTCCCCGATTGATTGTTGGGGGCTCTCCCGCTTTGAAAAAAATGTTGTATCTTTGTAATGCTTTTTCCGATACGAGAAAATGGGACCCGAAAACTTCTCCGAACTCTTCGAACAGTACAAGCCGCGTTTCGAGGCCATGGCCCGAAGCTATGTCTGCGATCGTGTTGTGGCTGAAGATCTGGTGATGGAGAGTTTCTGCATCTACCTGGAGCGTTGCCGCGAGGGACGCATCGAGGATTGCCCCAATGTTGCAGCCTATATCTTCATGATCGTCAAGAACCAGTGTCTGAACTGGCTCAACCGCCGCAAACGGGCCCTGAATATCGCCCAGGAACTCTACGACGATCACATCCGTCAGATCGATCTCGAGATCCGCTCGTTGAACGGTCTGGAGGTCAAGGAGCTCTTTGCCCCCGAGATCGAAACCGCCATCCGGCAAACTCTCGAACGCATGCCCGAACTCCAACGGGAAATTTTCCGCCTCTTCCGCTACGAAGGCTGCAGTTACAAGGAGATTGCGGCCCGCCTCGGTGTCTCGCCGGCCAAAATCGATCACGAAAACCGGAAAAGCATCCGCATGCTGCGCGAAACCTTGAGCCGTCTGCTCCTGCTGCTGGGCTACGGACCCGGTGTCGGTCTGGCTGTCGATCGGATCCTGACGCATGTCCGTTTTTGAGGGGCGGACGAGAATGTGTTGAAATACAGACGGTTGATCAATATGCTGTGAGGTTGTCTTATTCTTAAAAAATTTTATTTGCATATTTAGACCTTTTTTCCGGCGAATTCGTGCGACCCGCTTGTCTTATAAGCGTGGAAAAAGAATTGATACGTCGATACGTGAGAGGCGAGGCCTCTTTCGAGGAGCGGAAGCTGGTCACCGAGTGGGCCGCCTCCGATCCGCAACATTTCAAGGAGCTGGAGCAGGAACGTCGCATGTTTCTGGCCCTGACACTGCATCTGCCTGCCGCCGTTGAGGCTGCTGCCGACACCCGAACCTCCCGGACCCGGAACTTCACCCCTCGCGGACGTGTGATCCCCTGGCGCCGCGTCGTTCGCATCGCCCTGCAGACAGCAGCCGTGATCGCCGTGGGAGTGGTCGTCGGACTGTCGCTCTACAGCCGGAAGATGGAAACTCTCTCCGAGCAGATGCTCTCGATCCAGACTCCGGCCGGGCAGCGGATGAATACTACCTTGGCCGACGGTACGCAGGTGTGGCTCAACTCCAGCGCCCGTGTCGAGTATCCGATCCTTTTCGGACGCAACGAACGACGGGTAAAGGTCTCCGGCGAGGTGATGTTCGACGTGACGAAGGATCCCGACCGCCCCTTTGTCGTCGAAACCTATGCCTGCGACATTGAGGTTCTCGGTACGAAATTCAATGTCGTGGCCGACGAGGAGAACGGCCGCTTCTCCACCGCTCTGCTGCGGGGGCAGGTGCGCATCACCAGCCGTGTCGACGGACAGCAGATCCTCATGAATCCCGATGACGTCGTGAGTCTCGAGAACGGTAAACTTCGGCTGTCGCACATCGACGATCACGACGAATATCTCTGGCCTGAAGGATATATCAGCCTGAAAAACAAAAATTTCAACGATCTCGTCGAAGAGTTCGGCCGGGTATTCGGAGCCCGTATCGAGGTCGTGGGCTCCATCGAGGGTGCCGACCGTCGCTATCAATGGGGCAAGATCCGCATCTCGGACGGTATCGACGATGCATTGGAAATTCTCCAGGCCTCCTACTGCTTCACCTATACGCGCAATGTCGAAACCAATGAAATCGTGATCCGCTGATCCGCCGGGCAAAGTCTGCGGCCTGTCTCCGATGAAACGAAAAGAAACCGAATAAACCGAATGTCCAATCCTAAAACCGAAATGCCTATGCCGAGCAGGATGTAAGTCCGGAATCCTCTCCGCCCGAAGACGACAGATCCCCGAATGCTGCAACACTCGGGGACTGCGCGGAAAGATTCAAAAGTCAAAAGAAACCTACTAATGAACTTTATTACAAAAGTATGAATAATAATTTGATTCTTCAAATCAAACAGCTGTTCATGCCATTCTGTCTGCTGGTTCTGATGCTCTGCGGTACATCCGCGGCAGCCCAGGAGAACAAAACGCTGGTGACGCTCCAGGGTACCCAAACCGAATTGGCGGAACTGATCCGGCAGATCGAATCGCAAACCAACTATCATTTCGTTCCCAACCCCGACATCGATCTCAAACGTCCGGTGGATATCCACGTGAACCAGTGCCCGCTGGAGGAGGCTCTCCGGAAACTCTTCGAGGGAACGAACATCTCCTATCAGATCAAATCGAGCGGAGTGATCCTGCTTACGCCCGCCGCCCGTACAGGGCACGGTCCCTCGTCCGTTCGGGGCGTGGTGACCGATGCGCAGGGAATGCCCGTCATCGGAGCTTCGGTCCTGCTCAAGGGAACCACCGTCGGCGTCAGCACCGACATCAATGGCGCCTATGCCCTGGAGATTCCCGCTTCGGATGCTCCCGCCGTGCTGGTGGTCAACTTCCTGGGATATCAGCCCGTAGAGATGGCCGTGGGCAATCGCTCGGAACTCAACTTTACGCTGCACGAGGAGGCGCAGGCGGTCGATGCCGTCGTGGTGACCGCCCTCGGTATCAAACGCTCGGAAAAGGCTCTCTCGTACAACGTTCAGCAGGTCGCCTCGGAGGATATCGTCTCGAACAAGGATGTTAACTTTATCAACTCGCTCTCGGGCAAGGTCGCCGGTGTGAACATCAACGCTTCATCGTCGGGTGTCGGCGGCGCCTCGAAGGTCGTCATGCGCGGTACGAAGGGCATCGATCAGTCGTCGAACGCCCTCTACGTCATCGACGGCGTGCCGATGTACAACCTCTCGGGCGAGGGCGGTACGGAATTCGATTCGGCCGGTACGTCGGAGGCCGTGGCCGATATCAACCCCGAGGACATCGAATCGGTGTCGGTGCTGACGGGTGCCGCCGCTGCGGCCCTCTACGGAAGCCATGCCTCGAACGGCGCCATCGTCATCACCACCAAGAAAGGCAAGGCCGGTTTTACGTCGCTGACCGTCACCAGCACGACGGAGGTCTCCTCGCCGCTGGTGACCCCGGCATTCCAGAACCGCTACGGCACGGGTGACCCCCGCGCCAACAGTACCGACCGCAGCTGGGGCAAACTGCTCTCCGCTGCCGAACAATCGGGCTACGACCCCGTGGAGGATTACTTCCAGACCGGTGTGATCGGTACCGAAACCGTCTCCTTCTCGAC